>NZ_JAQJCG010000001.1:0-413352 GCF_030182565.1 Rhizobium centroccidentale | reverse complement strand
ATCGTGTTCCAAGCCGCGTATGCCGACGCCTGCGATACGCTTCCCATCCGAGGAAATACAGCAAATTCAAGCAGAAAGCCTACCCGCGCACAGGTCTCCCTAGAGCGGTTCAGCTTTTCACGGAATCGCCGAACCGCTCCATCTCTTTGTTTTCTCGCAATTTCAGACGGAAAACCGCTACACACTGTTCCTGGAATTGCTCTAGATGCGGTGCGCGCGATTGCGCTCGCGCTCGGCCAGGATCTGTTCCGACGTGTAAGGAGCTGCGGCTTCGTCGAAGCGGGTCCATCCTTGCTCCACATAGCTCGCGCGCCGCTGTGCAATGTCGACCGGCCGAGACGCGGCAAGGACCGATTGAGCCTGCGGTACAAGACTGTCTTCGACATGAGCAGCGACCAGAGATCCGCCACGGCGAATACCCTCTGCATAGAAATGGGCATCCTCTTCGGGAATCCCTTCCTTGATCATCGCACCAACAATTCCCCCGACCGCCCCGCCGGCCACAGCGCCCGCTACTGCACCCGCAGCGGTCGCAGCGAGCCAACCGGCGGCAACGACCGGCCCCACCCCGGGGATGGCGATCATGCCGAGCCCGGCGAGCAAGCCCCCGGCTCCACCCGCAACGGCACCAATACCAGCACCGGTACCAGCGCCTTCCGCGCCATAGCTGCCTTGTCCTTCCACATCGACGCCATCAGCCTTGTTGGTGATGATGCTGATCTCATCAGAAGCGACACCGGCATCCTCCAAGGCCTTTACGGCGGTGCGGGCATTATCATAGCTGTCATAAAGTCCAGTAACCGTTTGCATTGGATGCTCCTCGCTTTGTTGTCGATTATTTTGCCATTGTCACGTTGCCCTGGAAATCCAGCGAGACGGCGACAGGCTTGCCATCCTTGTCGGCGCTTGCACGCCAGACGCCCTGGTTATCGAGCTTCAGATCGCGAATATTCTTGTATCCGGCGTTTTCGAAGCGGGATTTCGCCTGCTTCTCACTGAAGCTGTTCTTGCCGGCGATCGGAGCTCCAGGGTTGCGCTGAGTGTTGACGGCGGGCGTTGTCTGCGATGTGGTTGGTTTTTCACTTTGCGCAAACGATCCTGTCGCGAAAGCCATCGCGACAAAGGTGATGCTGATAAGCTTGTTCATGTTTAGACCTTTCGTTGCTGACGGGGCGAACCCTGCAAAGGGCCGATTGTTCCCATAAATTCAGCAGGAGATGGATTTCTGGCAAAGAGCGACAGCGATTGCTTCCTCGCGATGCGCACCCAGATGCTGAAATGATCTGATCGCAACGATCGGGGACGGGCGACTCACCCGGATACAGTCAGGTTCCATCATCCTTGAGAGCAAGGTACGTGATCTCCATTGTCAGAGTGAGCCGCACCACCGAAATCCTGTCGCTCCTGGCGATCTCAACAGCAAGGTATTCGCCGTTCTTGTTCGGAATACCGTCCAAGGCCATCTCCGCCAATATTCGCTTCGCCTCATCAACCGCTGATATGAGATCCGGGAGATCTTGCCCCTCGTCATCATCAAGCACAGTCTCGCGATCTTTCGTTGCAAAATAAAAGGTTGTCATGTTCGACCTGTGGCGGTGCGCTGCCGGGGCAACGCACCGAAGAAGAAGTGCCGGCTGCAGTCCTATGCCGCCTTTTTGGCTTTTGCATTGGCCGCTGTTTCTGCCAGCTTCGTCAACTTCTGATCCGTCGCCTTTTCCTCCGCGAGCGTCTGCTGGAGAAGAGGTACCGCGTCCTTCAGGCCGAGCTGCTTGGCCCATTCAATGAGTGTGCCGTAGCGTGCGATCTCGTAATGCTCGACGGCCTGCGCCGAAGAGATCAGACCTGCATCGAGTGCCGGAGTTCCCTTGAACTCTTCGATGATTTCGTCAGCCTCTGCGATGATGCCCTGGATCGCTTCGCAGGTCTTGCCGCGCGCGGGCTTTCCAAGGAGCTCGAATACCTGTTCCAGGCGTTCGACGTGACCTTGGGTCTCATCGCGATGGTGGAGAAAGCCGTCCTTGCCTTCCTGCGCCTGCGCTGCGCGTGCCATCTTCGGCAAGGCTTTGAGGATTTGCTTTTCCGCGTAATAGATGTCTTTCAGCGTTTCCAGAAACAGATCGTTGAGTGTCTTTTCGGATGCCATGGGTGTCCTCCATCGAATAAGGATTAAAAGGAAGTCCGCCTATGCAGACCTCCTTCACGAACTCTATCAAGAGTTCTTGTGGCTTTGCTGGCCGGCCTTCACATGCTGTTCGTGGCTGCCGCCACGGGTGCCCCCGGACTGCTCGTTATGAGACGAAGCCTGCTTCGTGTTGGTATTCTTGTTGGTGTTCTTGTGGCTCTGCTGGCCGGCTTTGACGTGCTGATCGTGGGACCCACCTTGGGAAGCCATGATGTTTCTCCTCTTGTTTGATTGCGAGACCTTCATGGATCTCGCAGTCTTAACAGGCTTGGGACATGTTGGTTCCCGGCAGTGATCAAAAAAACGCGGTTACCGCCATTCCTATAACGGCTGCGAACATCGCGAGACACGAGGTCCAGCCGACAGCACTCAGGCCTCTGCCGATGACGAACTGTTGCATGACATCGCGATTGGAGGCGATCAGCATGAGGATCACCATGACGGGAACGGCTACCACGCCGTTGATCACAGCACTCCAGAACAAGGCTTTCATCGGGGCGATGGGGGTGAAGTTCAAGAGCATGCCGACAATGGTCGCCAGGCCGACGGTCGTATAGAAAGCCTTGGCCTCGCTCGGCTCGCGAGATAACCCGACCTTCCAGCGAGCCGCCTCGCCGACGGCATAGGCAGCCGAACCTGCGAGAACGGGCACCGCCAAAAGACCGGTTCCGATAATGCCTGTTGCAAAGATGATCTTGGCAAAAGGTCCGGCCAATGGCTCGATCGCTTTCGCCGCATCGACAGAACTCTCGATATTTGTTGAGCCCGCTTTGTTAAGCGTCGCGGCGGTCGTCGTGATGATCGCGAGCGCGACGATATTGGAAGCGGCCATGCCGATGACAGTATCCAATGTGATCCGTGTATTTGCCTTCTCCGCCTCCCGCGGATGGTCGACGAGAGGTTGTTCACGCGGCTTCTCCTTGAGGTCTTCGGCTTCTTGGGAAGCCTGCCAGAAGAAAAGATAGGGACTGATGGTGGTCCCGAAGATCGCGACGATCATCGACCAGTAATTCGGATCGGCCTTGAAGGTCGGCATCAGGAGACCGCGGCTAAAGGTCGACCAATCGACATGGACCACAAAGAGGGTCGCGATGTATGACAAGAGCGCGAGGCTCAACCATTTCAGGACGGCTACGTATCGTTTGTATTTGAGAAGGAGCTGCAGAAGGATGCAGATCACGCCGAAAGCCGCGACATAAACCAATGAATTGCCATTCAGCAGCAAATGTGCCGCATCTCCCATTGCACCAAGATCGGCACCGAGATTGATAACGTTAGCAACCAGGAGCGGAACAGTGACACTGACGCCGACCCAACGCGGATAACATTTCGCCATGCTGCCCGCCAAACCTCGGCCCGTGGTTCGGCCGATACGGGCACTGATCATCTGCACCGCCACCATCAGCGGATAGGTGAACACCAGCGTCCAACTCGCGAGGTAGCCGAACTGAGCTCCCGCCTGTGAGTAAGTCGCGATCCCGCTCGGATCATCGTCCGAGGCACCGGTGACCAAACCTGGTCCCAGAATTTCCAACAGACGTGGTTTTGAAGGTTCGACGACAGAGCTCTTGTCGTCCATCTGATAGCCGCTCATGACTGCCTCCCTGCAGAACCGGGACAGACACTTCTTGTCGGTCGCGGTGCGAACAAACCGCGCTTATTGGCGATTTGTTCCGCAACATGCAGCCCGGGCTAAAGCAATCAGTTCCAAAAGCTTGGGGGCGACACGATCAATTCCTGCTGTTCTTCGCAATATCTTGTCCGCGCGGGAACCTTCCGCATCCTGATTCATTTGATCTGCGACGCTATTGAGGAGACCGCGATATGGAGAAACAAAGGCGCTTCGAGCGACGCCGACCAGTAAGAGGCGCAGCATATACGCTCACCGACTTTCAGAAAAAGTATGCTTTGGACGACCGCATCGCCGAAGATCTCTTCATCCGCTTCGGTCCATCGTCGATAGAGCTCGATCTGCTGATGGCCGCAAAGCGACATACGCCCACGCTGAACGAACTGACGGAAGACATGCCGCAGCAATAGGCAAGAACCGGGCGGAAAACCTTACGTCAAGGTGCTCTGAGGAAGTGAAGCAGCGCGTGTGCCAGATCGAGGGGGTTCTCTTCTGCTACGTGATGCCCGCTCTCGATACCATGCCCCGAAACCTTGGTTGCCCACGATTGCCAGATCTTTCTCGGATCGCCGAAGAAATACTCGAGATCGTCACGTGTCGACCATAGGCATAGCAACGGACATGTAATTTTTTTCCCGGCTTTGCGATCCTGCCATTCGTCTTCGCGATCGACTGTCAAGCCAGCTCTATAATCTTCGATCATTCCATGGACGACGGCCGGGTCATGGATCGCCGCCATGAGATCCTGATAGGCTTCCTGCCCCATGAACTCAGGTGTGATCGCCTTGTACCAGCTTCTTGGATCGGCATTGATCGCCTGTTCTGGTTTGCCTGGTTGGGCGAAGAAGAACCAGTGATACCAATCGCGCGCGAACCGCCAATCCATCCGTTCGAGATGTTCGATAATGGGAATACTGTCGATCACGACGAGTCTCGTGATGATCTCGGGATAATCCATGGCGAGCCTGAAAGCGACGTAGCTTCCACGATCATGGCCCGCGACGGCAAAGCTGCGATGGCCCAATAGCTGCATCAAGCTGACGCAATCGAGCGCCTTTGCCCGCTTTGCCGAGTGTCGGCTATCTTCAGTGTCAGGTGGTTGAAAGGATTTCCCGAACCCGCGGAGATCGGGACAGACGATGGTGAAATGCGGAGACAGCAAATCCGCCACCTTGCTCCAGGTCATGTGCGTTCGCGGATGCCCGTGGAGTAGAAGCAGGGGCGGCCCATTGCCTCCGTACCGAACCCGTAGACTGCCCGGTCCAACATCAATGGTCTCAACTGCCATGCCGTCAAACAATTCTCGCCTCCCTTGCCCGGTCCACCGATCAGATCGTTCAAGAGGATGCAGACCCCTCTTTAAGGCTGACATCCCTCGCCCCGCGTCTTTGAAGCCACCGCAATACGCGGATCTCCTCCATGTCCATCCACTTTAAAAGCCGCTCACTACGTGTTTGAATCCTAAGAACATCACCGAGGCGCTCGTTCCTGAAATCCTCGAAGACCGCGGGATGAATATAGGATGTCTTGCAAACGGCGCGCGTGTTGACGAGCATCGCTGCAACGGCATCGACGACCTGATTAAGCTGGCGCGTGATCGCGCTTTCCGACGATCCGACCGTGAGAGGGGCCAAGGCCGAGACTGCCATACAGGTCGCTCCCCAGGTCCTGAATTGGCGCGAGCTGAAATCACTTCCCGCCGTTTCCCTGATATACGCATTGACATCTTGGGACGAAATCTGGCGACAGCCTCCCTCATCGCAGACATACTGAAAAAGTTGCTGACCTGGCAGTTCCTGCAAACGTCGAACGACGTTGGCGATCCGCCGGTCGCTATGGGCCAGATTCCATTCTTTGCCTGATTTACCCTTGAAGCGGAATTTGACCGTTCCCCCCTCCACCTGGACATGACGGCTCTTCAGCGTCGTCACCCCATAGGATCGGTTCTCCTCGGCATATGCGGTGTTGCCCACGCGAATATAGAGGTTATCGAGTATCCAGATCACTGTCGCCAAAGCCTTTTCCATCGTCAACCCGCGCGAGCGCAGATCGGCGTCGACGCGCTGGCGAATCTCAGGAAGGGTGTTGGCAAAATCGGCGAGGCGATCGAACTTGGTGCGGGCACGCTCGGACTGCCATTCCGGATGATAGCGATACTGTTTGCGGCCTCGGGCATCGAAACCGACGGCCTGAAGATGGGACAACGGATTGGTTGAGATCACGACATTCGTGTAGGCGGGCGGAATAGCCAAGGCATTCAGGCGAGCGATCTCATCTCGATCCCTAATCCTTATTCCGTTTGGAAGATAATAGAGAAATCCGTTCCTTCCGGGCTTCCTGCTGATGCCGTCTTCGAGATTGCCGATGTAGATCAGTCCGGAATGAAGCTTAGCTTCGGCGGCCGCGGCAGCGGCTTCGACTTTGGCGACTATCTGGTTCATGTGCCGATAACTCCCGTCCGGCGCCGCGGTTCCCAGGCCGCCTTATGTCGTGACGGGAAAGAACCTCGCGCATTATCAGCATCGACCCCAGAGAAAGTCCGCCTAACTGGCGAACGATCATCTGGAACAAACAATGTCGACCGCCGTTGCAATAGGCGTGAGTTTCACGTCTGGAGGATATTCAACATGGGTCGAGGTATTCTGCTCTGGCTTCTCGGCATTCCCCTGCCAATCGTCATTCTTCTCGTTCTCTTCACGCGATAGGAGGCGCAGATGTCCTCTATCGAAGAAGTGCCTGCGGGGACAGCCCCGGTCGAGTCCTCCAAGCCGGCCATTGTCTGGGCCCCGATCATCGGCGGCGCACTCGCCGCGACCGGCATTGCTCTTATCCTTCTTCTCCTCGGATCCGGGGTTGGCTTGACGATGGTGTCACCGTGGTCCGGCCAAAGCAGCTCGGCGACGGCCGTCGGTATCACCGCCCCCATCTGGCTGATAGTAGTTCAATGGCTGTCGTCCGCGATCGGCGGTTACCTCACGGGGAGGCTGCGCACGAAATGGGTCGAAGTCCACTCGGATGAGGTCTTTTTCCGCGACACGGCGCATGGATTTCTGAGTTGGGCGCTCGCAACAGTGTTCGTGGCTGGATTTCTAGCGTCTTCGCTGACATCGCTAGCGGGCGCGTCGGTCGACGCCGCGGGTAAGGTCGCGCAAACCGCCGCGGATGTCAGTGCCTCCGCTGCCTCAGCGACGAAGACGGATGCGACAGCTTACTTTACCGACGCCCTGCTTCGGCCCGCAAAGGTTTCAGACCGCGCCCAATCCGATGATCGGGCAGCAGCGGCAGAAATCTCACGCATCCTCCTGCAAGGTGCGGCCAGCGGAGAAATTCCCGATGGCGATAAGTCCTATATGGCAGCTATTGTTTCGGCACGCACCGGTCTTTCTGAGGGCGATGCACGCAACCGCGTCGATACGGTCCTTAAACAGATCGATGACGCGAAGTCAGCGGCGAAAGAAGCGGCTGATAAGGCGAGAAAGGCGGGTGCGACGACCGCGCTGGTCGGTTCTCTTTCGCTGCTGGTCGGCGCTTTCATCGCCTCCGCAGCTTCAGCCCTCGGGGGCCGGCAGCGTGACGAAGAAGAGGACCTGGTCGTTGCGACCCGCAGGCCGGGCCTCTGAAGCAAACGGTAAGTGCCCGCGTACATAGTGGACTAGGTTCATTATGGTCAGATAAGTCGATTGCCAAGAACGGAGCCAGAGATGCCCAAACGGAACGATTCTCCTGCAGTTCAATCCCTCTCGAGCGAACGCGAGGAGCAGCAGAAGCAAGCAACGAAAAACGAACTCGAAAAGGGCCTCGAGGACACATTCCCGGCGTCCGATCCCGTTTCCGCGACCCATACAGCAGTCTTACCGAAACATGCCCCCTCGGAAGCGGGCGAAAGAGGCAGGGCGCGGCATCATGTTGATGCATTTGAAGACAGGCTTCCTATCACTTCGGACAGGCAGGCCACGACAGGCGACGGGATCGGCGACAAAGGTGCCGCCAAAACCGAGGTTCGTGCGCTTTATCGAGCAGCACGCCAAGCGAGCCGAACTGATCCGGCGACGACTGCGCACGACCCTTCCGTCTCTTTGCCGGATGGCGCCGGCCTCCTAAGCGAAGTCAAGCATAGGATTCGCGAGCGACCGCTCGCGACAATAGTTGCGGCCGCGGTGATAGGGTTTGCGTGCGCCATGACACGTTAGCCAATTTTATCATCAACAACTCGACACCGGGACACCGGCGGATTGAGGATGACGCACAATAATTGAAGTGCCTCAGGTGAATTGGTCCGGCTGGAAGAAGTACCATTGATGTCGCCCAGGTGATTAAGGGTCTACTCGGCCCTATCACCGGCACTCCGGTATTCGTTGATATTGGGCAAGGGCTGTTGCGGTAGCAGAGTCTGATTTGCCACAAGGAGAGTACCAGATGAATCAGAATGACAGCCTCGAAGATACAGCTAAACTCGAAACCTATTACGACGCGGAGATCGGTTCTCGCGAAAAGCTCCAGCTGCAATTGCTGGAGCTACGAACTGAAATTGCAATCGTGCGAATTCGACTGCTGACGATCAGATATCGAGCAAGGAATGTCGCCTCCAGTGGAATCCGATGGGTTGATGCCTCTGCACATGACCAACTTGGAGCATATCCCTGGCTGAAGTTATCCGCAGCATCCCTGGCGGCCTTCATGACCGGACGCGTCCTTCGGCGGCTACCTCTCAGCTTGATGATGATCGCTACAAGACCGCTTCTTGCGACAGCCGTTGGGGCTGCTTCGAGGCACATTCGCCAAGCGGGCTAGCATCTACATTACCGATCGTATCATTTCACTTTCGGATGATGAATCGACAATTATGAAGTGAGCCTATTGCGATAGAAATACGATCAATCACAGTCGAACATATCTAGCGAAAATAATTTCACTGATCGACCGCCAAGAACAAGTCAATACCGAAGCAATTCCCGCCCCTCTTCTTGCAGCGATTAGAGAAAATGATCGCCGTATATTTGGGAAAGCGGCGCATTGACATCACACGCAGCTAAGCAAAGATGCAAAATTGTGATCGGGAAAGCCAAGCTACCTATACATATTCGAACATAGTTCTGTCCGCTTGCGTACGGAAGAATATGAAAGGGGAACAAGCTGCACGAGTAAGCATTGCAGATTTATCCAGGAGGATAAATCAAATGCTCATAACCGCGTGTTCTACATTGCAGGACGAAGTCGTCGCCCTGCTGCCAGCGTTGCGCAACTTTGCCCGGCGGTTCGTTTTTAGCGAAACCGATGTCGACGATCTCACACAGGAGACGGTCGGCAAAATGCTTGCCCATCTTGACAGCTTCACTCCGGGAACCAGGCTCAGGAGCTGGGCATTCACCATTATGCGAAACACTTACATGACGGAATACAAGCGCCAAAAACGGGTCCAGCTCCGTTCGAATGATGATGGGCTTTTCGAAATTCCGGTCGCAGGCCGCCAGCAGCTCTGCATTTATACGGCTGACGTACGCTCTGCCTTAACTCGCCTTCCCCCATATCAACGAGACGCACTTCTTATGATTGTCGACGGTTTATCATATGACGATGCGGCGAGACTTTCCGGATGCGAGATCGGGACCATTAAAAGCCGCGTCTCACGGGCACGCGCGACATTGGTTAAAATGCTCGGCGAGAATTCGATAGGTGGTGCTGCTTCGATCCACTAAGATTCTTTGTGACCTGCGCACAAATGGAGCTTGGGTTCACCTCTGCAAATGCGCCGAGGTGATTGCAGCGGTGGATTGGTCGCTTATTGTGATATTGTCGGTTTCCTTTCTCATATCTGGCTCCTTCGATGTCTGATCGCTGAATTCTTGCCATGTTAGGGAGCTTCAGCTTGGTCCCGCGCCTAGATGGGCACGCACCCTTCAGCACGAGAATTGCCTTCGAGCTCAGAGAGAGCCGCCGCACGCAAGGCTGACGGTTCCTGCATGGCTCCGCTATAATATCTTGCGACCGTCGCCATGATCTGAGCAACCGCAGTCGGATCACGTGAGACTCCTTTGCCACGCGCTATCGATTTGACGACGTCCATGCAGATCCGCAGATCTTCCCGCGAAAGAGAGCGATGGCTGTTCATTCTTCTGCTATCCCTGGAAAAGTGCCGCGTGCACCCTGCACCAATATCTTCAGCTGCTGCGGATTCCTCACACCCTGGCGATATAGTTCTATTACTATAGCAGCGATCCGCTCGCTTTCTTCCGATTGGCGCTGGATATCCGCCGCTGCCCGGATCTCATCAAAAACGCGCTGGCAAAGGTCCAAGTCGCCCGAATCGAGCGGCGCATCTGATCTCTTGATGATCGTCTGAACCATTCATGATCTCCATTGTGGAGCCCGCTCCATTGGAGGATGGAGCGGGCTTGCCCCTTAGAAGTCCATTCCTGCTCCGGCGGGCAATGCGGGAGCTGCCTCCTTCTTCGGCTTTTCAGCAATCATGGCTTCCGTCGTCACCAGCAAGCCCGCGACCGAAGCTGCATCCTGAAGTGCGGTGCGCACGACCTTGGCGGGATCGATGACGCCTTGGGCATAGAGATCGCCATATTCATTCGTCTGCGCATTCCAGCCATAGGAGAATTCGGTCTTCTCACGCAACTTGCCGACGATGATCGAACCTTCGGCGCCAGCATTCTCTGCTATTTGGCGAACCGGAGCCTCGATTGCCCGGCGAACAATATCGACGCCGACGCGCTGGTCGTCGTTTTCAGTCTTGAGACCGTCAAGCGCCTTGACGGCTCTCAGCAGAGCAACGCCGCCGCCCGGCAGGATACCTTCCTCGACTGCGGCACGAGTCGCATGCAGCGCATCATCGACGCGGTCCTTCTTTTCCTTCACTTCGACTTCCGTCGAGCCGCCAACGCGGATCACGGCAACGCCGCCAGCGAGCTTTGCAAGGCGTTCCTGCAGCTTCTCGCGGTCGTAGTCAGAGGTGGTTTCTTCGATCTGAGCCTTGATCTGGGCAACACGGCCTTCGATGTCCGATTTCGAGGCGACGCCATCGATGATGGTCGTGTTCTCCTTCTCGATCGCGACCTTCTTGGCCCGGCCGAGCATGTCGAGGGTGACGTTCTCGAGCTTGATGCCGAGGTCTTCGGAGATGACGGTGCCGCCCGTCAGGATGGCGATGTCTTCCAGCATGGCCTTGCGGCGGTCACCGAAGCCCGGAGCCTTGACGGCAGCGATCTTGAGACCGCCACGCAGCTTGTTGACAACGAGGGTCGCAAGAGCTTCGCCTTCGACGTCTTCAGCAATGATGAGGAGCGGTTTGCCGGATTGGACGACGGCTTCCAGGATCGGAAGTAGCGGCTGCAGGTTCGAGAGCTTCTTTTCGTGGATGAGGATATAGGGATCCTCGAACTCGACCCGCATCTTCTCGGCGTTGGTGACGAAATACGGGCTGAGATAGCCGCGGTCGAACTGCATGCCTTCGACGACTTCGAGTTCGGTTTCAGCGGTCTTGGCTTCTTCAACCGTGATGACGCCTTCGTTGCCGACTTTCTGCATGGCTTCGGCAAGATAACGGCCGATTTCGGCATCGCCGTTAGCCGAAATGGTGCCAACCTGGGCGATCTCGGCATTGTTGGAGATCTTGCGGGCGTTGGTCTTCAGTTCGGCGACGACAGCGTCGACGCCCAGGTCGATGCCGCGCTTCAGATCCATCGGGTTCATGCCGGAGGCGACCGCCTTGGCGCCTTCCTTGACAATCGCTTGAGCGAGAACGGTCGCGGTCGTGGTGCCATCGCCGGCAAGATCGTTGGTCTTGGAGGCGACTTCGCGCAGCATTTGGGCGCCCATGTTCTCGAACTTGTCCTCCAGTTCGATTTCCTTGGCAACGGAAACGCCGTCCTTGGTGATGCGCGGAGCGCCGAAGGACTTGTCGATGACGACGTTACGCCCCTTCGGGCCGAGCGTGACCTTCACGGCATTGGCGAGCACATCGACCCCTCGCAGCATGCGTTCACGGGCATCGGTGTGAAACTTGACTTCTTTCGCAGCCATTTCTTTAACTCCTCAATAGGCAGCTATCAGACTGATGGTTCATGGCGTGGAGGCTCAGGCAGCCTGTTTCTGCTCGGCCTGGGCTTCGATGATGCACATGACATCGCTTTCCTTCATGATGAGCAGATCTTCGCCGTTGATCTTGATCTCGGTGCCGGACCATTTTCCGAACAGGATGCGATCGCCAGCCTTGACGTCGAGGGTCTGCACCTGGCCGGCGTCGTTGCGCGCGCCGGGACCGACGGCGATAACCTCGCCTTCCTGCGGCTTTTCCTTGGCGGTGTCGGGAATGATGATGCCGCCTTTGGTCTTTTCCTCGGAATCGACGCGGCGGACGAGAATGCGATCATGAAGCGGTCGGAACGACATGTTTTCCTCCGTTGAGCAAAAAAGATGACGTTGATCCCCTCACCGGGCCGGATGACCAGTCCGGGCGGGTGCAAAACCTCGTTCGAGCTTTTTGCGCGAAATGATCTGGTTTTCGGATTTTTCGATTTCAAGAGGGATAGAAGAAAAAATTAGCACTCATTTTGAGTGGCTGCTAACACACTGGAAAGGAACAAGAAAATGGCATTCTGCGTTGAAAATCCGTTGATGGCCGCAAAAATTTGCGCCACCATCCGACTGTCACGAAACGGAGATGAAGCATGCGATTTTCATCGGAACTGGAAGGTCAACTGAACGGCTATGGGCTGACCACAGCGCATATCCTCTATCACATTCCCGATTTCGAATCCGTCCTGCAGACCTACGTCTGGCAGGATTACGATCTAGCGCCCGATTTTCCCGAAATGCACAGGTTCCTCGATTTCTGGCAAACCAATCTCGACGGGCCGCTGCATTCCGTCCGCTATAGCCATCGGCGTCTGATCGGTCCAAATGAATGGCGTCGCGTGGAAGGCGAGTTCAAGCTCCATTAAGACCTGAACCGAAATTTTCCTTCCCAGGTCGTCGACAAACAAGGCTTGATGAGCTCGGTCATTCGCCTTTGCCTGCTCGGAGTGAGGCCAACGGGGAAGGAAAATCAAACACGTCCACTGGCGCGATTGCCTCGCATTGGCTCCAGCAGACGTGTTTGACGCAATGTCAGAGCAACATCGACGCACCACGATCGAGATAGGTATCGAGGAATTGCTCTAGACGAGGATTTCTCGGTTTCTTGAAGACCTCTTGCGGCGGTCCGCTGAACAGCACCTTGCCGTGATCGAGAAAGATGATCTGCTGGCCGACGGTCGCGGCGAAACCTATTTCGTGCGAAACGACGACCATCGTCATGCCCTCGGCCGCCAGGTCGCGCATGACGTTCAAGACCTCGCCGGTCAGTTCCGGATCGAGCGAAGAGGTCGGCTCATCGAACAGCATGATCTTCGGCTTCAAAGCGAGGGCGCGGGCGATCGCCACGCGTTGCTGCTGTCCGCCGGAAAGCTGCGAGGGATAATGCCCCGCTCTCGCCTCAAGGCCGACCTTGACGAGTTGCACCATGGCCGCATCCTCGGCCTGCTTTCGGCTCATCTTGTGAACCGTCTTCAATGCCTCGCTGACATTGCCCAGCGCCGTCATATGCGGCCAGAGATTGAATTGCTGGAACACCATGCCGATCTGCGCGCGGATCGAACGATTGGTCGCCGCGGAAATGCGTTCACGGCGCCCTTGAGAATCCTCGGCGAAGCCAAGAACCTCGCCGTTGATGGAGATCGTCCCCCGTGTTGCCTCTTCAAGAAAAGCCATGCATCGCAAAAGCGTGCTTTTGCCCGAGCCGGATGGACCGATGAGACAGGAGACCTGCCCCGGCTCGATAGCAAGATCGATGCCGTGAAGGACCGTCGTCTCTCCGAACGTCTTGACGAGATTCCTGACTTCTATAGCGGAGACGCTCATGCGTTGAAAAACCTGAATCTGGAAAGTTTCGTTTCGGCAAGGTTGCCAAGCCAGCCGGTGACTTCGACGAGCACCCAGTAAAAGAGCGCCAGAGCCGAAAGCGCCTCGACGAAAGCATATTGCTGCGACCCGATCGCGCTCAGCGTCGCCGTCAATTCCGGCACGGTGATGATGGAGAGGACCGCCGTCTCCTTCATCAGGATGACGACCATGTTCACGCAGGGCGGTAGCACCAGCATCGTCATCTCGGGCAACAGGATGCGTCTGATGATCTGCCCGCGCGTCAAGCCGACGCATTCGCCAGCTTCGATATGTCCTTTCGGCACGGCCCGAAATCCGGAACGAAAGATTTCGCTGAAATAGGCCGCGCCGTAGATTGAAATGCCGATCAGTCCAGCAGGCACCGGATCGAGCTCGAGGCCGACGAAAGGACCGCCATAATAGACGAGGAAGATCTGGATGAGAAACGGCGTGCCACGCAATACGGCCACGACGGCACCCAGTATCTTGTCGACCACCGTGCCGCCATACTGCCGGGCGACCGCCATCAGGAAGCCTATGACGGCCGCAGCAATGGTGCCCAGGATCCAGATCATGATCGTTACGCCGGCACCGCTGAGGATGGCGGGCCACTGCCCGATCAGAACGTTGATATCGAAGGTCATCGCGGCACTCCGGGCAATCTGCTTTCGATCAAGCCGCCGGCAAGCGCCACCACCCAGTTGATCACGAGATAGATGAGGCCAGCCGAGGCGAAGATCTGCAGTGGCAGGAAGGTGCTGCCGGCAAGATCCTGGGCCATCCGGGTCAGTTCGACGATGCCGACAACGGAAACCAGCGACGATGCCTTCAGAATAAGGATCGCCTCATTGACAAGAGCTGGAAAGGTAAGGCGCAGCGCGATCGGAACCTTGATGCGGCGAAAGATCTGGCGTGGCGTCAGGCCAACCATCTCCGCCGACTCCACAAGGCCCAGCGGCACGCTGGCAAAGCCGCCGCGCAGGTTCTCTGCCTGGTAGGCAGCCGTGCAAAGCGACAGGCCGGTGATGGCGGCGACGATGCTCGGCACGTTGAGACCGACGGCCGGAAGCAAATTGTAAATCAGCAGCAACTGCACCAGTAGCGGCACGCCGCGAAAAAAGCTGATGAAAAACTGGGCAGGTCGCACGAAAAGGCTACGCCCCGTCAGCAACATTCCCGAAATCAGGATCGCAATTGCAAAACCGATAAAGATCGACACAAAGCTGATCGTCACCGTGTAGATGGATGCCTGCACAAGCAATCCAAAGAGCTCGATGGACATTGTTGAGTGTTCGCCCGCGTGGTGACCAGGAAGCTGAGATCTCGGCAGTCAGCCGTGCCCGACAACAAAGCGGGCACGGCCTATTTCCGGGGGCTGATCAGAATGCCGGGTCCTTGACGGCGTCAGGCGTATCGAAGCTTGCGCCGAACCATTTCTTCTGCAGCGTCGCCATGCGGCCGTCGGCCTTGATCTTCAGCATGGCTGCGTCGATAGCGTCCATCAGCGGTGCGTGATCGGCGTCCTTCAGGCCGATGAAACCGAAATAGGACTTCTTGCCGAAGGGCGGCAGCACGACTTCGAACGTGCCTTCACGCTGTTTGGCGACGAATGCGATATTCGGCAGCGAGTTGGCAACGCCGGCGATGCGGCCGGCCGCGAGATCGGCGTAGGATTCGGTAAAGGCCGGATATTCGCGAATATCGGCCTTGGTCGGCAGGGTGTCGGAAAACTCCTTGAGCTGATCGAGCTGCGCGGTCGCCTTGCCGACGCCAATCTTCTTGCCGGCAATGTCTTCCGGCTTGTTGATCGTCTTGTCACCCGCCTTTTTCAGGATCGCGATGGTTGCTTCGGCCAGGGGCGGGGTAAAGCGATAGCGCTCCATGCGCTTCTTGGTGATGGTCGCCGGGCCGGCAACGACGTCGAACTTGCCGGCTTCAAGCGCCGGGAAAACGCCGTCCCATGGCAGGGTGACCCATTCGATCTTCACGCCCAGCTCCTTGCCGATCTCGTCGAACAGATCGACGTTCAAGCCGACATGCTTGCCTGCATCGATGAAATCGAACGGAGCGAAGGCCGTCTCGGTGCCGACCTTCAGGGTGCCGGCGGCCTTGACGGCGGCGAGCGTGTCAGCCGCATGGGCCGAGATCGTTGCGCCAAACAAAAGTGCTGCGCCAACCAGCCCCCTCAGAAGCGAATTCTTCCTCATGTCTTTCTCTCCAGTTTTTTGCCCTTCCTCTGGAAGGTTCAGGTTCCCCAAAGCATTGTCCCGCCAGGTCGATTTCTGTGACCTTTTTGTCTATACAAATAGATACAGCCTCGCCTACACTGTCAAACACAAAACATAACGAACGCAAGAATTATGCCGTATGATGTCCAATCGATCTGACAGAAGCGGCTTCACGGACACTGAGTTCATTGCCGGAGCAAGGCGAGCGTTGGTCCCAATTCATCAGAGAATTCTGAAGGATATCGAAAGCAAAATCGTGAGCGGCATCTGGCCGCCGGGGCACCGAATACCCGTCGAACACGAGCTGCTGAAAGAGTATCAATGCTCTCGGATGACCGTGAACAAGGCGCTCTCAACCCTGGCTGAA
The DNA here is from genome assembly GCF_030182565.1 of Rhizobium centroccidentale. Taxonomy (NCBI): domain Bacteria; kingdom Pseudomonadati; phylum Pseudomonadota; class Alphaproteobacteria; order Hyphomicrobiales; family Rhizobiaceae; genus Rhizobium; species Rhizobium centroccidentale. Next base: position 397,018 of record NZ_JAQJCG010000001.1, on the reverse strand, counting down.
CGTGGCATGATCATACGTCGCCGCAAGCTCGGTTCCTTCGTCTCGCGGCAGATCGACCGCACGGTCATGGACATCCAGGACATTTCCACGGAAGCGGAGTTGGCAGGGCATCAACATAGTCACACGATGCTGATGCGAAAAGTCGAGAGGCTCGATGCTGCCACCGCGATGCGGCTTGGCGAAACCATGGGGGCAGAAATCTTGCGGCTTCACTGCCTGCATGCGGTCGACGGCAAGGCGAATGCGCTGGAGCGGCGCATCATCATGCTGGACCTGGTGCCATCGGCAAGAACCGAGAGTTTCGCATCGGTCCCACCAGGCAAATGGTTGCTGGACATGGTGCCCTGGTCAAAGGCCCGGCACGTCATTCGTGCCGTTTCGGCTGATGCCACGACGGCGCGCCTGCTTGAAACCGAGCGCGGTGAAGCCTGCCTGACGCTCATCCGTCAGACATGGCAGAGCAGCCGTACGGTCACCTATGTCGAGTTCATCCATCCCGGCGACCGGTTCCAGTTTGCCGGTGACTTCCATCCCAATGAAAGCAGGACCATCGATCAACTGCCGCAAGGAATCGCCTCTTGAACGAGAAACGGATCAGCAGGGCGGTTCCGCTCAAGGGCTTGCAGGCCTTCGAAGCCGTCGGCCGTTGCGGCGGCGTGAACGCCGCAGCGTTAGAGCTGAATGTTTCGCCCGGAGCGATCAGTCAGCAGATCCGCAAGATCGAGAGCTTTCTCGGTGTCACCTTGCTCGAGCGCAATGGTCGCACAGTGGAGCTCACCCAATGGGGACGGCTCTATCATCAGGAAATATCGAAGGGATTCGAGCAATTCGCGGTTGCTGAACAGGTCCTGGAACGGGCACGCAACGAGAATGCCCTTGTGCTCAGTGCCCTGTCTTCCGTCGTCAACAAATGGATCGGGCGCCGGATCTTCGACTGGCAGGCCCTGCATCCCAACGCGCATGTCAGGATCGTCGGTCGCGACAAGGAACCGCGCATGGGCTTCGACGACATCGACTTCCGCATCAGCTACGGATCGGACGTGCTGCAGCATGAACATTATACGGAGCTGTTCCGCGATTGGGTGGTTCCCGCCTGCTCGCCGGCCTTGATTAAGGGCAAGGCGCCTTCCGCAGCACACCTTCTTCAATATCCGCTCCTGCATGTCGAATGGGAGCGGCACTTCACGCCCTATCCAAGCTGGCTTGAATTCGCCGTGAAGACGGGCGCGACACTCAAGGAAACAGCCGCCGGCCTTTCCTTCACCCTTTCGAGCAGCGCAATCGACGCCGCCGTCAACAAGCGCGGCGTCGTTCTCGCGCAGATGTCGATGATTGCAGATGAGCTGGAGGCGCAGACGCTCGTCATTCCCGTCGACATACGCATTGCCTTGCGCGAAAGCTACTTCCTCGCCTGGGACAGGGCCGCCCTGGAAAAACCGCATGGACGCCAATTCCGCGATTGGCTCGTCGCCATTTCCCGCCAGCAGGGCCTGATATCGGCGCCCGGATCAACATTTTAGAAAAACTAAAACGGAACTCAGCTACACGATATTGATGAAATTTTGCTCTTGGCGATAATTTACGCATTCGCCTCCAAAAGGAAGGGCGTGGCCGACATAAAGGAAGAATTCGATGGCGCGGACCGACAAGATGAAGCTTGGAACTTTCGTCTATACGTTCGGCTTTCATCCGGCCTCCTGGCTGCATCCGGCAAGCGATGTCAACGGCGCCAACGACTTCGCACATCTGCTCGATGTCGCCAAACGATCCGAGGCGGCGAAATTCGATTTCATGTTCATGGCGGATTCTCCGGCAGCAGCCGTCGGCGATCCGAACGCACTCGCCCGCATTCCCACAAAGATGAACCGCTTCGAGCCTCTCTCGCTGCTCTCGGCACTGGCGGTTACGACCAACGATCTCGGTCTCGTGGCAACGGTCTCGACAAGCTACTATGAACCCTACAATGTAGCCCGTCTGTTTGCCTCGATCGACCATCTGAGCAAGGGCCGCGCCTGCTGGAATGTCGTCACGTCAGACCATGACGAAACGGGCTACAACTTCAATCGCGAGGGGCTGGATCCGCACGCGCTGCGCTACGAGCGTGGCAACGAATTCGTCGACGTCGTCTTCGGCCTTTGGGACAGCTTTGAGGAAGGCGCACTCCTTCTCGATCGCGAATCCGGCGTCTACTATGACAAGGACAAGCACCACACGCTCAACCACAAGGGCAAGCACTTCCAGGTTCGCGGCCCCCTCAATATAGCCCGAACACCGCAGGGCCGTCCCGTCATCGCCCAGGCGGGCGGTTCCGAACCCGGAATGGACATGGCGGCACGCACGGCCGAGATCGTCTTCAGCCTCGCATCGAATATCGAGCGGAACCGGTCCTTCTACGACAATGTCAAAAGCCGGATGGCGGCCTATGGCCGCGAGAGAGACGATCTGAAAATCATGCCGGGCATCGTCATCAATGTCGGTGAAACCGAGGCCGAGGCAAAGGCCAAGGTAGACTATCTGATCGACAAGATGCATCCCGATGTCGGGCGACTGATGCTCTCCGAATTCCTGGAGGCGGACCTGCGTGGCGTGGCTCTCGATGAACCCTTCCCGATGGAGCGGCTGCCGGCGGCGCCAAAAGGATCGCGTGCCCTGTTCGACGAACTGGTCGATTTCGTCAAGAGCGGCCACACGGTCGGCGAACTGATTCGGCACTATGCCGAGAAGCACACCGGAAATGGTATAACGGGCACGCCGTCCCAGATCGCCGACTACATGGAAGAGTGGTTCGAGACGCGTGCCGCCGACGGCTTTATCCTGATGTTTCCGACCTTGCCGTCCAGCCTCGACGACTTTGTGCGGCTCGTCCTGCCGGAGCTTCGCCGCCGCGGCCTGTTCCGCGAGGAATATGAAGGCAAGACATTGCGCGAAAACCTCGGCATTTCAATGCCGGCAAACCGCTTTGCCAAGAGCTGAGGGCCGGTCCGATGGGTGACGAGGCTCTGATCAGCGATGAGGAATTCAGACTATCGATGCGGCACCTGGCGGGCGCGGTCAGCGTGATAACGGTTGGAGATGGTCAAGACCGCACGGGCTTCACCGCAACATCGGTTTCCTCATTTTCGGCGGATCGGCCTTCCGTCATCGTCAGCATCAACAGAACCTCTTCCTCCTGGCCGGCGCTGCAGCGGTATGGCTGTTTCTGCGTCAATGTGCTTGCGGCCGACCAGCAGCACGTCGCGCAATCCTTTGCCGGGATCGACGGACGCAAGGGCGCCGACCGCTACGAGGGTGCCGGATGGTATCGGCTCAAGACAGGTGCCGCCGCACTTGAAAACGCCCTGACGGTCCTCGACTGCAAGCTCGAAACCGCATTCCATCACCATTCCCATGCCATTCTGATCGGGCATATCTGTGCGATGGAAATCCGGCAGGACATTGGACCGCTACTCTATTGGCGAGGCGGTTATCATGACCTTCCGGCGGCGGTTGATGAGCGTTATCTAGCGTAGACGATCCGGCAATAACCTGATCGAGGCAACATCGACATTGGCAAAGGCAAATCTAAGGTAGCGCGCCTGCCCCTCGCCGAAATATGCCCCGGGAATGCAGACCATGCCGCGTTCCCTCGCAAGTTCTTCGGCCACCTCAGACGACGATCGGCCCTCGAAAGGATGGCAAACAAAGGCGAAATAGGCGCCGATCGCCGCAATCTCCCAGCCCACCAACTCGGAAAACGCTCGTCTCAAAGCATCGGCACGGCGAGCGATTTCCAGCCGGTTGCCGGCCCGCCAATCGGCAAGCGCTGGCAAAGCCGAGGCAACGGCGATCTGAGCCGAACGCGGTGCGCAGATCTGCATATTGTCCATGACCTTGGCGATCTCCGCGACGAGCCCGGGGCCTGCCGTGACGGCGCCAAGGCGATGACCGGGGATGCAGAAGGATTTCGAAAAGCTGTAGAGAAGAACGAGCGTATCCTCCCAACCCGGCTCCGACAGCAGGGCGTGCGGCCGGCCGTAACCTTCGGCGAGAAAATCGCGATAGGTTTCGTCGACGACCAGCCAGGCGCCATATTTTCGGCAGAGCCTGAAAAGCGCGTGAAGCAGCTCAGGCGGATAGACTGCTCCGGTAGGATTGTTGGGTGTAACGACGGCGAGCATCTTCGCGCCGGCGGAAAGTGCGGCCTCTGCTGAACCGAGATCTGGAAGAAAGCCGGCGGCTGAATCGCAGTCGACCAGCATCCGCTCGATTCCCAGCATCGATAGCGTCGTGTCATGATTGAAATAGAAGGGATTGGTGAGCGCGACCGTATCGCCAGCGCCAGCAAGCGCAATCGCCGTGCACATGAACGCCTGATTGCAGCCGGCCGTGATATGGATATTGCCGGCAGATATGTCCGCACCGTAAACTTCTGCGACATGTGCGGCATAGGCCTGCCGCAGCAAAGGCTCGCCCTCGATCGGCCCGTATCCGGTCATCGCCTGCTGCCCAGCCGTCTCGCCGAGAAGGCGCAGCATTTCAGGATGGGCAGGATAACCGGGCACGGCCTGCGACAGATCGATGAGTGGACCCTTCAATCCCTTGTATTCGCGGCCCCAGGCAACGACGGAAGGGATGGGTGGAGGCGAGAGGCGGGCAACGAGCGAATTGGATTTTACAGCGGTCATATCGATTTCTCTTTGATACCGATTGCTACAACGATACCAATTGCTTTCTCAACTTCTTTGTTGAGGTGATACGGATCTCAAGTGGAGACGCATGCGCATGGTGTGGGACAAGATGCGGCTCGAACAGCTGCGCGCGGAATTCGCAGACAGCAAAGGCGCCGAGATATTCGACGAGAAGTTTCGCAAAGTCGCAGAGAAGATCATCTCCAAGAGCGGCACGAGACTGGCACCATATGCCGGTGTGCCGACTTTCCTCAGCGCGCCCTACATGCAGGTCGCAGCCGACGAGCCTGACTTCGGCAATCTCCAGGTCGCGATCACGGGGATACCGATGGATCTCGGCGTCACCAACCGTCCCGGCTCCCGCTTCGGACCACGCGCACTTCGCGCCATCGAGAGGATCGGTCCTTACAATCACGTTCTGGGAACGGCGCCGGTCTTCGATCTTCGCGTCGCCGACATTGGCGACGTACCGTTTCAGAGCCGATATCGGCTTGAGCTCAGTCACGACGACATCGAAAAGCGGATCGGCCAGATCGTCGATGCCGGCGTCGTGCCGCTCTCGGTCGGGGGTGACCACTCCATTACCCATCCCATTTTGAAGGCGGTCGGCCGGAAGGAGCCGGTGGGCCTCATTCATATCGACGCGCACTGCGACACCAGCGGCGCCTTCGATCAGACGAAGTTTCATCATGGCGGACCGTTTCGCAACGCCGTGCTGGATGGCGTGCTCGATCCGACGAGGACGATCCAGATCGGCATCCGCGGTTCGGCGGAATATCTATGGGAATTCTCCTATAAGTCGGGAATGAGCGTGATCCACGCAGAAGACATCAGTGCAATGGGGATGGAAGCCGTCATTGCCAAGGCCAAATCCATCGTCGGTGACGGCCCGACCTATCTCTCCTTCGACATCGACAGCCTCGATCCGAGTTTTGCCCCCGGTACGGGCACGCCCGAGATCGGCGGATTGACGACGCGCGAAGTTCTTGAACTGATACGCGGGCTGAAAGGCATAAATCTGGTGGGTGGTGATGTCGTCGAGGTTGCTCCCCAATATGATGCGACCACCAACACCGCACATGCAGGAGCTCAAGTGCTCTTCGAGATATTGAGCCTCACGGTGTTCAGCCCGTCGATCGGCAAACGCTGAGCGTTGCGGGCCAATCAACACGAAGTCCGCGAATAATCTCTGGCAGCATCGCCGCAGGTTGACCGGAGACCGAACAATGGAATCCAGGACGACAATTAACGTTCTCGATGGAACAAGCGCTGATGGGGAGGTCGTCCTGGCAAAGCGGCAACTCGACACGCATGTCACTGGTATTCGTGATACCTAGACAGATGCGGACGCCTGGCGTTAAGCTTCGGCTTTGTAACGGCGATACCAGAACCATGAACATGATTGGATCCCCCGGGAAATCGGGAGAAGACAACGAGGAAAAGATACTGACCAATCCGGCGCGGCTTGGAGGCCGTCTGAGGCTCGCCAGGCAAACCCGGGGCTTGACTCTCAAGGCTCTCGCTCTGGCTGCGGATTGCTCCGAAAGCCTGCTGTCGAAAATTGAAAACGGCAAGGCTTCGCCCTCGTTACCGATGCTGCATAGACTTGTCGGTGTTCTGGGTACGAATATTGGCTGGATGTTCGAGGAGGCCGACGGTGAAGAGGGCATTGTCTTCCGTTCGGGAACAAGGCCTTTGATTGGACTCGACCCATTGCGCAGAGGGGAAGGCATCTCTCTCGAACGGATTATCCCCTATTCGCAAGGTCATCTGCTGCAATGCAACATCCACCACATCGAGGCCGGAGGTCAGAGTGCCGGGCCGATCCAGCATGTGGGCGAGGAGGTTGGATACGTTCTTGCCGGCGAAATCGAACTGATGGTTGGTGAACGCACTTTCCGGCTTTCCGTCGGCGACAGCTTCGTCTTCAACTCCGAACTGCCCCATTGGTATCGCAATGTCGGATCGGAGCGCGCAAGCATCTTCTGGGTGAATACGCCGGCGACTTTTTAGCGCCAACGGCTGTCCTGGAGCGAACTTACGATCATCTTCAAAATCATCAATTCAAGTGACTTGACAATAATTCAAGTTACTTGAATACTCCCCTTGCAATCCAAAAACATGGGGAACTATCATGCGTCTTAAAAAATATCTGTTCGGTTGCGCGGTCGGCGCAACAATCGCACTTGCTGGCAGTGCCGGCGCCGCGATGGCGAATACGCTGGCTCTCGTGACGATCAACCAGCAGGCTCTGTTTTTCAACCAGATCAATGACGGCGCTAAGGAGGCGGCAAAGAAGGCCGGCGCCGATCTTGTCATATTCAACGCCAACAACGTGCCGAGCGCACAGAACGATGCCATCGAGAACTACATCACCCAGAAGGTCGACGGCATCATTTTGGTTGCCATCGACGTAAACGGCGTGAAGCCGGCAATCACCGCCGCCAAGAAGGCCGGCATCCCGGTCATCGCCATCGATGCCCAGATTCCGAACGGCGACAACATCGCCTTCGTGGGTGTCGACAATACCAAGGCGGGCGAGGAGATCGGCAAATTCTATTCCGACTACGTCAAGGACAAGCTGGGCGGCAGCGCCAAAGTCGGCGTGGTCGGCGCACTCAATTCCTTCATCCAGAACCAGCGTCTTGATGGATTCAAGGCGGCGGTGAAGGCTGGCGGCCAGAAGGTCGACTTCCTCGATACCGTGGACGGCCAGAACGTGCAGGATGTTGCGCTCAGTGCGGCTGAAAATCTCATTACCGCCAATCCCGACATGACGACGCTCTATGCGACCGGCGAGCCGGCACTCCTTGGAGCCGTTGCAGCCGTCACAAGCCAGGGCAAAACAGGTAGCGTCAAGGTCTTCGGCTGGGATTTGACCAAGCAGGCGATCGAGGGCATCAATCAGGGTTGGGTGACAGCCGTTATCCAGCAGGATCCGGCCGGCGAAGGCAAGGCGGCCGTCGAAGCGCTCGTCAAGGTGAAAAAGGGCGACAAGATCGATCCGATCATCAATGTGCCTGTCACCATCGTCACCAAGGAAAATGTCGACAAGTTCCGGGGCATGTTCAAGTAGCTCGAGCACTTCGTCACGTCATGGCCGATCGCCTCGGCCATGACGTTGTGGCATCATGGCTGAGGCCATTTCCGCAAGGCAGCATTGATATGACAAACGCTGATACCTACCGCGTCAGGATGACCGGCATTTCCAAACGCTATGGCACGATGCAGTCGTTGGACAATGTATCGTTGACCTTGAAGCCGGGCGAGGTCCTCGGCCTTGTCGGTGACAACGGCGCCGGCAAATCGACCTTGAGCAAAGTGCTTTCGGGCGCGGTGATCCCGGATTCGGGAACGATCGAGATCGACGGCAAAGCGGTTTCCTTTACTTCGCCCGCTGACGCACGCGCCGCGCATGTCGAGATGGTCTATCAGGATCTGTCCCTTTGCGACACGGTCGATGTGGCGGGAAACCTCTTCCTTGGGCGCGAGCCGAAATGGAAGCTCGCGGGCATTCCGATCCTCGACAAGAAGACGATGCATGAACGGGCGCGCCATATGCTGGAAGGGCTCGGCATCGTTATTCCGGACACGCATTTGAAAGTCGAGAATCTCTCAGGCGGCCAACGTCAGTCGATTGCGATCGGACGTGCGGCTTCGTTCAATCCGTCAGTCCTCATCATGGACGAGCCGACGGCTGCCCTTGCAGTTGCTGAAGTCGAGGCGGTGCTGGAGCTCATCCGCACGGTCAGCGCCCGCGGTGTCAGCGTTATTCTGATTACGCATCGCCTGCAGGATCTCTTCCTCGTCTGCGATCGTATCCAGGTGATGTATGAGGGGCAGAACGTCGCCGAGCGCCTCATCGCCGAAACGAATATCGAAGAAGTCGTCAACCTGATCGTCGGTCGCAAGTTCTCCGCGCGCTCGGCCGGCCAACATACCGAGCGAGGCGCTTCCGTATGACCATGACATCCTCTCACGCCCAAACCGCCCCCTCATCCCGTTTGCGCAAGGCACACCTCTATGACAAGGCCATAGCCAATGGCGGCATTGTTTCGATCGCCCTGTTTTTCATCGCGGTCTGTATTTTTTTCTCCCTCTTTACAAACGTCTTTCTGACCGCGCCTAATCTCTTGAACGTCGTCCGACAGTCGGCACCCCTGTTGATCGTGGCGGCGGCCATGACCTTCGTCATCACGACAGGCGGTATCGATCTTTCGGTTGGATCCGTATTGGCCCTTGTCGCAACGCTTTCGGCTGCCTGCCTTCAGGCCGGTATCCCATGGCCGCTGGTTGTCGTTCTGATGATGCTTCTTGGCGCGGCGACCGGATTAATCCAAGGATATTTCATCGCCTATGAGCGGATCCCCGCCTTCATCGTCACGCTGGCCGGACTATCGGTCATCAGGGGCCTCGCACTTCTCATCACCGGCGGCTACTCGATCCCCGTCGATCCGCAAAGCCCGTTCACCGCGATTGGCCAGGCCTGGTTCTTTGGCATCCCTGCCCCTGCGATGCTCGCGATCGTCGCCCTCGTCGCGGCCTATATCGCCTTCAACGAAACGCCGTTCGGGCGATATGTCACCGGCATCGGTGCCAATGCCGAGGCGGTGCGCCGCGCCGGCGTCAACACGCGGCGCGTCACCTTGTTCGTCTATGTGATATCGGGGGTAGCAGCCTCCGTCGCCGGCATCATTCTTGCCGCGCGCCTGGGGTCCGGCTCCTCAAATGCCGGGCAAGGCTTCGAACTCGATGTCATTGCCGCAGTTGTCCTGGGCGGTACGAGCCTGTTCGGCGGGCGCGGTTCAGTGGTCGGAACGGTGCTCGGAGCACTGACGGTTGCGGTTATCGCGAACGGCCTGATCCTTTCGCACATGTCGCCCTTCTTCACGCCGATCGTAACCGGGGTCATCATCCTCGTGGCAATCTGGTTGAACTTCCGCCTTTTCAAAGGCGCAGCAAGGGGCCGCTGAGCATGATGGATCATCTCTTTGCCGAGGGGGCCAGAACGCGTCATGCCATTGGCGTTCACACCGGATGCGCAATGACCGTACTTGGTCCCATCCCGGTCACGGAAATGGGCGTGACGCTCATGCATGAGCACATCTTCCTTGATGGAGCGACCTCATGGAAGTGCCCTTGCCATCCAGACGAAAAGGCGATCGCTGAACGGCCGGTTGGAATAGAGATCATCGGCGAGCTGCGGATGAACCCCTATATGAACCGCGACAACGTCTCGCTGGATGATCGGGATTTGGCGCTCGCCGAACTTTCCCGCTTCCAGAAGCTTGGCGGCCATACCGTTGTGGAAACCACCAACTTCGGCATAGGGCGCGATGCCGAACAATTGGCCCGCATCGCCCGCATGTCCGGTCTGAAGATCATCATGGGGACCGGCTTCTATCTGGAGCATACGCATCCGGAGTGGCTGAAGGGCATGGATCTGGAGGAGGTCACCGCCTTCATCGTCAACGACGTCGGCGGCGGCGAGACCCAGCCTGACGTCATCGCCGGCATCATCGGCGAGGTCGGCGTCAGCAAGGACTTTACATCCGAGGAACAGAAGTCCCTCAGGGCATCGGCGCGAGCCTCGAGGCTGACAGGCCTGCCTTTATCCATCCATTTGCCGGGATGGGAGCGCCTTGCCCATCGCGTCCTGGACGTGGTCGAGGAAGAAGGCGCGGACCTGCGTCACACTGTGCTCTGCCACATGAATCCCAGCCATAATGATCTTCAATATCAAAAGAGCCTCGCGGAACGCGGTGCCTTCCTGGAATATGACATGATCGGTATGGATTATTATTACGCCGATCAGGATGCTCAATCGCCATCGGACGAGGAGAACGCCAGGGCGATCAGGGCGATCATAGACCTGGGCTTTGCCGATCGGCTGCTTCTGTCTCAGGACGTCTTTCTCAAGATCATGCTGACCCGCTATGGCGGCTTCGGCTATGGCTATATTCTCAAGCATTTCCTGCCGCGACTGAAGCGTCACGGTGTCGATCAGCAGGCGATCGACCAAATGCTGATCACCAATCCCCAATCGGTATTTTCCGCCTCGGCCTGAAGGTCGGGTGCATCCAAGGAGCAGACATGAGCAAGAAAAAGGTTCTTCTGGCGGGTGAATCATGGGTTTCGACCGCCACCCATATCAAGGGTTTCGATCAGTTTCCGACGGTGACCTATCACACCGGTGCCGACGAATTGCTGAAGGCATTGAAGGACAGTGCCTTTGACGTCACCTTCATGCCGGCCCATGAGGCGCAGCGCGATTTTCCGCTGACGGCCGAAGCACTGGCGGAATATGACGCGATCGTTCTATCCGATATCGGCGCAAACACGCTGCTGTTGCATCCCGATACCTGGATTCATTCCAAAAGGACCCCGAACCGGCTGAAGCTGCTGCGCGATTACGTTGCAAATGGCGGCGCGTTGCTGATGTTCGGCGGCTATTACAGCTTCCAGGGCATCAATGGCGGCGCGCGCTATCATAAGACGCCGGTGGAGGACGTGCTGCCGGTAACCTGCCTTGCCATCGATGATCGCGTTGAAGTTCCTGAGGGATTTTCGCCCGTCGTAACGGGCAATGATGCCCACCCCGTTCTCAAGGGTGTCGGAAAGGATTGGCCCTACCTTCTCGGTTTCAATGAGGTGAAGGTGAAGCAAGGAGCTGACGTGCTTGCGACGGTTTCAGGCGAATATGGTTCGCAGCCGCTTTTGGTAACCGGCACCTATGGCGCCGGCAGGACACTCGTCTGGACTTCGGATGTCGGCCCGCACTGGCTGCCGCCGGAGTTCATCGCCTGGAACGGCTACAAGACGCTCTTCGAGCAGATGCTGGCCTGGGCAACGCTCAAGGACTGATGCCCATGCGCCTCCATGTCGTCGGCAATGTCTGCGTCGATACGAGCTTCCGCCTGCCGCGCCTGCCGCGTCCGGGGGAAACGCTCAACGCGACTTCGATCGTTGAAGGCATAGGAGGCAAGGGTGCCAATCAAGCCGTCGCGGCGGCGCGAAGCGGCGCAGTCGTGTGCTTCTGGAGCGCACTTGGCGACGACGACATGGCCGGTGGCGTGACGGAGATGCTGAAGAGCGACCTTGAGGTCGATCGACTGATCCGTCTGCCTCTTTCCACCGACCGTTCGACGATACTGTTGGAAGAAGGCGGCGAAAACGCCATCGTCAGCGCCGTCGCCTGCGCGCGAGCCTTCGATCCGATCCGGCAATCGGCCCTGACGCGAACCTGGAGCAAGGGCGACATCCTTCTGATGCAGGGCAACCTGTCCAGGGAGATCACCGCCACCTGTCTGGAACTTGCCGGAAGGTCGGGTCTGACGACGGTGCTCAATGCCAGCCCGTTGTCGGACGTGACGGTCGAGGATATCGCCAATGTGGATCTTGTCATCGTCAATCAAGGCGAAGCCGCGGCGCTGACGGGCATGGAAAGCCTAGCCGCCGCCGCAAACGCGCTTTTCGGCAACGGAGCGAGAAGCGTCGTCGTGACGCTTGGAAGCCAAGGCAGCCTCATATGGGATCGAGCGGATCATGCGCCTGTTATCCTCGCAGCGCCCAAGAGTGCGGTGGTTGACACCAGCGGTGCGGGTGACTGCTTTGCGGGCGTCCTCGTTGGCCTGCTCGCACAAGGAAAATCCCTGACCGCAGCTGCAAAAGTGGCAACCAAGGCCGCCGGCATGTCAGTCGGTCGCCTTGGGACGCTCGCCTCCTACCCCTCACGGGCGGAAATTTCGGAAATCATCAAGATATCAGAACTGGAAAACACATGAGTGGGACAATGAAGCCCATTGGGCAGGTAGCTGGCAACGCGCTCATCGATCTTTTCGGGCGCGAAAAGGTGATCGTAGGGGTCGTTCACCTGGCTCCGCTTCCCGGTGCGCCGCGCTATTCGGGCGACAAGATCGAGACCGTCTACCAGCGTGGGCTTGACGATGCCCGCGCCTACCTTGCAGGCGGCTGCGATGCCGTGATCATCGAAAATCACGGCGATATTCCTTTTTCCAAGCCCGATGATATCGGCCCCGAAACCTCGGCCTATATGGCCGTCATCTCCGATCGCATCCGCCGCGAACTCGGCGGCCCGATCGGCATCAATGTTCTTGCGAATGCCGCCATTCCGGCGCTTGCGATCGCCAGTGCGGCAGGTGCGGGCTTCGTACGCGTCAATCAATGGGCAAATGCCTATGTTGCCAATGAAGGCTTCATCGAGGGCAAAGCGGCGCGCGCAATGCGTTATCGCGCTCGGCTCAATGCCCATGGCATCCGCATCTTCGCCGATGCCCATGTCAAACATGGAGCGCATGCCATCGTTGCGGACCGACCGGTCGAAGAACAGGTCAAGGATCTCGTCTTCTTCGATGCGGATGCCGTTATCGCCACCGGCCAAAGGACGGGCCATGCAGCCGATCTCGACTACATCAGAATGATCAAGCAGGCAGCCGGTCTGCCGACGCTCGTCGGCAGCGGCGTGACGCCGGAGAATGGTAACGACATTCTGTCGGTAGCCGATGGCGTGATCATTGCAAGCTCACTGAAGTATGACGGCGTCTGGTGGAACGCAGTCGATCCGCAACGGGTAAAAGACTTCGTGACAGGCATCCATCGATGAAGCCATACCCAAAAATCAATGCGCAGCGTCTGCTGCGGCGCATTGCCGACTTTGCAACGATCGGCGCGACGCCAGCGGGAGGGGTGAACCGGCAGGCGTTGAGCATCGAGGATAGGACAGCCCGGCGCCTGCTTGCGGACCTGGCCACTGCCCGCGGATTCAGCGTACACCAGGATGCGATAGCCAACCTTTTCATCCGACGTGAAGGATGCAATCCCTCGGCTGCGCCAGTCCTGATCGGTAGCCATCTTGACAGTCAGCCCACGGGAGGCAGGTTCGATGGCGCTCTCGGGACGCTGTCTGCCTTCGAGGTACTGGAAGCCCTGGAGGATGCAGACGTCGTCACGGAGCGATCCATCGAGGTCGTGTCGTGGACCAATGAGGAAGGTAGCCGCTTCTCCCCCGGCTGCATGGGATCGATGGCCTTTGTCGATGCGGGCGACATGGCCGGGTGGCAGGATACGCGTGGCAACGACGGAGCAAGGCTTGGCGATGAATTGGCGGCGACATTGAAGGCGCTGCCGGAAGCCAAGATGCAGCCGGTCGGCCATGCCGTATCTGCCTTCATTGAGTTGCATATCGAGCAGGGACCCGTGCTCGAGCACGCGGGCATTCCGATCGGCCTCGTCACCGGCGTACAGGGAACCAGGTGGCTTGAGGTTTCCTTCAGCGGCGAGGCAGCCCATGCTGGCACGACTCCGCTGGAATTCCGCAAAGATCCCATGGCGGCCGCTGTGGCGGCGATTGCGCAGCTGCAGCTCGTCGTCATGCCGGCCGACCCGATGGCGCGGCTGACCGTTGGTCGAATGAACGTCGAACCCAGTTCCGTCAACGTGATTCCAAGCAGGGTCACATTCACCATCGACATCCGCCATCCGCGGGAAGACGTGCTTTCCTCCATAGAAGCCCAGATCGATGCAGAATGCCGCGCGTCGGCCAAACGTCATATGGTCGATGTGCTCATCAAAAAACGCTTCGACTTGGCACCTGGAAAATTCGACACAACGATCATCGATGTGATCGACAATGCTTGCGAAAGGCTTGGCGTTTCCAACATGAAATTGGTTTCAGGCGCTTTTCACGATGCACTTTTCGTCAGCCGCGTTGCACCGACAGCGATGATCTTTGTTCCGTGCCGAGACGGCATCAGTCATAACGAGGCCGAATTCGTCACCTCGGAAAATATCGAGACAGGCGCAAAGGTGCTGCTCGAGACCGCCCTTTCTTTGGCACGAGGAGCAATGGTCAACGCCCCTTAAAGGCCGCCGACGATAGCGAACCGTTAGGTCAAGATGAGCGGGGTGGGAAACCAGGGCAGATCAAGCGATGCGGAACTGTTTACGCAAGATCTTGTCGAACAGCCCAGCGCTTGCGAACCGCCGCAGCATGCTCACCATACGCGCCGCATTGCCCGCAGTATATCGCCGGCGCGGGGCGTCATCGTTGGCTGCCTTGAGGATGACTTTGACGATCACTTCCGGCAGGTCGGCCTTGGGCATCACATCCCGCAGCAGTGCCGAGACAGCCTCGCGCGCTTGATCGTATTCGGGTTTCCGCTGGTCGGGCTTCATACCGTTCTGATCGAAAACGGTCCGGACATATGCCGGTTCGATGATGGAAACGCGGATATTGAAGGCGCGAACCTCGTGATCGAGCGATTCCGAGTAGCCCTCGACCGCATGCTTGGCAGCGGAGTAATGTGCCGAATACGGCGCAGGGATAACGCCGAGGATGGAGCCTATATTGAGAATTCGGCCGCCGCCCTGGCGCCGCATCACGGGCAGAACGGCGTTCGTCATCCTCATGACGCCGAAAAAATTGACATCGAAAAGGGCCTGCGACTGCGCGATTGAGGATTCCTCTGCGCCGCCGAACATGCCTACACCGGCATTGTTGACGAGGAGGTCGATCTTGCCCGCCCGCGACACGACGTCGGCGACCAATGCCGAGACAGACGCCTCGTCGGTCACGTCGCACGCCAGCATCGTGACCCCCTTGGGACCGTCATTGGGGATTTTCCGGCTCGTTCCAAAGACCTTGAAACCGGCGCTGGCAAGTCCTTCGGCGGTGGCATAGCCGATACCGGAGGATGCCCCGGTCACGATCGCAGTTCTTATGGCCATACGTTTTCCTTCCGGTGGAAGTCTCGGACTACACGTCAGAGACCATTTGCATTACGACCATTTATTGATATTATGGTCGTAATGCAATAGGAATTCGGAACAAGCTTCATGCGATATGAAAAAGGCCGGAAAGACACCTCGCGCCGCAGAATCATGGATGTTGCTATCGAGCACTTCCGCACGGATGGAATTGCGGGCTCGGGTCTTGCGGCGATCATGAAAGATGCGGGCCTGACGAACGGGGCCTTCTATCCGCATTTTCCCTCGAAAACCGATCTTGTTCGGGAGACTATTTCGGACGCGCTAGCTAGGCAGTCCGAATGGCTGCGGGAGGTGCTGGACGAAGGAGGGATCGAACGCCTGATCGACATCTATCTTTCGCCCGAACACCGTGACAATCCTGGACAGGGCTGCGCCTCGGCGGCGCTGCTGCCGGAGCTCGCGCGGCAGCCGGAAGAGACCCGCGGCATGTATGCCAAACAGTCCCACACCCTTGTGCTGCAGCTTGCAGATGCACTTCCGACAGATATCGAAGCGAAGGAAGATGTGGCCTGCGCGATCTTTGCGACCCTGATCGGGACGCTCCAATTGGCGCGCGCAGTCGACAAAGAGACGTCGGATCGCATCCTGCAGAGTGCCAGGAATTCGATACGCGCCTTGGCAAACCTGCACACTCACCGGCTTTCATAGCCTGAATGAACAGCAGCGCGCTTGGTGCACGTTCGAGTGACGTTACACGCGGCGCCCTTGCCTCGGCGACACCTAAGTCTGTGCAGATCGCACGGAAAAGCAATCCTTGCCAGGCAAGGAAAATAGATCGGAGATCACCAGTGAAAGCCTATGTCGTCGATAAATACAAGAAGAAGGGCGCGCTACGCCTCGCCGAGTGGCAAGATCCGGGGGTTCAGAACGCCGACATCCTCGTGCGCGTCCATGCCACATCCGTCAATCCGCTCGATTCCAAGGTCAGGGATGGCGAGTTCAAGATTTTCCTGCCGTACCGTCCACCCTTCGTCCTTGGTCACGACGTCGCTGGGACCGTCGTCAAGGTCGGCCCGGCCGTAAGCCGCTTCAAGGTCGGCGACGAGATCTATGCCCGCCCGAGGGACCTCCGTGTCGGCACGTTTGCGGAGTTCATCGCCATCCATGAGGACGATGCCGCGCTCAAGCCCCGGACGCTAACGATGGAAGACGCATCGTCCATGCCACTCGTCGCGCTGACGGCGTGGCAGGCCCTGGTTGATGTCGCAAAGGTGAAACCGGGCCAGAAGGTCTTCATCCAGGCGGGCTCGGGCGGCGTCGGCACAATCGCGATCCAACTTGCCAAGCATCTGGGCGCGACGGTCGCTACGACGTCGAGTGCGAAGAATGCCGCTCTGGTTAAAAGTCTCGGTGCAGACGTTGTGATCGATTACAAGACTCAGGACTTCGAGAAGGTTCTCTCGGGCTACGACGTCGTCCTGAACAGCCAGGATCCGAAGACTCTTCTGAAATCCCTGAATGTCCTGAAGCCGGGCGGCCATCTCGTCTCGATTTCAGGCCCGCCAGACCCGGCGTTTGCTGCCACTCTCGGGATGAGCGCCCTTCTGAAGCTCGTCGTGCGGATGCTGAGTCGGAGCGTGCGCAAGAAGGCAAAGAGCCTCGGCGTTCACTATTCCTTCCTATTCATGCGCGCTGACGGTCGGCAATTGGAGCAGATCGCCACGTTGGTTGATAGCGGCGCGATTCGCCCCGTTGTGGACAAGGTATTTCCCTTCAGCCAGACGCCCGAGGCACTTGCCTATGTCGAAACGGGCCGTTCGAAAGGCAAGGTCGTGATCAAGGTGCAGTAGCAGCTTTTCTATTGGAGCAGTGAGACAGTAATCCTGCAGCGCGCACTTCGACCACACCGCTGCAGGTTTCATGTGATGGTCACGCCAACCACATAGCTGGCTCAACCTCGCTCGGGCAGAAAGGACGGCGTATGGAAGCTGCCCTCGCGTTCATGGCATCGGACCATTCAAGCGGCGCTGGCGAGTAATTTGAGCGCATCAGTATCGCAAATGGTAGCCGATCGGAAAGAGAGGTTTACGGGTGTCGTGCGGCACATCCGATTTCTGCGCGCGTACGTCGTCCATCGATGAAGGAAGTTCCAAAGGCAGCTTGCCTTCGGCTTTTTGCCTGCCTTGGATCGCATCAAATAACGCCGCGTCGCTTGCGCCGAAATTGGCGAGGATGGCGCCGGCCCGGTCGAGGAGACCGGTCAGGATCGCCGGCCGCGCCAGATAGACCGTGACGATGGTCGGGACCTCCTTGGCGGCACTCTTGAAGGCCTCGAAGTCGGCATTGCCGTCCTTGAAATCGAGATCGCCCTCCTGGTGACGAGAACCGAAGAAATAATTCATGTGCGGCTGCTGATAGGGTGCATTCAGTCGCACCAGCGCGAAATCAGCTTCACGGGCTGTGGCAACCACCGTAAAGCCGCGGGCAACCGCTACTTTCGGATCGACGCCGTAAAGGAACACTTTCTTGCCACTCTGGACCGGCAAAAGCTTAGCTTTATTGTCGAGCAGTACCATTGCCCTGGCCTGCGCGGCGTTCGCCTCTGCCGCAAATGCTGGATTGCCGACGATCGCGCGCGCCTTTTCGGGATCGACATAGGGGTTCTCGAACAGGCCCTGCTCGAACTTCTGGATCAATATCCGGGTTGCGGATTGATCGATGCGCTCTTTGCTGATCTTTCCCTCCTTCACCGCTTCAACCAGAAGGTCCGAGGACGTCACTCCGCCGAACTGATCGATACCGGCATTGACGGCTTTTGCGAACCGGTCGACGCGGCTCATATCCTCCACGCCCCAAGGCATGCCAAAGGTTTCCTCGTTGAGGGTGGGCTTCACACCTGGCTTTTCTCCATCCAGACACGCCCCCTTGCAGTCGTTGGTGATGAGCCAATCACTGAGGATGACACCGTTGAAGCCATATTTTCCGCGCAGGAGGTCGGTTAGAAGCTGCTTGCTGTATCCGGCCCCGACCGCTTCCAGCGGCTTGCCGTCAAGGATCACGCCGTCCAGGATCGAGTATGTCGGCATCACGCCCCCGACCTTTGCTTTGAAGGCTCCCTCAAAAGGAATGAGGTGCTCGGCAAAATTGTTGTCGGGAAAGGTCGCGTGGCGACCATAGGCGTTGTGGCTGTCGTAACCGTCCTTTGCCGCGCCATAACCGACCCAATGCTTGGCGACCGCGATCACGCTGTCTTTGTTGATGCCGTTCTCGCCGTTCTGGAACCCGGCGACATAGGCTTCCGCCATGGATTTGGAAAGTTGCGCATCCTCCCCGAACGTGCCGTTGATGCGTGGCCAGCGAGGATCGCTGGCAAGATCGACCTGGGGAGACAATGCCTCCTGAATGCCGACGGCGCGATATTCCTGGCGGGCAACGTCGCCAAACCGCCGCATGAGCGCGGCGTCGCCGATCGCCGCGAACCCGAGGGTTTCAGGCCACTTCGAGAAACCCCCAGCCGCAACGCTCGCACCCAGAACGAACTGAAAGTGATTGCGCGGATCGGTGCTGATCGTCGCCGGAATACCGAGCCGCCCAGCCTCCGCGATCTCTTGGAGCTTGTTGTTTTCTTCAGCTAGGGCAGCAGGATCGCCGGCCAGCCTTGTGATGAAAGTGACGACCTTGCGCTTCTCGATCATGTCCGTGGCACGGCCAAGATCATATTCGGTCCCAACCCCCATGCCGGAGCCGGGGCCTACGGATGGCGCCGTGCCATGCATCATGAGCCCGGCCTTTTCCTCCAGTGTCATCTGCTTGACAAGATCGGCGGCCCGCTCGGCAGCCGGCAGGCGCCAGTCCTCGTAGGCATCGAGTTTGCCGTTGCGATTGAGATCCTTGAAGGAAAGTCCGTCAACGGTCAGCGTCCTGGCGACGCGAGCCGAAAGCAATGGCTGCTCCTGCGACAAAGCTGTCGAAGCGACCAGCGATACGACCGCACATAGGGCAATGAACTGTTTCATGGCATCCCTTCCGAAAGAATTTCAGTCGATCCCGGCAAAGTGAAGGGCGCAGACTTGCGCCGCCTCGTGTGCTTGGCGGACCCTGTCGGCTCGCCGATCCCCATCAATTCGCAGATGCGAATTGTAAGCATAACCTAACCTAATTCATCGACGATCGGGTTGCTGAGAATACCGAGCCCATCGATTTCCACCTCCACGACATCGCCCGGCTTCATCCACAGCGGCGGCTGCCGCTTGGCGCCAACCCCGCCTGGTGTGCCGCTGACAATAACGTCGCCCGGCTCCAACCGCGTGAAGCTGGAGCAATATTCGATCTGCCGGGCGATATCGAAGATCATCTGGCCGAAGGTGGCGTCCTGCACGACTGCCCCATTGAGACGCGTCTGAATGCGAAGATCGGGCAGAGGACCGAGCTCCTCCGGCGTCATCATCCAAGGCCCGAAGGCGCCGGTGTCAGGAAAGTTCTTGCCCGGCGTGAACTGATGCGTATGACGCTGGAAATCACGCACGCTGCCGTCATTGTAGCAGGCATAGCCGGCAACGTATCCCATGGCCTCGTCGCGGGTGATGTAACGGCCTGATTTGCCGATGATGACCGCCAACTCGCCTTCGAAATCGAGTTCCACCGACACTTTCGGGCGCACGATCGGGGCGAGATGGC
Organism: Rhizobium centroccidentale; assembly: GCF_030182565.1. NCBI lineage: Bacteria > Pseudomonadati > Pseudomonadota > Alphaproteobacteria > Hyphomicrobiales > Rhizobiaceae > Rhizobium > Rhizobium centroccidentale. Next base: position 376,946 of record NZ_JAQJCG010000001.1, on the reverse strand, counting down.
CGGTCTGGCTATTGGTATAGCGGGCAAAGATCGTCGGATTTTCCACCTCCGCACGCCCCGTCTCCTTGCGATGCATTTCGTAGTTCAGGCCGACACAGAGGATCTTGTCGGGATTGGGGATTACCGGCAACCATTCGATTTCACCGAGCGGCGCGGCGGCAGCGGAGGCGGCTGCTTCGGCAACGCCGGCAAGACCGGCTGCCACAGCCGATTTGAGATCGGCATAGCGCGCTGCGAGAGCCGCGCCGGCATCGAGGAAGCGATCGTCCTCGACAACGCCCCAGGTCGGACGGCCGGCGATCTTGACGGTGGACAGTCTCATGGTTCTTGCTCCTGTGGGGGTCAGACTGGGTGGCGGGCGCTTTCACACCCGCTGCATTTGATCGGGGAAGCGCGTCATCTTGCCGAAGCGCTCGATGGTGCGATCCGGAAAGATCAGCGCGAAGGCGGAAATTGCACCGATGATGAGGATTGCGGCCGTGAACAGCATGGCGTTTGCATAGCCGGCGGCGACATGATCGGGTCCGGCTGCCTGCACGATCATGCCGGTGACGGCGTTGGATGCGAGTGCGGACACCGCATTTGCCGAATAGATCACGACGATCAGCCGGCCGCGCTGGACGGCGGGCGCGACGCTGCCGAGCGTGATCGGGCCATAGATCGTCGTAAGACTCGGAGCGGCAAAGGCGATCGCGATCAGCGCCAGTTGCAGCGGGCCGCTAACATGAACCGAGGCGATCAGCGCCAATCCACTGACGAGAAGCGCATAGCCCGAAGCGCTGCCGAGCGCGGCGCGTTTGCTGACGCCCTTCTGAAGCATGCGCTGCGCAATCCACGAGCCGACCAGCAACAGCGGCGACTGGAAGATATAGACGGCCGAAATGATTGAGCCGGTCTCGCTCTGTGAATAGCCGAGACCCTGCTGCAGGAAGGGCGGCAGCCATGTGGCCGACATGCCGACGATCCAGTAAGACATGGTCGACATGATGATAACGCCGATCACGGTCGGGTCGAGCCAAAGCTTGCGGGCTGGAATCGGGGTCTCTCCCACCACGGCACGGGCCTTTTCATTTTCTGCAACCGCATGCGGCCCCTCGCCGCCGATCAGTAGCCAGGCGATGATCCAGGCGATGCCGATCAGCCCGCAGAAAAGGAAGCCCGAGCGCCAGCCGTAGTGGACGATGACATAGGTGAGGATCGGCCCGCCGGCGAGCAGGCCGACACTGATGCCCTGCAACACGACGGCGCTCGGGACGCTGCGCTTTTGCGGGCTGAACCAGTTATGGCAGGCATGCAATGCCGTCGGCAGTCCGGGTCCCTCGCCGAGGCCGAGCAGGATGCGGCAGGCGACCAGAACGGTGACCGAACTGGTGAAATAGATCGGAATCTGCGCGATCGACCAGATTGCGGCGAGTATGACGAGGATCCATTTGACAGGGACGCGACCGATCACGAAAAGGCCGACGAGAACGCCAGAAATGGAGAACAGCAGAAAGAAGCTGCTGCCGATCAACCCGAACTGCTGTGGCGAAATGCCGAGGTCCTTCATGATCGACACAGCAGAGAGGCCGAAGACCAGCTTGTCGAAGAAGTTCAGCGTCTGGAACAGGAAAAGCAGGATAAGGACGGCAAAAGGTTGCCATTTATTGGTTGTATCGGCGGTTGAATCAGACATGTGTTCCTCCCAGAACCTCAATGAAAACTGCAATTGCCGACGCTGCCTCAAGCGAGACGCGTCCGTAGATCGGCGATCTGCTGGCGAAGCGCCTCAATGCTGCGGGCAGCGCCAAAGACATAGTGGTCAGGACGCACGAGCGCGGCGACCGCGCCATGCCGCTCGAACCAGGCCGAGAGCACGCCATCCTTCTCTCGGAGTGCCGACAGATCGATTGCGTCTGCATCTCCGGGCACAACGGCTTTCACCACGATCCCGTCGATCTCTTCGGCAAGCGCTTCTCCCTCGGCCATCCCGATCCGGCGGCCGTCGAGCACAAGCCGCCATTCCGGTCCCGTAAAGGCATCCATCAAGCGCGGAACGGGGTCTTCGACGATTGTCGGCTGCGGGAACAACAATCCCCGCGCCGGCGTGCCTTCTTCGGCGATCAGCCCATCCTCGATGGGCGGGACGATTTCCTGCCGGGTGATGGTAAGAGGCCGACCGCCGCCCTCGGCAAGTATGCGGGCATCACGCGCCGCGGCGGCTTCCGGATCGCGTTCGCAAATCGTCTGGCCAATCGCCTTGATCTTGCCGGTCAGCGTCTGCACATGCCGCTTGCGTTCCACCGTGTAGGTGTCCAGCAGCGCCTCGGACGACCGCCCCTTCAGGATGCGGTCGAGGCGCCAGACGAGATTGGAAACGTCGCGCAGGCCCTGGCACATGCCCTGTCCGATAAAGGGCGGCTGCTGATGCGCGGCATCGCCGGCGATCAGCACCCTGCCCCGCCGCCATACGTCGGCAACGAGTGCATGAAAACGGTAGGCGGCGGCACGCCACAGCTCACCGTCTTCGGGTAGCAGCCAGGGCGACAGCAGCCGCCAGACATTGTCGGGCTTTTCCATCTCGCGTGGGTCCTCGCCCGACAGAAGCATGATTTCCCAGCGGCGGTGATTCTTAGGCCCCGTGATGTAGCTTGTGGGACGCGCCGGGTTGCAGAACTGGGCCGAAGTCTGCGGCAGCTTGCCAAGCACGGTTTCGTGCACCTGCACATCGACTACGAGCCACGGCTCGTCGAAGACGAGATCCTCGAGCTTCATTCCCGACAGTTCACGCACACGGCTTGAGGCACCGTCACAGCCGATCACATATTTTGCTGCGATCCTCTGGCTCTTGCCGGACGAATCCCGAAGTGTCGCGACCACTTCATCCGCCCGTGGATCGAGATCGACCATTTCCGTGCCAAGTTCTATGGTCACGCAATCGAAGCTCTCGGCATGCCGCCTCAGCACGGCCTCGACCGGAGGCTGGGTGAACACCATGCTCGGGGTATAGCCGAGAGGATAAGGCTCAGGCACCATGTCGATACGACGGATGAGCTGCCCCTCTGCGCCGAAGTGCTGGGAGGCCGTGAACGGTGCGATATGGGGAAGCACCTCGTCGGCAATGCCCATATTGTCGAAATGGCGCAGGATTTCGTGGTCGAGCGCGATAGCGCGCGGCTTGTCGTAGATACCGGTCAACCGATCGACAACGAGGGTGGAATGGCCTCGCGCCCCGAGCATGCCGGCGGCGACTGCCCCTGCCGGACCGAAGCCGACCACCAGCACGTCATAGCGGTTCAAAATATCACTTTCGTTCGTCACAGGCATGCCTCTGCAAATGTCTACTGGGCGCGTCAGGCGCGAGAAAATCCGATGGAAATCTGCGCCTTCTTGCAGGCGTCGCTTTTTGGAGGCGCAATGCCCCAATGATCCGTCCGGCCGGGCGGCCAGACCCATTCCTCCGGCCCTCTGAAGCGATAGCTGTCGTCTACCTGCAGGACTTCAGTGGTGTATTCGATCACCACGCCTTGCGGATCGACGAAATAGGCAAAGACGTTGTCGCCCGGTCCATGCCGGCCGACACCCCAACCGATCGGATAGCCGTGATCGACGACGCGACCGGAGCCTCTCATGACAGATTCGAGATCGGGCATCAGGAAGGCGACATGGTTCAGCCCATTGACCGGCGCCTCGGCCAGCACGACCGCATGATGGTCGTCATTGCAGCGCAGGAAGGCCATGAGTTTCGATCGGTCCGTCAGACGGAAACCGAGGACATCGCGATAGAAGTCCGAAAGCGCCTCGATCTCGGCGCTGTTGATATTCACGTGGGCAAGACGCTGCGGCCGGTTGGCAACGACGATACCCTGCTTGCGGCGGTCGCCATACACAAATTCCAGCACCGAGCCTTGCGGCTCACGGATGACGAAACGTTCGCCGCCAGCCGGACCATCGGCGGATCCGATTTCACGCAGCACAGCGCAGCCTGCGGCAACGGACTTTGCAAGAAGCGACGCTAGCGTTTCAGCTGTGCCGACGCGAAAACTGATCTTGCGCAACTCCGAGCGGTCGCTTTGCTTTAATTCCAGCACATGAAAATCATCGCCCGTTGCCGCCAGGAAAACTTTGTCCTCCGCTTCGGCGACGACATCCAGGCCCCAGATGCGGGTATAAAAATCGACAGACGTCGCAAGATCGGGCGTCCCCAGTTCCACGCTGCGCAAAGCGATGACAGGAAATTCAGTCATGGATCAAACCTCGTCCAAACCCAGGAAAGCCCGCGCGTTGGCAAATGTCAGGCGCTCGCGCAACTTTGCGTCCGCGAACGCTTCCTCGATGCGAGCGACGGGCTCTTTCTCCCGAAAATTGAAAGGATAGTCGGTTCCAAGCAGCACGCGCTCCTCCCCGAACACGGCGACCAGGCGGTGCAGCATGTCCGCATCGAAGACCAGCGAATCCACATAGAGATGTCGCGCCTGCACTGCGGGGCTCTCTTGCATAATCTCGTTGAGCGCCGGGAAGGCTGAATAACCCCGTTCCAGCCGCGGCAGCAGCGAGGCAAATGTGCCGCCGCCATGACTGAAGGCGATCCGCAGTTTTGGGAATTTCTGAAGTAGCCCGCCAGTGATCACGGATGCGGCTGCCAGACCGACATCGGTCGGATATCCGAGCACCTGCTGAAGCGGAGCCGGCCCGAGCAACCGCTCCATGCCCGTCGGGCGCACCGCATGCACGAAGACCGCCGCATCAAGCTTCTCCGCCTCCGCAAAAAAGGAATGAAAACGAGGATCGCCGATCGGCACGCCATTGATATTGCTGCCGATCTCGACGCCGCGAAAACCGAATTCGCCGACAATGCGGTGCAGTTCAAGGTTGGCAAGATCAACATCCTGAAGCGGAAGCCCGCCAAGGCCGACGAAGCGCCCCTCGTCTTCGGCAACGATCGCGGCAATCGCGTCGTTGACATATCGGATAAGATCGCAAGCTGCGTTCGTTTCGATCCAGTAACCGAAAAGTTCCGGCATAGGCGACAGAGCTTGCACCCGGATGCCGGTCCTATCCATCTCTTCCAGCCGACGTTCGGCGACCCAGCAGGCATCGCCGACCGTACGATAGGGTTTGTCATCGATGACGACGGTCGAATGACAGGCATCAGCGGCCACCATCGATGGCCAGCCGCGAACCGCTATACCGTTAGCCTGAGCCGGAAAGCGGGCAGGCACTACATGACAATGGACATCGATACCACGGCAGGTGCAGCCACTCATAAAGGTGCCGCGCACCCCTTTTTCCGCTCCGCTCATTGAATCCTCCCTCGTCAACGTCCGTCATAATGTACAAACTTTTCCTCGTAAAGATAAAATTTATAAATTTCTCTCTGCCGATCCATCGTGTATATAAAAAGCGATTTGCACGCCAGAGAACGCCATGAACGTCAACCTGCTGAAAAAAGGGGCGGAAAGCCCCGCCACATTGGCAACCAGCATCTATGAGCGCCTGAAGGCCGACATCCTCTCAACGCGCCTGGAGCCCGGCCGGAAGCTGCAGCTGCGCTTCCTGATTGAGCACTATGATGCGGGCCAGACGCCATTGCGCGAGGCGCTGAACCGATTGACGACAGAAGATCTCGTCATCGGAAAGGAACAGCGCGGCTTCTTCGTCAAACCGATCAGCCTGGACGAATTGCACGAGCTGACGAAAACACGTTGCTGGGTGGAGACGCTGGCGCTGCGTGAATCCATGGCGAATGCGACGCCCGACTGGGAAGAGGCACTTTTAGTCGCCCATCACCGATTGGAGCGTACCCCACGCTCGCTCAATGCGGAGCGGTTCGAGGATAATCCGGAATGGGAAATGCTTCATCGCGCTTTCCATGCCCTGCTGATCGGAGGCTGTGGGTCAAAACCCTTGATAGGCTTTTGCGAGCAGCTTGCCGATAGGCTCTACCGCTATCGAGCGCTTTCCATCCGTAAAGCCTTTCGCGTGCGCAAGGTCGGTGACGAACATGCAGCGATTCTGAAAGCCGTGCTCGATCGGGATACCGCAGAAGCCGAACGCCTGCTGCAGCTTCATTATGAAAAAACGGCCGACATCATCCGAGCTGATCTCGGCGCGACAAATAACGACGCTGCCGCTACACGTTAGATGGCTGACGCGGAAATGGAAGTATTGGATATTTAACGGTCTCACACTGGGAAGTCGCCGCCGCTCGGCTGTTCAACGCTCTTGAAGGGAACCGATATGAACCTGGGAGCCCAGATCCAGCCGCCCCGAACGGGTTCGGGTCGCGAGGCGATTCGCTCTGCTGTAAAGCGTACAGCCATTTACGCAACAATGGCGCAAAACTGAAAGTTTTTTGCGACAACCCTAAGTCACGGTGAGTGCAAATGCTCGCCACAGGATTAAAATGTCCCTTCGCAGGCTCGCGGATTTTGGCTAAAAGACTGACAAGATCATGCTCGCATCGCTTGCAATCACAGCCAGCTTAGTCAAGCGGAGCTGGTTGGCTGCAGCATCCTTTGTTGTCACCATCAGTGCCACAAAGCATGCGGCACGGCTCCGAAAGGAATTGGGATGGAGAGCATAGAACCTTTCGAACGACTTGGTCTGGCGCTCGCTATTGGGGCGATCGTCGGTGTCGAACGCCACTGGCGAGAACGTGACGAAGGCGCAGGAAAGCGAACCGCCGGGATCCGCACCTTCATGATCGCGGGCATGCTCGGCGGCCTTTCAGGAGTCATCGAACAGGCGCTTTCCGAGCCGCCGGCACGAGACGGCCTGGTCGTCGTTGCCATGTTCGCGATCTTTAGTGTGATCTTCGCCCTTTATCAGGTTCGAGAGTCGATCGCTGAGGGAAATTTCAGTGTTACGACTGTCGTCACTGCCATGACAACGTTTGCCCTGGGAGCCCTGGCCGTATTGGGTGACACGCGATTGGCAGCAGCCGGCGGCGTGGCGCTGGTGGCAATTCTGGCCAGCCGAGAGATATTGCATCGGTTTGTTCGCGCCCTGAGCTGGAATGAATTGCGATCGGCGGTGGTTTTTCTTGCCATGACTGTTATTGTTCTACCTATCCTGCCGACTGCCCCGCTCGGCCCGTTCGGCGGAATTTCCCCTTCTCGGACTTGGCAGTTGGTAGTCCTTCTCGCGGGGATCTCCTTCGTGGGTTACGTAGCCGTCAAAACGCTTGGGCAAGTTCGCGGCGAACTCGTCTCGGGCGCAGTCAACGGCTTGGTGTCGTCAACCGCGATTGCCGTCACGAATGCCCGCCTCAGCGCGGCAGGGCATTCGGCCGCGCTGCTGGCTGCCGGCGCCACAGCCGCAAATACCGCCTCCTACCTCAAAGTCCTTCTTTATATAGCCATCCTTGCCCCCTCCATCGCCGGTCGCCTTGGAGCATCCCTGGTTGCCGGTGCCTTGGTGATGGCAGCATTTTCATTGCTGTTTGCGAGGAACAACACTGCTGAGCACGCTCAATCCGGCACACGAAATCCGTTTGAACTGCTTTCCGTTTTGAAAACTGCCCTCCTGCTTGTAGCCGTGGGTTTTCTGGCCAGGGCCGCGGCGGCCTGGTTCGGAGAATCCGGTTTGCTCGTCATCTCGACGCTCTCGGGTCTCGCAGATATTGACGCAATTGCCGTTACGATCGCCGGCCTCCTTGACACAATAGGCACCGAGTTTGCTGCAATTGCTCTCGGCGCAGCCGTCATTGCCAATACAACCGCAAAGGTGGCATATGCTCTAGCGTTGGGTGATCGCGCCTATAGTGGACGCTTTACCTTGGCCAGCGTCTGTGCGCTCCTAGCGGGCATGGCTATGTTCAAAGCGACGCCGATGATCGGGTGGGTATGAATGGAATACTTGCCGAAATAGCGGTCAGCGGGCCGGTTGTTCTGAGGACCGCTGTTACGGCAGCATTTACGGTAACGTACTTCCCTCTCCCGCTTTGAATGCCAGTATGGCAACATCATCGGGAGCAAAAAATGAACCGCACCATCTTCCTGCTAGCGCTTGTCTCAGCGACACCTGTGCTCGCCGAAGACGATGTGGACGAACTGGCACGGAAGGTCTCCAATCCCGCCTCATTCATGGTGAGTGTTCCGGTTCACAGTGATTTCGATATCGGTCGCTGGGGTGATGGCAAAACCTATTCCGCCACGCTCGACATAGAACCGGTCATTCCGTTTGCACTGACCGATGATTGGAACATGATCTCCCACACTGACATCCCCATCGCCTATAGCGATCCCGTTGGCTCTGCCGGCGGGCGGCTCGGAATCGGCGATATCAGCCAGAATCTTTCCTTTACGCCAGCCCACCACGGCCCCCTGGTCTGGGCGTTTGGACCGGAATTCTCATTGCCGACGGCAACGAATGATCGATTCGGGACGGGAAAGCTTTCCATAGGACCTTCGGGGCTCCTGCTACTGCAGACAAAGTCGATGAGCATTGGTCTGTCGGCGGACCATCTATGGTCGGTGGCCGGGGCTGGCGGCAGGACACGGGTCAATACGACGGAGATCCAGCCTTTCCTGGCTTGGCATATTGGGCAGGGACGGACGATCTCGACCAATATCGACTTTTCGTACGACTGGGTGGCACACGACTATACGCTGCCCATATCCCTTTCCTTCTCGAAGATCATGAAATTTGGCGAACAGACGGTGAGTGTGTCGTTCGGTGCGAAATACTGGCTCGAGGGACCGAAAGATGGACCGCAATGGGGCCTGAAGGCAGGGCTTGTCTTCCTTTTTCCGCAAAAGACAAGCGGCAGCTAGACGGAACCCGCTCCAAAAGTCTTCTGCAAGCGGTCTAGCCCCTCCTAACGCTCGAAAACGAGATAGTTCTCCCAAGCCTTGATCCTCAATAGGATCCTGCGGATGATTGCAAACTCGATCCAGTGGTCGGTATAGACCGCAACCTCTGCGGTGGCCCCGCCGGGCAGATTGAAGCGTGAGACATCCTCGACAATATCGACAATCAGCATCACCCGACCCTCGCCGAAGGGAGGGCTTGGCGAAAGCAGCGTTCCGGAGGGCTCAAGCTGCCCTTCGGCCATATATTGCAAGACATTTTCGACCTTCCCTTTGAAGACGCGGCCGGGGATGCCGGCAAAGGAAATTTCCGCTTCATCGCCAACATTCACCCGCTGCAGCGCAACCTGATCAAAGGACGCGGCAAATATCCTGCGGTCCGTATGAATGAACGTCATAACCGGCTTTAAGGGCAATGAGACAGCCATCATCCCAGGATGAAGGAAGACTTGCGTGGCGTAACCGTCCGTCGGTGCCTTGTAGACGCTCTGCTCCAGCTCGAATTCTGCTCTGGCAAGTTCGGCCTCGAGCTGGGCAACATTGGTGTCGACACCATCCACCTTGTTGTTGGCGACCAGTTCTGCCTGTTCGGCCTGGGCCTGTGCGGTGGCAAGCGACGCCTCCGCGGCAATGTAGGCGTTGCGCAAATCCTCGACCTGCTCGGTGGAAAATGGAGATCGTGTGGGATTTCGATTGGCCGCCGCGTGGCGTTCATAATCGTTCTTGGCCCTATCACGGCTGGCAGACGCCGCGTCGACTGCGGCATTTGCCGCCTTTAGAGCCGCCTGTTGCTCGGCGACAGCCTGTTCTGCCGCTGCCAAAGCCGCTTTCTTGCGCTTGACGGCATATTCGAATGGACGGGGATCGAGGCGAAAGAGCACGTCCCCTTTCTTAACCGGCGTATTGGCCGTAACCGGCACGTCGATGACCTGCCCGTTGACGGTGGGGCTGATCGGCGTTGCGTAAAAGTAGATACGCCCGTTGGTCGAGAAGGGATGATTGTAGCTCATGAGCACCACTATCCCACCGACGAGGAAAAAACCGGCAACAACCGCCGTCGTAACAGTCCACTTTGTCAAGGGAACGCGCAGAAACCGAAACAGCACGACGCAGATAGCAATATAGATGAGGCAGAGCAGCGTGGTCATTCGACGGGCGGCCTCCGTGCCATGAGCTGCTTCTCCAGCTCGGCGACGCGTGCCTGCAATTGCGTATGATCAGTGCCCCAGCTAAGATCAGGCCGATAGGCCATCGCCCAGATCCACAGGAAAGGCCAGATTGCATGCAGCGTGAAGAGGCTGACCCATCCAGCTGCCATGATCGCATCCTGATGAGGGTGATTTCTCGCCTTTGCGATCTCATAGGGAATATCGTGGATCGCAATCAAACCATAGACGAACACCAAGATGACCAAGATGAGGATTGCAAGTGCGATATAATCCAGGATCATCGTTTCTGCTCCGCTTTGGCTCCCGTTCTTGCATGGCAGTGCCGCTCTCAATCGGCATACGGGATTGTAGATCTGCAAGGCCGCATTGAGCGATGACCTTGCCGATTTACAGCCTTGGCGCGACTTCGCGCCGGAAAGCCAGAGCGTCCCTGGCTTTCCGGCCGATTCATCCCTTCGGATGACCGATCGTATGACACGCGATGCCTTCGCGCGCTGACACATCCACGAGCCGACACGGCGCCCCTATTTCACCTCGACGAAGTCAGCTGGCTTCCAGGTACCGTCGAAGGCGGGCTTGTCCGGGCCGTAGATACGAATATAGGCAAACCAGCCTCGTCCGGGAACGGTTTTGATCCATCGGCCCTCCTGGCCCTGAGGGGCTGTCGGTCCGAAGTAAAGATCGACCGCATCGCTGCCCTTGACATCCTTGAGTTCGAACAGCGAGCGGAGCGCTGCCTTGCCCTGGTCCGTCTGAACCTCCGATCGGGTTTGCGCGTCATAGGCCGTGACCGACCAGAAGAGCTTGCCGGGAACCGGCTGCGGGATCGACAATTTGTAGGTCTTGCCACCATCAAGCCAGGCGCCCGATGCGTCGCGCGCTCCCAACCAATAAAGCGAGCCTGCGCCTGCGGTCCGTCGGAACATCGCCGGTGAGGTGACGATCGCCTGCGCAAACCAGCGATCGCGCGCTTCAAGATCGACGCCCGCCCGCGTCTCGAATTGGGCGCTGCCCGGCACCAGACCGACCCATTCCCATTTGCGGTCGGACCAGGCGATCTTGTCGGCGCGGCCGCTGTCTAAGGCCGAAACCAGAAGCTGGTCGCGTCCATCTTTCGCAGCCTTCTCTAGGATCGCTTTCATCCGATCGTCGGGTTTGAAGTCTTTGCCCTTTTCGATGCCGAGTGCCTGCAGCAATCCGTACATCGGCAGGAATTTTTCGACGACCGGCTCCTGCTGAATGATGTCATTCAGCTTCTGCCAGAACTGGATATTGTCTTCCCATTTGAGAGATGTGCTATCCAGATCCATCGTGGTGGTATCGACGAACTTCAATCTCTGCTTTGGATCCGCCAAAGGATAGACCTTGATCGCTTCGAGCGCTTTCAATGCCTTATCCTGATCACCTCCGACAGGAAGAGCACGCACTGCGAGCAGGTTTTTGTAGGTCGGTGTTCGCCCAACCAGATATCCCTTCGGGATCTTGCCCCGATAGTCGGGACCGACGATCAGGTGTTTTCCGCCCTTGCCCGCATCCGGCCCCGGTAATCCCATATCGAGAACCCAGCCCTGATTGTGGTCGTTGACCAGACCGATATAGGCGCCTGGCGGCAACTCTACGACAATAGGCCCCTTGGAGACATCAAGGGTTGCCGAACCGTAAGGCGTATCGGAATTCAACGTAAAACCAATCTGCCGCGGCCCTGCGGCGGCGCCGCCCATGGCTTCATTGTCATTAATGCCGACGGCGCGGTTACCATTAAAGATGCCTTCAACCGACACCGTCGGATACCAGAAGCGATAGGCGACGAGCGCGCGCTGAAGGTCGGCATTGTCTTGCGCCCTCGCACTCGTCTCAGCAGTCGGATAGCCCTGGTCGAATTTATAGGTCGCAGCTGTCTCCTGGCTGAGCGCAGCGGAGGCAAGCAGCGACGAAAGCAAGAAGGCGGTAGCGAAATTTCGCTTCATGATCGGTCTCCGTTCGAACTTTGCGAAAGGGTTGGTTCGGGTAATTTGACCTCGACGAAGTCTTCCAGCTTCCAGGATTGATCAAACCATGGCTCCGCGGCGTAGAATTCGAGCTTGCCGATCCGGATATCAACGCTGCCCGGCGTCGTAATCTGCACCGGAATTTGTGTGGTCATCTCATAATCCGCAGCCTGTGCGGCGCCGGCGAGAACGCAGATGAAGGTAGCTGTGGCACATGCTCTCGTCTTTATGCATTCCCCCTCACTTGATTTTTACGACGTCGTCAGGCTTCCAGCTCTTGTCGAAGAAGGCTTTGGTGGGACCATATGCGCGGAACATCAGTTCGAATTTCCGCTCGGGATCAGTGGGTATCCAGTTGGCCTCTTTACCTTTTGGCGAGCTCGGCCCGAAGAATAGGTCCACCGACCCGTCGACATTCTTGGCAAGGCCTGGGATTTGGGAAGAACGGCTTGCGCGAGACATATGCTTGATTAGCGCGTGCGTCTCGCGATCATAGGCAGTCACGGACCAGTATTGCTGCACGGGTACGTTCGCGGGCAGATGCAATTTGTAGGTCTTGCCGCCGTCAAACGGGTGACCGTCCTTGTCCCGGATCGAAATCGAGTAGAATTGACCAGCCCCAAGCCGCTTGATGCCGATATAGGCATAGCTGTAGGCGACGCCGCGATGATCGACGGGATATGCGTCCGGCTCGTCAAAGTCGGCTTGCGCGGCTTTGATCAGATCGAGGTATGCCGGGAAGGTCCAACGGCTCGTGTCGGAGAAAAATGGCGGCAGGCCTGCATCGTATTTCGCCTCAAGAAGCGCCCGCGCTTCATGAATGCCGGCGGTCAACAGCGAATTCATGGTCGCGTCCGGATGAAAGGGCTTGCCCTTTTCGATGCCGATCGACCTGAGCTGATCGATCATGATCCGGTCGCGGACAAGCCACGGCTCTTCCTGGATGACTCGGTTGAGATTGTCGTAGAAACTGGCATCCCACTTGATGGTGGAATCGAAAAGCACGTTCTTCACATCGGTAAAGACGGTCTCGGGCGGGGCGCCGGCATCCGAAAGGGAATAGACCTTGAGCTTCTTTCCGTAGTCGATCGATGCCTTGACATCGGCGTCATTATGACTGGCAAGGTTCGATCGGAACAGCATGTAGCCGCCGTAGACTTCCGATCGGAGTGGGATGTAGCCTTCCGGCGGGTTTTCCTTATACCCCGGGGGCAGGATCAGGAATTTTCCGCCCTTGCCCTTGTCGATCCCGAGCAGCCCGGCATCCTCCAGGGGCAGTTGCCATGCTGTCACAACATTGCCGTTGAAAGAGGCATTTCCTTCCGCCGGTGGAAGATCAAGTACGATCGGGCCGTCTTTCGTGGTGAAGAACACCATGAAGTAAAGCGCATCGGGATTGGGCGTAAGGGTCTGGTTTTTCCAGTCAAGCGGCCTGCCCCAATAGATCACCTGGCCGACTTTTCCGGGCGTCTTGTTCAGCATCTCCTGCCGCATGAGATCGTAGTTGACCGCAGGTATTCCCCAAACCGCGGCCTGCACGGCCTTGCGCTCTATTTCGTTGCTAAGCGTCCTATGGGCCGCTTCTTCAGCGCCATGGGCCAGATTCGCGACAAATAGAAAAAATATGAGGATGAACAGTCTCACGATGATGCTCTCCCAGCTTCTATTCGCGAGAGAGAAAACCAAGCCAATCGCCCACGGAAGTACGCAACGGTAAATGGTATGCCAGACCGCGTAAATTGACTGCCGTTTACAGTTGCGTACTTACACGCGCGCGCGTGATTGCTGATGGTGCCGGCAATTCAACAATGGAGCGCCCATGTATCGACACCTGGCCCCAAACAAGGTCATTCGCATGGTACGGATGTGTCGGCGCCTCACCATCGCCGCATCGCTTCTGCTTTCGGGCTGCGGCCATCCCGCTGGCGTGATGACGCCCATCGCGCTTGGTCCTGCCACCTTGAAGACGTCGCAGGTCGACATGTTGGTGGCAACGACCCGGCAACCCTCGGGCAACCCGGCAACATTGTTCAATGGCGAACGCAGCCCAAAGCCCTATTTGACGGAGATTGCCGTCTCGATTCCAGCGAAGCGGGATCCCGGCACGGTCCAATGGCCAAAGCGCCTGCCACCCAATCCAAGCACGGACTTCGCCGTCACGCGTGTCAAACAGATCGACACGGTCTTGGAAGGCAGGGCATGGTTCAAGCAGCATGTCGAGGATGGTCACGCCCTGGTCTTTATCCATGGCTTCAACAACAAATACGAGGACTCGGTCTTCCGATTGGCGCAGATTGTTCATGATTCTCGCATGAAGGCGACGCCGATCCTGTTCACCTGGCCTTCGCGCGCGAGCCTGTTTGCCTACGAATATGACAAGGAGAGCACCAACTATTCTCGCACGGCACTTGAACAGGCGCTACGCATCCTGGCGCAAGATCCGAGCGTCAAGGACATCACTATCCTTGCCCATTCGATGGGAACATGGCTTGCTATGGAATCCCTACGCCAGATGGGGATTCGCGATGGTCACGTCGACCGCAAAATTCGCGATGTGATCTTGGCTTCCCCGGATATCGACATTCAGGTTTTCGCCAAGCAGTTCGTCGAAATGGGCCGTCCCCGGCCCAAATTTACGATCTTCGTCTCTCAGGACGACCGCGCCCTTGCCGCTTCCAGCTTGATTACCGGACGCGTCCAGCGACTGGGTGCCATCAACCCGACCGAAGAACCTTATCGCTCACATCTGGAAAAGGCCGGGATCACGGCAATCGACCTGACGAAGGTGAAAAGCGGTGACAGCATGAATCATGGCAAATTCGCCGAAAGCCCGCAGATCGTCCAACTTATCGGCCAAAGACTGATGACGGGCCAGACACTGACGGATTCCAACGTTCCCCTCGGAGAGGGCGTTGCTGCCGTTATCGGCGGCACGGCAAGAACGGTCGGAACGGTTGCCGCTACGACGATTTCGGCGCCACTCACCGTTGTCGAACAGCCGAGAAAGAGCCGTTCGCAAACCGACGTCGGCGCAACCTTGACTGAAGACCCGGACTCAAAGCCGCTGACGCAATAAGTTCTTCGTATTTTACGGCAACATTTACTACGAACAATGTGCCCATTTACCGTTGCGTACTTCCGTGCACGTACATAAAGACGAAGTCTCTCCTTGCGTCGACTGACGACGATCCAGATGTGGCGGCATCCGTCCGCCCGACGACAGGGAGACCGTAATGTTCAACGACCGGATTGCCAGGGGGTCACAATGACCTCCGTTTCCAGAAAGCTCTTTTCCGCGACGGTTGCCGTCGCGATGACCTTGACGTCGACGACGTTCCTGACGTCGGCCCATGCGCAGACGGCGCCCGCTGGCACCACGGCGTCGGCCAATTCGGCCGCCTCCACCAGACCGAACATTCTTGTGATCTTCGGCGACGACGTTGGCCAGACGAATATCAGCGCCTATTCCATGGGGCTAATGGGCTATCGCACACCGAACATCGATCGCATCGCTCACGAAGGCATGCTTTTCACCGACTACTATGCCGAGAACTCGTGCACGGCCGGTCGCTCGACCTTCATAACCGGACAGGCATGCCTCAGAACGGGTCTGTGCAAGGTCGGTGCACCGGGTGCGCCGGTCGGCCTCCAGGCTTCCGACATCACCATCGCCCAGGCACTGAAGCCGCTTGGCTACGCCACCGGCCAATTCGGCAAGAACCACCTTGGAGACAAGGATGAATATCTGCCGACCAATCATGGCTTCGATGAATTCTATGGCAACCTCTATCATCTCAATGCCGAGGAAGAACCGGAACAGCCGACATGGCCGAAGGATGACAAGGAGTTCCTGAAAGCCTATTCACCCCGCGGTGTCGTGAAGGCTTCGGCCGATGGCAAGATCGAAGATACCGGTCCTCTCACGAAGAAACGAATGGAAACGATCGACGACGAGACGACGGGCGCCGCGATCGATTTCATAAAGAGGCAGGTTGAGCAGGGCAAACCGTTCTTTACCTGGATGAACACCACTCGCATGCACGCTTTCACCCATGTTCGCGCATCGATGCGTGGTCAAAGCGGCATGAGTTACAATGAATATGCCGACGGCATGGTTGAACATGACGGCGACGTCGGAAAGCTTCTAAAGACACTTGATGATCTGAAGATCACCGACAACACCATCGTGGTCTATACGACCGACAACGGTCCTAACCAATGGTCCTGGCCGGATGCGGCAACGACACCTTTCCGAAGCGAAAAGGACACCAACTGGGAAGGTGCCTTCCGGGTGCCTGCCATGGTTCGCTGGCCGGGTCGTATCAAACCAGACCAGGTTTCGAACCAGATGTTTTCCGGCCTGGATTGGTTCCCAACCCTTCTTGCCGCGGCAGGCGATGCCGACGTCAAGGACCGGCTGTTGAACGGCTGGAAGCCCGATGGCAGCAGTACGACCTTCAAGAACCATCTTGATGGCTACAATCAGCTCGATTATCTCACAGGCAAATCCGACAAGAGTGCCCGCAGCGAGTTCTTCTACTTCGATGACGACGGCAATCTCGTCGCGACGCGCTTCGACGAGTGGAAGGTTGTCTTCCATGAACAGCCCGCTCCCGGCGGGTTGCAGTTTGGCAGACGCCTCTCACGACCTGGCGCGTCCCGAAGCTATTCAACCTCAGGATGGATCCCTACGAACGCGCCGACGTCGTCTCCGACCAGTACAATGATTGGCTCGTGCGCAGTGACTTCCTTCTCGTAAAAGCTCAGCTGAAGGCCGCCGCTTTCCTGGAAACCTTCATCAAGTACCCGCCAAGCCAGCGGGGAGCCAGCTTTAACCTCGAAGGCGTCCGCGCTCAGATCGACAAGGCCATCGATCAATCCTTCAAGGATCGCGGCATCGAAAAGTGAAAACCCATTGTGCGGGGCGCGCCAATGTGCGCCCCGCTTTTTTCCTTCCAACACGAAAAGTCAGTTTTATGGCGGCACGTGACGATATTCTCGCGCTCGGCAAGCGCATCGGCCAGTCCATCATCGGGCAGGAAGCCATGGTGGAACGCCTATTGCTCGGCCTACTTGCCGATGGTCATCTTCTCGTCGAGGGCCTGCCGGGTCTTGCTAAGACCCGTGCAATCAAAAGCCTGGCAAAGAACCTCAATTCGGAGCTTTCGCGTGTCCAATTCACCCCGGACCTGCTGCCCGCCGATATCACCGGTTCGGAGATTTATTTTTCCGAGGGCGGCAAAGGCGAATTCAAGTTTCAGCAGGGGCCGATCTTTGCCAATCTGATCCTCGCCGACGAGATCAACCGCGCGCCTGCAAAGGTTCAGTCGGCGCTTCTGGAGGCCATGGAAGAACGTCAGGTCACGGTTGGCGGCAAGAGCTACAGGCTGCCCGATCTCTTCATGGTCATGGCCACGCAAAATCCGATCGAACAGGAGGGCACGTACCCGCTCCCGGAGGCGCAGCTGGACCGCTTTCTGATGCATGTCGAGGTCGGCTACCCCGACGAGGCTTCGGAAGCCGCGATCATGCGCCTCAACCGCGATGAGGAAAATGCCGCTCACAGCAACAACGCAGCCGTCACGACGGAACGCCTCGATCCCAATGCAATCTTCGATGCTCGCAAGGAGATCGGCATGGTCACCGTCTCCGATCCGGTCGAGAAATACATGGTCGCACTGGTCTTCGCGACACGCTATCCGGACCGCTACGACAAGGACCTGGCAAAGCTGCTGCAGGTCGGCGTAAGCCCCCGTGGCATCATCGGCCTCGACAAGGTCGCGCGGTCGCGCGCCTGGCTCCAGGGTCGCGATTATGTGACCCCGGACGATGTCAAGGCCATCGTCAACGACGTGTTTCGCCATCGCCTGATCCTCTCCTATGAGGCCCACGCCTCGAGCACGGGGGCCGATCAGGTGATCGACCGCATCACGGATCTGGTGGCGGTCTCATGAGGCCCGTTAAAAGAGCCCTTGACGACGACAGGGTCCACGTCACGACCGCCAGTCTCGTCGCCCTCGAGAGCCAGGCCCGTGATTTGAGGTTCGTGCAGCGTGCCAAGAGCCATCAACAACTCTCGGGCCGCACGCAATCCAGTCTTCGTGGGCGCGGCCTGATCTTTGAGGAGCTGCGCGAATATCTGCCCGGCGACGATATTCGCTCGATCGACTGGCGGGTGACGGCACGCACCGGAAGTCCCGTCGTCAGGGTCTATGGCGAGGAAAAGGAACGACCGACGACCATAGTGGTCGATCAGCGCATCAACATGTTCTTCGGAAGCCGTCGATCGATGAAATCAGTCACGGCTGCGGAAGCAGCCATTCTCTGTGCCTGGCGTGTTCTTGGCGCGGGTGACCGTGTCGGGGGCCTCGTCTTCAACAACAGCGCAGTCAGCGAGGTCAAGCCGCATCGCAGCCGCAATGCGGTCATTGCGCTTGCGGACGCGATCGCCGAGCAGAATATCAGGCTTTGCGCCTCCTCGCCGGACGAGCCCTCGCGATCGAGCCTCGACGACGTTCTCACTCGGCTTTCGAGCGTCGTCCACCATGATCATCTGCTGATCATCGTCAGCGACTTTGACGGCCACGGCGACCGCACACGCGATCTGCTCGTCAGGCTTTCCAGCCGCAACGATATTATCTGTCTGCTGGTCTACGATCCGTTTCTGTTGGAGTTGCCGAAACGCGGCGAGATCGTCGTCAGTGGCGGCGAACTGCAGGCCCAGCTTGCGCTTGGCCAGAGTTCCGTGCGCAGTGCGATCGATGCGTTTGCCCGCCGGCGCGGCAGGGAGCTGCGCGCCTGGCAACGGGAACTCGGTCTGCCGATGCTACCCATTTCGGCAGCAGAAGAAACGGCGCCGCAGCTGCGCCGTCTGCTCGAACAGGCCAATTGGCGGCAACGGAGATGATGATGGCGGAGGCAACGGTCAATCCGGACCAGATGGCAAGCGTCGCCTTGCGGTCGCTGCATGACATTTCCATGCCGCAGCCGGTTTCCTGGGTGCCGCAAACCTGGGGCTGGGCCGTCGTTCTCGTCTGCATCCTTCTCCTTCTCGTTGCCTATGGCTTTCGAGCCTTTAGACGCTACCAGCGCAATGCCTATCGGCGCGAAGCGCTGGAGCGGCTAAGAGTGATTGCAGAGACTATCCAGTCCCCGGCAATGCGCTGGCAGGGCATTGCCGATCTGGCCGAGCTCGTCAAGCGTACGGCGCTTGCCGGCTGGAGGCGCGAACAGGTTGCGTCCCTGACAGGCGCCGATTGGAATGCCTTCCTGGCATCAAGCGCGGATAATGGCGAGAGTGCTGCCCTCAAGCGGCTGTTCGACGACCTCGAATATCATGATCAGGCACCCTTTCAGCGCCTGCCCTCTTCGGAGCTCACGCTGCTGGTACAGGACGCTAGACACTGGATCGAGCGGCATCATGTATCAGCTTGATCTGCCCTGGCTGCTCCTCCTTCTGCCTCTGCCGCTCGTCGTGCACTGGCTTTTTCCCCCGCATCACGCCGCCTCGCCATCCGTCAGGCTGCCATTCTTTGAGGAAGTGGCGAAAGCTGCCGGCGTCACTCCCGCCCGTGGATCGGTCGCACCGAGACGATCACGATCTCAGGTCATCGTCGAAACGATTGCGTGGGGTCTGCTCATCCTTGCGCTTGCAAGACCGCAATTCGTCGAACCGCCCATCGAGAAGCTGGAACCTCAGCGTGACATCCTTCTTGCTCTTGATCTGTCACAATCGATGGATACGCGGGATTTTCCGGGCGCCGACGGCAAGCCCGAAGCACGTGTCGATGCTGTCAGACGGACCGTATCCGATTTCATAGAAAAGCGGGGCAGTGACCGGATCGGGTTGATCGCCTTCGGTGACGCCCCCTACCCGCTAGCACCCTTTACAATGGACCATTCCCTCGTGCGGACGCTGGTCGCCGGCCTGCTTCCTGGGATCGCAGGCCCGCGGACCTCTCTTGGTGATTCACTTGGGCTTGCCATTCGCATGTTCGAAAAGACGAGCGTGCCTGAGAAAGTCCTGATCCTGTTGACGGATGGCAATGACACGGCAAGCAAAATGCCACCGTTGAAGGCGGCGGAGATCGCCAAGGCAAAGGGCATTATCGTCCACACAATCGGCATCGGCGATCCGAAGGCGACCGGCGAGGAAAAGCTCGACATTGCGACCTTGCAACAGATCGCGGCAAAGACCGGGGGGCGCTACTTTTTCGGCAGCGATCAGCCGTCGCTTAGCACGATCTACAACGTGCTCGATGCTATCACACCGCAAAACCAGAAGCGGCTGTCCTGGCGGCCACGTGTCGAACTGTTTCAGTGGCCGCTCGCCATGGCGTTTTCCCTCCTGTCAGGATGGTACCTACTTACAGGGCTTGTTGGTTTCGCCAGGCGGAGGGTGGCGGCATGATCTCAGACCTCCATTTTCTAAGGCCGTGGTGGCTGATGGCGCTGATCCTGCCGCCGGCGGTCATTTGGCTATCGGCGCAAACGTTGGATATCAGGCGACGCTGGAGCGGCCTGATTGCGCCCCATCTCCTCGACAGCCTGCTGGTCGAATCCGATCAACGCGGCAATCTGAGGCCCGCCTGGTTGCTTGCGATTATACTTGGTCTTTCCATCCTTGGGCTGGCCGGTCCGACCTGGCAGCGTGAGGCGCCGCCTTTCCTGGCCGATACTGCGGCATTGGTTATCGCCGTCGACCTTTCGCCGACCATGGACGCCATTGATATCAGCCCAAGCCGGATCGAGCGGGCAAAACTAAAACTCCACGATATTCTGGCGACACGGCAGGGCGCCCGCACCGGTGTGGTCGCCTACGCGGGGACAGCGCATCTTGTCGTTCCGCTGACCGACGACAATGAATTGATCGAGACCTATACGGATGCGCTTGCGACCCGCATTATGCCCAAGCCCGGCAAAGATACGTCCGCTGCCCTCCATTTAGCCGACAGTTTGATGAAGGCGGAGGGCACGCCCGGCACCATCCTGCTATTGACGGACGGGATCGAGGAGGCCGCGGAAGCAGCCGCCAATCAGATCGATAGCAATCTGCTGGTACTGGGATTTGGGACAGCATCCGGAGCCGCCGTGAAGCCAGCAGACAGCGATGCCTCTTCACCCGATACCGCAGAAGCGCTGCATTCCGGCCTCGACCTCGGCGCACTGCGGGACATCACCGGCAGGATAGGCGCAAAGGTCGCGACCATGACCGATGATGACGCGGATGTGCGTTGGATCGCTCTGAACATACAAGCTAATTTCATACGCCAGAATACTGTGAACGGTGACCGCTGGCGCGATTTCGGCTGGTGGCTTGTGGTGTCGGCGGTGCTTGCATTTGCGCTCTCGTTTCGCCGCGGCTGGGTCGTGAAAGTGGCGGCTCTGGTATTAGCTATGCGTCTGATCGCACCGATCGACGCACAGGCTGCCGGTCTTGCGGACATGTGGCTAACTTCTGATCAACAGGGGCGTATGGCCTTCGAGCGCGGACAGTTCGAGCGGGCGGCAAGCCGGTTCAAGGATCCGAACTGGAGAGGCGTCGCCCTCTATCGGGCCGGCCGCTATCAACAGGCATCGAAAGCTTTTGCGATGTCGGACACAGCGGAGGCCCAGTACAATCGGGGTAATTGCCTGGTTCATACGGGCGAATTCGATGAGGCAATTGCGGCCTATAACAAGGCCCTGGAGAAACGAAAGCCATGGCCGGAGGCTGAGGCAAATCTGGCTATTGCCGAGCTCTTGAAAAAGAAGCAGCAAGAGGACGACGAGGAGGCACAGGAACCGAACGAAAAGCCCGATAGCATTCAGTTCGACGACAAGGGCAAGCGCGGCAAGGCAGGTACGATCAACATGGCCGAGCAGACTTCGCAGATGTGGATCAGGAACATCGCCGTAAGCCCGGCCGACCTGATGGCGCGAAAGTTTGCCCTCGAGGATCGCGGGGCGCCATGATGAGATGGTGGCTTTGCCTATTGCTGTCGGTGCCGACCGCCGCCATGGCTGCCGAACCGTTTGCTCGCGCGCGCATTGAAGATGCAAAGGCGATAGTAACGGGTCAGCAGGTGCATCTGACGGTCGAGGTCCTTGCACCGAATTATTTCACCTCACCGCCCCAGTTTCCCCTGTTCGACCTGCCGGATGCCATGGTCACCCTTCCGGAGGAGCGAGCGCGCACGGCGGTGCAATCGATCGACGGGACGCAATATTCCATGATCGCCCGCACCTATGTGATCGTTCCGGAGGCTGCGGGGACATTCGATGTTCCGTCCATCCGCATAGAACTCGGCTATTTCAGAGATGGCGCACCGGTTGAGGCGGTAGCAGCAACGCAGCCGGCCTCCTTCACCGTTGCAGCCGGCGTGAATGGTGCAGACGGAAGTACGCCCGCCGAGTTTGCGGCCCGTGACCTTGAGATCACAGAAACGTTCGACCGTGATCTCGGTCGGTTGAAGACTGGGGATACGCTTGTGCGGACAATCTCGATTACCGCCGCCGATACCCAGTCGTTGCTCATGCCGCCTATCGACTTCGGTTTAGTTGATGGGCTTCGCCAATATGTAAGGCAACCAGCGCTTACCGATAATATCGCTCGAGGTAGAGGTACGGTGAGCCGCCGAACAGAAACCATCGCCTATACCGCAACAGCGGCCGGGAGCTTCGCGCTCCCAAAGATCGATTATCCCTGGTTTGACCTTGACGCCCACGAGCCAGCCGTCGCCGCGCTACCGGCGCGGACAATCATTGTCTCGAAGGCGCCGGCAGTTGCTGGAATCGCCCCGGCTCTTCCCAATCGGGAAACGCAAGAGAGCTTTGAAGAACGGCGCGCCGTCGCCATTCGGATTCTTGGCGCCCTGTTATTGATTGGTCTTGCTTGGCGCGCACGTAGCCTCCCGGAAAAAATAGCCAAGACCGCGAGAAATGGGCTCACGCGCCTATCGCGGTCGCGCCGCTATCGGCTCCGGCGATTGAAGGCGACGATTGTGTCGGCCGAACTCTGCAAAGTCTATGTCGCGCTTCAGCAATGGAGCAGGTCGGAGGGCTATCATACGCTGCATGCATGGGCTAGCGCCCATCAGCCGGAACTGCCCGGCCATATACAGGCGCTTGAGGCCAGGCTCTTTGGCGACAAGCCCGATTATGTCGATCGAAAACGCATTGCAGCGCTGGTCGCAAGGGGAGAGAAGCAACGCTTGGTGCGAGCGTCAAGCCGGCACCTTCCCGCACTCAATCCGATCTCAAAGCCCCGCTAGCGCCATAATGGAGCGCCTCTACGGCGGGCTTACGTAAACGTTGCCGCGATTTACTGTTGCGTACTTACGCGCAGACATTGGGCTGAGCAAACATGGCCTCTCATCAACCGGAGGCGACGATGTCACTGGCGTTCGACTGCGCGGAACAGGAAGGGACGGCCCCTGCCGGCATGATATGGATACCGGGACAAACCTACAGGATGGGATCAAACGATCATTATCCCGAGGAAGCACCGGCGCATCTGGTCAAGGTGGATGGATTCTGGATCGACGAGACACCGGTCACAAATCGGCGCTTCATGCAATTCGTCCAGGAAACCGGTTATGTGACGATGGCGGAAAAAGCCCCGGACCCGAGGGACTATCCGGGCGCTCTGCCGTCGATGTTGCGAGCAGGCTCGCTCATTTTTTCGCAACCAAGGACGATTAACGGTCCAGATATCCGGCAATGGTGGACATTCAAGTTCGGAGCCAACTGGCGCCGCCCGCTTGGCGGTATGAGCGATCTTCGCGGCAAACTCGATCACCCTGTTGTCCATGTCGCCTGGACGGATGCGAAAGCCTATGCCGATTGGGCAGGACTGGAGTTGGCGACGGAAGCCGAATGGGAGCTGGCTGCGCGCGGCGGATTATCCGACATGGAATTTGCCTGGGGTGAGAATTTGGAGCCGGCGGGCAAGTCCATGGCCAATATCTGGCAGGGAACCTTTCCCACCCATTCGACCAAGCCCAAGGGTCAGGAACGCACCACGCCAGTACGGTCCTTCCCGGCCAACGGCTACGGTCTCTACGACATGATCGGCAATGTCTGGGAATGGACGGCAGACTATTGGAGCACCCGCCATCCGGAACCTGCGGCGCATTCCTGCTGCATTCCGAGCAATCCAAGGGGCGGAGCCGTCGAGGCCAGCTACGACCCTCGACAACCGAACATCAAAATTGCGCGCCGCGTATTGAAGGGCGGCTCGCATTTGTGCGCCCCGAACTATTGCCGCCGCTACCGCCCCGCAGCCCGGCATGCCGAACCGGAAGACACCTCCACGAGCCATGTGGGCTTTCGATGCGTGAGACGAATTAAAGCATAAGGAGAACTGCGATGAACAGAGCTCATGATAAGATCGAGGCGGCTCTCGCCTCCTTGATCGCGGGGCTGGCCTTGCTCCTGATTGGCGGCCTCCCCGCTCTGGCGCAGGAGCCATTGGCGTCATGGAACGACACGGCGGCCAAATCGCGCATCATCGATTTCGTCAAGGCGACCGTTACGCAAGGCGGTGAAGGCTATGTTGCGCCAGAGGATCGGATCGCTGTCTTCGACAATGATGGAACACTCTGGACCGAGCAGCCCTATTATGTGCAGTTCGGCTTCATGCTCGATCGCGTGAAGACGCTCGCGCCACAACATCCGGAATGGAAGACGAAGGAACCGTTCAAAAGCATTCTGAATGGCGACCTGAAAGGTTTGGCCAAAGGCGGGGAGATGGGGATCGTCGAACTGGCCACGGCAACCCATGCCGGCATGACGACCGATCAATTCAGCAAGATAGTCACGGACTGGTTTGTCAAAGCGACCCATCCGAAGACCGGCAAGCCTTATACGGACATGAGCTATCTGCCGATGCGCGAACTTCTTGACTATTTACGCGCCAATGGTTTCAAGACCTATATCGTGTCTGGCGGCGGCGTCGAATTCATGCGGCCGGTAACGGAACGCCTGTACGGCATTCCGCCCGAGCAGGTCGTCGGCAGCACCATCGCCACCGAATATGCGATCGTCGGCGATGTGCCGGTTCTCAAACGTCTGCCCAAGATCGATTTCGTGGATGATGGCCGAGGCAAACCTTCCGGCATCAACAAGTTCATCGGCCGCAAGCCGATCTTCGTGGCCGGCAATTCCGACGGCGACTATGAAATGCTGCGCTGGGTCACGGCGGCCAAGGGGCCGGGTTTTGCCATGCTCATCCACCACACCGATGCTGACCGGGAATATGCCTATGACCGGCAATCAGCCTTCGGCAAGCTCGACAAGGCTCTCGATGAAGCGGAGCGCCGCAATTGGCTTGTGGTCGACATGAAGAAGGACTGGAAGAAGGTCTTTACCTTCGAGCAATGACTTCAAGATCGCCGATTTCACCGACCTGCGGCACGCATGGGCTTCCTTGACGCAACGACATTTATCGCTGTGTCAGGAAGCCATTTCGCGACCTTACCAGGGCCGTCTGCCTTTGAGTTGGGAATTCAAGCCATGCTGATCAGGCGCCAATTTCGTCACCATCCTTCGCTTCAGCCGCTCAAGGATCAGCGTCCACGCATTTGAGGTCGCCTATTGTGCGGCTACCGGCTTGGTAATGGATAGCGGTACGGAGAAGGTGACATAGACTGCGTCACCCCCGGCGCGGTTTTTCGTATCAAACTCGTGGAAGTATTTTAGGCGCGTGGACACCGGCAGTTCGCCAACCTTGAAATTCCAGCCGATCGTCGCACCGATTGCCAGCGATCGCCCCTTGAAGCTACCGAGAGTGGCGCCTTCTCCGCTATCGCCGGTCACTTGCTGATAGTAGTAACCAACCAAGCCGGCGTCGAATTGCTCGTTGAAATGCTGGACCGCGGCCCATTCAAAATGAAACTCATTGCCAGTCCGATAATTCGTCGCGGGATTTTCAGCATTAAAGGTCATCCCGACCGTTCCAGATAGGTCGAGGCCGATCGAAGGATCGAGCCAGGTCAAGGAACCTGACACGTCCGCGCCCCAATGGTGAAACGCAACGTTGGAGATTTCGCCATTTTGATAGTCGCCGATCGGCACGTTGACCATAACACCAGTCTGCCAATGAAAGTTGCCGGCTTCCCAACCCAGCAGGCCGCTGACCACGGGATCGCCGACCGTGAAAACCGTGTCGGTCACGTTGCCGTCGAGGGTGCGCCCACGAGGACCAGTCAAGGTCACGTCCGCCGATGTCTTCATCCAGCCGACCGCCAGCGTAGCCGACAAACCAAATCGCCCTCCCGCGACATCTTCCGGAAGTATCCATAAAATGGTCGGCAGCTCGAAGACCGCGTTACCCTTGACACCGACGGCAACCTTGCCGCCCACCGGCAGGGATTTGCCCCCGCCCAGATCGCCTGAGTAGATGTAGATGTCATTCTGAAAATAGACGCCCGGCGGCGGCGTGATCCCCGCGGCGGGGCCTTTGGATCCGAGCAGATAGAAGCCAGTCCCATTTTCCGCTGCGTGGGTTGCGGCACCCGATAGCAATAAGGAAATGCTCGCAGCCAGCAGACGGGCCATATGATGCGACTTCATGCGTTTCCCCTCGAACACATCTACCAATCCCTACGATTGACGGCAGGATGGGGCGCACCAGCATTCCGTACAAGTACGCAACCGTAAATGCAGGCGTAAGTTACGGCCGGCTGCTGCTGGCGAACGCGGCAAAATTGGCGCCAGCCTTGGAAAGTCCGTTTTCGAGATCCGCTACGATCTGGGGCTGCATTCGAGCGGTCGCCATTCGCTGATGAAAAAGGCGTTCGAAATCGCGATCGCGCCCCACGGCATCATCGAGACGAGCATTGGCATCCGGTGCGCCGAGCTGGCCCAAAGCCGCCGCTCTGACGGCACGAACCATAAAGTCGGTGCAGTTGACCTGCTCCGCAAGCAACGATGCTTCCGACCAGTTACCGTTTCGATAGGCATCGAGCGCAAGCACCAGCATCGCATCGCGGGGCGGCGCATCACTCTCGTCGCTGGCCGTCCGCGCCAGATCCACGCCAGCCTTCCAATAGCCTGATGAGAATAGTACGAGCCCCATAGATGCCGCGACCTCGGGACTATGAGGATTGAGCGAGATCGCCCTATTGCCCGCTTCGATGGCGGCGTCAGTCCTGCCGTCGAGGAAATGTACCGTCATTAAGGCCATCTGTGCCCGATCGGACAATGGCGCAAGCGAGGCTGCCCGTTTCGCAAGCGCGAGCGCGCGAGCACGCGTAACAGCATCGATCGGGTGCCCGCGTGGCGATAACAGGACGCGGGCTAGAAGAGCATTCGCATCGGGATCATCAGGCACCCGCACTAGTGTGCGTTCCAAGCAGTCGGCGGCCGCCGTCGTATCGAGACTTCCCCCCTCGTCCAAAGCAAACTCCGCTCGAAGCACGCACGCGTTACCGAGCGCACCCTTTGAACTGTGCTGCATTTCGATGGTGTTGACGATGCCTCGGGTCGCTGCAATTCGTCTTGCCAATATGCCAGCCATCTCCTCCTGGACCGCGGCAACACTTCGACCATTGGCCTCCACCCGCTCGACGCCTGACTTCAGAAGGTCGCCGGAACTACGGTCGACAACTTGCCACCAAACGCTGCGATCATCGCTATCGCCATAGTATTTGATCTCGACATCGTAGCTGCGTTCGGTGCCACCCTTACGCACGGCAGCGAAGGTTGGTTTTGCCACCACAATTGTCTGAAACTGCGTGAGCGCAGTGAGCAGCATGTCCCGCGCGAGGCCAGCTTCGCCAACCATGTCGGGCGAGGCGGCCAACATTGTTACAGTCAGTGACGGTTTGGTCGTTATCGCCGGCGCCAGGCGCAGGAGGCCAGCAGCCGCAAGCAGGCCAAGTATCGTCAGTGCTGCTCCCGCGACCGCGATCCAATAGCGCCGACGCTTTACTGGCATGATCGCAAACCCCAGCCCCGACGCCTTCGTCGGACGGGCAAACTCGTTTGTGATAGCAAGGGTCCGATACTCTCGAACGAGCGGCGTCTTGAGAAACAGCGTTAGATAGCTGCCCTTCGGAATATGTATCGATACGCCCAGCTCCGCGCCAAATACGCTATAATAGCTTTCCAGACTGGTCCGCAGACGGCTGATTTCGATTCGAACGATGGGGTCGTTTGCAGCATCGAACCCGCTTGGTCGCCCCAAGACGTCAAGGGCAATGGAATAGGCCTCCACACCCTCTTCACATCCCGCGAGCCGGCGTTCGGCTAGATAACGGAGAATATCACGCTGTCGATCAGACACGCGAAACCTGTCGTCGCCGAGCAACCGCTCAAGCTCACGTCTCGCGCTGTCGAGGGAGGCTTCACGCTCTCCAATCTCGTGCGATTTGGTCCCCATATCCCCAGCCCTCACATACGTATATACTAATGTAGGACTATTGTATCTATAACTGCATAATGGATGGTTGCAATACAAATTGCGAACAAAACCAATGCGGGCTAAACCCACCCAGAGGCAACGTTTCAATCTGAAGCGTCTGATCCGCTTTGGAGAATGTGCTGGATAATGTCTGCTTCGATGTCGCGGCAGACAGCCTCGTATTCTACAACCAGACGATTGCCCTTTCCCTCCCGCTGAAATCGCTCTAGCGCAAGGCTTGCTTCCTCGTACGCTTCAAAAAGATCGTCCAATCTTCGGCTCTGTGCCGCGAGTATCTGAAGCCGTCCCCTTAACGCCGGCAGCTTGAGCATGAGCCGCCATAGACCGCGCTGTGCCGTTTTGCTCGCATGACCGGCTTCGCTGCCGCGCTTATCCATCGTAACGACGACCTTCCCCAAGGAGGTTTTCGATCGACTATGAGATCTCGTGCCGGAAAACGTAAGTACGTTACCGTAAATACCTTGCAATGGGTGCCGCACCGGCATCGTTTACACGGGGATTTACCGTTGCGTACTCGCGCGCCCGCGGCGAACATGACTTCATGGCAGCAGCTTATGTGGAGGCTGCTCGGATGAAGGCTTGGATTGCAATCATATGTGTTCTTTCGGCGGGGGCTGCGGCTGCTCAGGAGCATACCGATGTCAACGAGGCCAACAATCCTCTGACACCGAAGATTACGATCAACTTGCAGGACTACTATATACCGAGCTTTGCCGATACGCCCGGCGATCCGAAAGCAAACCAATTCCTGCTGCGAGGACTAGTGCCGTCGGATCTCGGCGGGCTTCCGCAATTGTTCAGGTTCACGCTGCCCGTTGCGACGTCTCCCGATACACCGAGCGGCTATGTCACTGGCCTTGGCGATCTCACCTTGATGGATATCTTCGTCCTACCGAAAAAGGGCGAGATAACCTTTGGCGGCGGCCCACTCGTGGTATTGCCGACGGCAACCGATACGCAACTCGGCAACGGCAAATGGCAGGCAGGCGCAGCCGGCATCGTGGTCGCCCCACAGGACTGGGGACTGCTGGCGGGACTGGTGACCTATCAAGCCTCATTTGCAGGCAAGGAGGATCGTGAGGACGTCAATCTCATGACCTTCCAGCCGATCGTGAACTTCAATCTGAAAGACGGCTGGTATCTGCGTTCCTCCGCGACCTGGAATTTCAATCTGGAGAACGGCAGCAGCTATATCCCGGTCGGCCTCGGCGCCGGCAAGGTCATCCCACTTCAAAACGGCGCGACGATGAACGCTTTCATCGAGCCGCAATATACCGTTTGGAACGATGGCGCGGGGGCGCCGCGCTGGCAGATTTTCGCGGGCCTGAATTTCCAGTTCCCGATTAGAAAGCCATCGCAATGAGCTGGCTGCCGGTCCGCGCATTCCTCGATGTCGGTGCCAATATGGAAGCCGCTGCAGGCCCGGCCCAGCAACAGAAGATCGATGATCTCCTCAAGCTCCTTCAAGACCCGGATATTCGCCGCTGGCTGACGACACAGCCGGCACCGGCCTCCTCTCTTCAATCTACCGCGGTGCCGCACGCCGGAGGCCTGGCGAGTTGGGAGGCCTCCACCCGCGCCCATATCAACGAGATCATCTCCGCCATTCCCTCGGTACCGTCGGAACTTCTCTCTGCCTCCCTACGGGTACGCCAGGATGCGGTCGCACATGGCTTCGCACCCGTTTTCCTGATCTTCGCCGGCCTTGTCGCACTGGGCCTCGCCGCCGAATGGCTGTACAGGAAAGCCCGTTCGTCAGACGAAGGGCTTCCGGCGCGGCTTGCCCCTATCTGCGTGTTCGCGCTGGGCATTGCCATCGTCTTTTTCGCCGTTGAGTGGCCACCCCTCGCTCGCCTCGTCCTTCTTGCCTATCTGACGGGCTTCGTCGTCTTTCGCTTCTGCTCGGCTCTGATCGGCATTGCGGTCTCTCAATCCTCGCTTCGTCTGCGAGGCCGCATTCTTGTCGCGGTGCTGTCGTTCGCCGTCGCCAGTGCTGCTTTGGCACGTCCGCTCGGCGTTGCTGAGCCCGTTGCCGATGCGACCTCGATCTGCTTCTCGATCATCGCATTGGCAGTAGCGACCGAGGCCATCTGGACGTCATGGCAGCGCTCGATAAATTCAAAGGCGGCCTTGACGCTCCTGCTTGCTGTGGTGTGGTGCCTGTGGGCATTCGGCCTCAAAACCCTGTTCTGGCTTGGCCTCTATATCGTAGCGCTGCCTGTCCTTTTGTCGGCCATTGGCCGTACCGTCGAAAGCATGGTCCGCAGCGACGCCTCGGAAGTGAGGCGCGTACTTATCGTTCGCGGCGCGCGGGCGCTCGTCATCGCGGCAGCTGCGGGCTGGCTTGCCATTGTCTGGCAATTGAACCCGGAAGGGCTGGGCCACGGCAATCCCGCCGTCGCCGCGATCTTTTACGGGCTCCTGAAAAGCGTCCTGATCCTCCTCCTTGCCGATCTGGTTTGGCAGCTCGCGAAGAACTGGATCGATCGCAAGCTGGCCGCGTCGTCGAATACATCGGCCCTTGCCCCGGCCGATGCGGCCCGCCAGGCGCGTTTCCGCACCCTGCTGCCAATCCTGCGCAACGCGCTTGCCGTGGCCGTCATTGTGATGGCGGGTCTGATCATTCTCTCCGAATTCGGCGTGCAGATCGGCCCCTTGATCGCCGGTGCCGGAATATTCGGCGTCGCCCTCGGTTTCGGCTCGCAAACGCTGGTCAAGGATATCATCAGCGGCGTCTTCTATATGTTCGATGATGCCTTCCGGGTCGGCGAATATATCCAGGCAAAAAACTACAAGGGCACGGTCGAAGGGTTCAGCCTGCGCTCCGTACGGTTGCGCCATCATCGAGGTCCGGTCTTCACCGTCCCGTTTGGCGAGCTCGGCGCCGTCGAAAACATGAGCCGCGACTGGGTGATCGACAAATTCCGTGTGTCCGTCGGTTTCGATACGGATGTCGAGAAAGCCCGCAAGCTTACCAAGCAGATCGGCGCGGATCTAAAGCAGGATCCGGAGTTGGGACCCCTGTTCATCGAGCCACTGAAGCTAAAGGGCGTCGAGGAGTTCAGCGACTACGGCCTGGTGCTGAGCTTCGGGATGATGACCGTGCCCGGAATGCAGACCTATATCCGCCGCAAGGCCTACTTGAAAATCCGGGAAGCCTTCAAAGAGAACGGGATCGAATTTGCGCAGCCGACGGTGAACGTTGGCGGGGGTGACAGCGGCAGCAGTGCTGCCGGCCACGCTTCGTTGCTCGCGCAGAAGGCCAAGGCATCGGTGGCGGAGGCGGAGGGCAACACTTGAGCCATGACGACGACGATAGCAGGATCCGCATCATGCATGGAGGCCCCTTTTACCGGCTGGCCTCGCGGATGGGGATGCGCAAGCGCGGCTGGAGAGCCTTCGTGCTTGCGACATTGACGGCGGTCGTGCCGCTCCTGATGCTGCTTTCGACAGGCGGCGCCTATCTTGCGGGCCTGTTCCTGCAGGATTGGGGAGCCTGGGCGAAATTCCTGATCGCGCCCGTGCTGCTGACATTGGCGGAAAAGCCGATCGCCTCCACGATCGACGAATGCACCAACCTGCTGTTTCGGGTGCCGTTGATCGCAACCATGTCGAATACGGACGCTGCGAGAGCCATCGAAGACGCGAGAACGCGCTCGACATCCGGTATCGCAGAGGCGGCGTGCCTGTTGGTCGCCTTTGCGGCCTCCACCGCAAATGCTTGCAATTTCCTGAGCGGTGGCGCGCCACCATGGGCAACGTCGCAGAATTCGCTCACCGTCGCGGGCATATGGTGTCTGCTAGTCAGCAACACGATCTACTGGTTCCTTCTCAGCAGGCTCATCTGGAAACATCTCGTCTGGGCGAGCTTTCTTGCCGATATCGCGGAGTGCCGCCTACGGCTGGTGGTCACACATCCCGACGGTCACGCAGGTCTGGGCTTTCTGGGCCTCTATCCAACCGGCTATAGCCTCTTCACCCTGGCTGTCAGCTGTGTGGCCGCTGCATCAATCGGTCACGTCGTGCAACACGAAAGCATGACCGCAACCTTCTTCACCATGATCTGCGCAGGCTGGCTCACGGTGGTGACGCTTTACTATGCGCTTCCGCTCGTCGGGCTTGCCATCCGAATCACACAGCTGAAGAAGAAAGCAATCCTTGCAGCGATGATCAGGGCGACGAACTATGAACGCTGGAACGAGCGAGCAATTCTGGGCGCCAACATGTGCAACGACGAGAAAGACGAGCAATTCATCGAAGTTCATGACGCCAGGCCGATTTGGGTGGCGTCGACGCAAATGTCGAGCTTTCTCATCAATCGTGGCAACCTTTGGCCGCTTCTCTTGCCTGCTCTTTTGCCACTGGCTGCAACAGGCGCTTCTTTCCTGCCGTATTCGCAGCTTGGTTCGATGGTGAAGCGGCTATTGCTTCTTTGAGAGAAGGACTTATCCGATGTGGTTTCCCATCGTCGTTCGCGTGCCCTTCGCAATTGCCGGTGTCATCTCCGGGTGGTTCTTCGCGAAAAGTACCCTGCGATATGACATGGTCCAGCTGGCGATCTCGCTCCTGATGCTGGCTGCATCCATCGCCTGCGTGATCTATGCGCCGAGAATCCTCAAAGGCCTGCGTTCCCGAAAAGACAGAAGCTGATAAAGGCGTCATCCGACTTCATGTCGCTGCAACTTTCCGTGGCTGTCTCTCGTACGGTCTTGGAGAGTGGTACCGAAAGGAAGCGGGACATGTATGACGCAAAATGGCAATCCCCCGTTGCGATCGATCTGCCGCGCCCATACGGGCGCCAGACCATCACTACAGTTCGAGAAGCTGCCGATTGCCTGATGGACATCTGGCCCGAGCCGGACCTCAGTCCTGAGCGTGACGAAGCTCTTCGCATCTGCCTTGAAGTCTTCGAAGGCAATGCCGGTCTCGGCGATGCGAGAGACGCTTTCCTGACCGCAGCAAGATCAGCGGGACTTTCAACATCATAATGTGATGGCAACCGCGCAACCACGCATGCGTTTACGTCTGTGTTTACCGTTGCGTACTTCCTTGACGTAACACCGAACGCCTAGCCTTACCTTGTCCCGATCCATGCGGGAGAAAGGAAGGCAATGCGATGCTTCATTTGAAACGGTCGCGCCTCGCGCTCGCGACGATAGCACTGCTCATTGCTGCAAGCGGCATGAGCGCGCAGGAGCAGCATGCAAAGGAGCCGCGAATCGAGCCGGAATCCATCGAGGCCCTCAAGAAGATGGGCGAGCACCTGCAAGCGCTGCAGACTTTCAGCCTGAAGGCGACAACGACGGCGGACGTGATCCTCGACACCGACCAGAAGCTCGAAATTGGTGGCACAGCGACCTATGAGGTCAAAAGACCCGACCACCTGCGCATCGATCTCGCAACCGACGTCGTTCACGGCGAACTCGTCTACGACGGCAAGACGCTTATCTACGCGTCGCCTGACAAGAACGTCTACGCTCAGGTACCAGCGCCGGCCACCATCAAGGACACGCTGGAACACGCCGCCCAGAAATATCATCTCACATTCCCGCTGGCGGATCTTTTCTCCTGGGGAACGCCCGACGCGCCGATCAACCTGATCCGCGAAGGCTTCTTCGTCGGGCACGCCAATATCAATGGCAAGGAAACCAATCACTGGGCGTATCGGGGGCCGGATCAGGACGCGGAAATCTGGATCGCCACGGAAGGCGCCCCCCTTCCCCTGAAAGTTTCCCTTGTCGACCGCGAAGATCTTACCCGGCCGAGGATCACCTCGATTCTCGAATGGACGGAAAACGCGACGATCCCGGACGATACGTTCGCCTACAAGCCGGCCGAAGGCGCTCAAAAAATCAAGTTCCTCGGCGAGGAGGACAAGAAATGAAAAAGCCCGGTATCTTTCTATCCGCACTTCTGGTCACGGCTCTTGTTGCGCCTTATATCGCCGAAGCGAGGGGCGGCTTTGGCGGCCGGATGCCCCGCATGAATTTTGGCGGCGGCGGTTTTCATGGCGGCTTTCATCCCGGCGGCGGGGGCTTTCGCGGCTTCAACGCGCCTGCGCATTTCCAGCCGCGCTTCCACCCAGCGGTGGCGCCCCATCCCGCTCATGGGCCAAGGCCACACCCGGCACCTCATCCGACCCCACATCCCGCTCCACACCCGAATCCGTCCGGGCTGCACCCTCATCCGCCGACGCCAACACCCCATCCGAACCCGCATCCGGGGCCTCATCCCTATCCCGGCCCAGGCCCGATTCCTCCTGGGCCGCACCCCGGACCATATGGGCCGGTTCCTCCGCCGGCTGGACCCTATTGGCCCGGATATTGGGGGCCAGCACCCGCTGCCGTATGGGGAGCAGCAACGGCTATCGCCGTTGGTACTGTGATTGCTACGCTCCCCCCCGCCTGCACAGCGGTCGTGATCAAGGGCGTCTCCTATCAGGACTGCGGCGGAAATTGGTTCGAACCACAATACAACGGTCACGCCGTCGTCTACGTCGCGGTCAAAGACCCGAGATAGAGCACACACGAAGCCGCCCGGAGCGGCCGACTGACACAAAGGATACTTACTTCCTTTACGTCAATGCCGACGGCAAGGGGTCACGATGTCGAAAGCCCCCGTTTCGTGACGGGGGCCTTCGGCAATTTTTTGACAATGAGGCTTTTGACAATCAGGTGGTGCGCTCCGCCGCGCGCGGACGCCACTTGATCAGACGAGCCTCGACGAAATCCAGGACGAGATCGATCAGCAGGACGAACACTGCCAGGATGAAGATCCCCGCGAAAACGCCGACAGCATCAAAGTTCCCTTCGGCCTGCGCGATGAGGTATCCCAGACCGGCCGACGCACCCAGATATTCACCGATGATGGCGCCAACAACCGCAAAACCCACGGATGTTCGAAGCGATGAAAGAATCCAGCTCGCCGCAGCCGGGAAATAGACGTGGCGCAGCAGTTCGGACTTCTTCGCGCCAAGAATGCGGGCATTCGACAGCACCACGGGGTTGACTTCACGCACGCCCTGCATCGCGTTGAAAAAGGTTACGAAGAACACGAGCGTGACGGCGAGAGCCACCTTGGACCACAGGCCGAGGCCGAGCCACAGAACAAAGATCGGGGCAAGAACCACACGCGGAATGGCGTTCAGGCCTTTGATGAATGGATCGAGGATTCGGGCAGCCGAGCGCGACAGTCCGAGCCATACGCCTGCAGCAACGCCGAGAGCCGTGCCGATGACGTAGCCGAGCACGGTTTCCGTCAGGGTGATGGTCACATGCTTGAAGAAGCCTGGATCGGTGACCCATGTGAATACCTGTTTCAGAATATCGACAGGCGAGGGAAAGAAGAAGACATCGACCACCCCCAGGTTCACGCCGAACTCCCAACCGCCGACAATGACCAGCAGCAATGCCAGTTGGGTAAGTCTCTCAGTCATGGCGTTCATAGCTTTTCTCCACTTCACCGCGCAGGGAAGCCCAGATATTGCGATAGAGGTCAGTAAAACGGGGATCGAGCTTGATCTCCGCGACATCGCGAGGCCGTTCCAGGTCGACCGGGAAGCTATCGATGACGCGCGAGCGAGGACCCGAGGCCAGAACCACAACGCGATCCCCCAGAGCAATCGCTTCCTCAAGATCATGGGTAATCAGAACCACGGCCCGCTGCTCTTCCTGCCATAGCCGAAGCAGCTCATTCTGCATCAAATGCCGGGTATGGATGTCGAGCGCGGAGAAAGGTTCATCCATGAGGATCACCTTCGGCCCCGTTATCAGCGCCTGCGCCATTTGCACACGCTTACGCTGGCCGCCCGAAAGCTGGTGCGGATAGCGATCCTCGAAACCCTTAAGCCCGACCTTCGCCAGCCATTTGAGAGCTCGCTCCCGGCGCTCGCCAGCGCCGACGCCTTGGAACATCGGCCCCAGTTCCACATTTTCGATCGCGGTCTTCCATGGAAGCAGAGCATCCTGCTGGAACAGATAGCCGATATTATTCTGGATGCCGGAGACCACGCTGCCATCGATGGAGACCGAGCCCTTTGCCGGCTTCAAAAGACCTGCGATCGCGTTCAGGATCGTACTTTTGCCACAGCCCGTCGGCCCCACGATAGCGACGAATTCGCCATCGGCCACCGTCAGATTTACATCCTGGACCGCGACGAAGGAGCCAAAGGCCATGGTGACATTTTCGATTGCCACCATCGCTTTGGGTGACGCCGCCGCATGCGGTGTCTGTGCTGCCGGCTTTAAGGCTGTCACGGACATCTTAACCTCCCTCAGTTCGATGCCGTCGCCGGCACCTTAGCTACGAATTCGTTGGTATAGGTCTTGGAAAGGTCGATCTTGGCAGCCTTGACCTTGTCGTTGAACGACGTCAGGACATCGAGAGGCGTCTTGATATCTTTTTCGTCCAGCAGCCCATCCGTGGAAAAGATCTGCCGCGCGTTTTCAACTGCCTTGATATACGTCTCCTTGTCGCCCGAAATGAATTCCGGCGGAAGCTTTTCGACGATCTCGGCGGCGCTGTGCATCTTCATCCATTGAAGCGCCTTTACCGTTGCATTGGTGACCTTCTGAATGGTCTCCGGATTTTTGGAGATGTAGTCCTGCGTGGCGTAAAGCACCGATGTGGGATAGATGCCGCCATAGATTTCCTTGGCGCCATCGTCGTTGCGGGCATCGATCAGAATCTTTCCGACGCCCTTCTCGACCACGAACGTCGCCGCGGGATCATAATTGACGAGCAGATCGATCTTGCCCTGCTGAAGAGCTGCAACGGCGGCAGCGCCCGATCCGACGCCGATGATCGAAACGTCGTTCGCGGAAAGCTTATGCCGCTGAAGATAGTAGCGAATAAAGAAGTCCGAGGACGATCCCGGAGCGGTGATTCCGATCTTGGCGCCCTTAATGGTCTCCGGATTTTTTGGATCGAATTTCGCGTCTTTGCCGCCGGCCAGGACGAGCCCGGAATTGCGCCCAAGCTCCACGAAGGCGACAACATGCTTGTTCTGCGACTGCATCTGAATCGTATGGTCGTAAAAGCCGACAGCGACATCCGTCGAGCCGGCGACCAGCGCCTGCAGGGTCTTCGATCCGCCTGATGCGAAGTTTTCGACGGTGACCTCCAGGCCCTCTTTCTCATAAAGACCCAGACCCTGCGCGACCGGGAAAGGCAGGTTGTTGAGGTTGTAGGAACCAACACTAATGCGGACAGGTTCCGCGAAAGCCGTTCCGGACAGCGCGACCGCCGCAGCGAGTGCGAGAATAAGTTTTTTCATTCGATCTCCTCCATTTTGGCACCCTCCCGGCACCATAGGTTGATTGATTATGCTGCACAAACCAGCGTTTTGGCGGGCTTTGCAAAGACATGGCCCTCGAACAGCCTGCGTGCCGTGCGAAGAATTCCGGCGACGAGCTTCCCATCCCGCAACTGCAGCTTCACGTCCAGATGGCCGCTCGGATGTTCAATGGAAAGCACGACGGGCGGTGTTTGAATGCCGATAAGGCGGGTTGCCACAGTGTTTTCGCTCACACAGGCCGTTGCAATCCCGACAGCGCCCGTCGTCGCCAGTGACGGATGGCATTCATTCGGCATGAAATAGCGAACGTTCAATGCGCCGCCCTGTCTGGCGGGAGAGATGAGGACTGGTTTCGGAGTGACTTGGCTGCGAACGTCGCCCATTCCCATTTTCTCGCCGGCAAGGATACGAAGATTTTCCAGCCGCTCGATCAAGGAATGATCGCCGTTCAGTTCAGCAGCGCTCTCGTATCCGGTTACGCCAAGCGAGGCTGCCTCGATCAGGAGCATCGGCATCGCGCAATCGATACAGGTCACATCGATGCCGGCGATCG
The DNA here is from genome assembly GCF_030182565.1 of Rhizobium centroccidentale. Lineage (NCBI taxonomy): Bacteria > Pseudomonadati > Pseudomonadota > Alphaproteobacteria > Hyphomicrobiales > Rhizobiaceae > Rhizobium > Rhizobium centroccidentale. The sequence continues at coordinate 338,744 of NZ_JAQJCG010000001.1, read as the reverse complement.
TCTCTATCGATTTGCCGCTCGGGAAAAGCTGGCCGGTTCGGGCACCTGCCGCATCCTTGAAGGTGAGCGCGATCGGAGCGGCCTGGCCGGGTACGCCGTCGATTTTCGCGTCACCGAGATAGGCTACCGCACCATTCGGTGTCGGAACCTCGGCTTCGATCATCTTGCCGGTGTTGACGTTGAAGATTTTGACGAGGGTGGTCTCTCCGGCGACCGGCACAAGCCCCGCCTCTATCGCGAACGGCCCGACAGCCGCCAGCATGTTCCCGCAATTGGGTGAGGTATCGACGATCTGCCTGTCGACGCGAACCTGCGCGAACAGATAATCCACATCCGCCCCAGGCACCGTTCCCGGGCCGCAGATGGCAACTTTGCTGGTGACCGGGTTTCCCCCTCCGATACCATCGATCTGAAGCGGATGCCCGGAGCCCATTACCGACAAAAGCACCTGATCCCGCTCCGCCGGGTCTTGCGGCAGATCCGACGCCAGAAAGAACGGGCCTTTCGAGGTGCCGCCCCGCATCAGCACGCACGGTATGGAGAGCAAATCATTCATGCGTTTTTCTCGCCGTATAATGTGATTGGCGTATCAATCCGCCTTGTTATTGCTATTATGGAATTAATGATTGATATGTAAAATGCTAAAATCGAGGGCATTGATACGGAATGAACATCAATTGCGAAATCCTTGACCTTAGAGCCTTCCTTGCCGTGGTCGAACTGCAGGGCTTTCATCGCGCGGCCGATCAGCTGAATATGTCGCAACCGGCGCTCAGCCGACGCATCCAAAAGCTGGAGCAGGCGATCGGTGCGCCGCTGCTGGAAAGGACGACGCGTCATGTCGCTGCTACGGCTCTTGGAACCGAGCTCGTGCCACTGGTGCAGCGTATGCTCGAAGAATTCGACGGTTCGCTGTTTTCGATGCGGGAACTAGGCGCCAAGCGCGGGGGCCTGGTGACGATTGCATGCCTGCCGACGGCAGCCTTTTATTTCCTGCCGTCCGTCATTCGCCAGTTCAACCAGGAATATCCGAATATTCGGCTGCGGATTCTCGATCTGACGGCGACTGACGCACTGCAGGCCGTGGCGCGCGGCGAGGTCGAATTCGGCATCAACATCATGGGAAGTTCCGACAGCGATCTTGTCTTCGAGAGGCTGGCCGAGGATCCGTTTGTGCTGGCGGCCAAGCGCGATCATCCGCTAGCGGAAAAGAAAGAGGTCCGATGGCAGGATCTTGAACCCTATCCGCTGATCACGGTTCATCGCTCCAGCGCGAATAGGACCTTGCTCGACGCTGCTCTGGCCAGATCGAACATCAAGCTCAACTGGTTTTACGAAGTGACCCATCTTTCCACATCGCTCGGTCTTGTGGAGGCGGGGCTCGGGATTTCCGTGCTGCCGAAAATGGCGACCCCGCAGGGGGAACACCCTTTCCTGATCACGCGCCCGATCCGAAACCCCGAAATTTCGCGTACGATCGGCGTCGTCCGCCGTCGGGGAGGAACATTGTCCCCCGCTGCCGAACATTTCATGCGCATGCTGATCGGGGCGTGGACGCAGAACTAGTCGCTGCCGGATTGTTCAAAACCAGGGACCACCACGGGCCGGTCCCCGCAGAAAACGGCCGCCCTACCCGCGGGATCCAACGGCCGTTTATCTTTTGAGAGTTGACGCCTTGATCAAGCCGCCTGAGCCGATGCGAGCTGCAGCGCTATCCGTGCAACGCGCTCGCCGTAGGTGCGGGCGGTTTCGAGATCGCCGACCGACATTTCGCTCGGGGCTGCATCGGCGTCGGACTGCGCCATGGGCGCGATGTACGATCCCATCCTGTTGGCATCGTCGCGTTTCGACGCCTTCACGTTCGCCGGCTTCATACCCAGGCTGACCCAAAGGCCGCCATGCTGTCCCGCCAGAAGAACGAAATATTCGAGGGTATTGAGCTTGTCACCGTTCAAACTGGCGCTGTTGGTAAAGCCTCCGAAGACCTTGTCCTGCCATTTATTGGCAAACCAGGCCTTCGAGGACGTGTCGGCAAACCTCTTAAACTGCCAGCTCGGACCGCCCATGTAGGTCGGCGATCCGAAGATGATGGCGTCGGCAGCATCCAATGCAGCCCACGCCTCATCTGAAAGGTTGCCGTCGGCGTCAATGGCGTAAAGTGTGCCGCCTGCCCCCTCCGCGACGGCTTCCGCCATCCGCTGAGTGTGACCATAGCCGGAATGATAGACGACGGCTGTATTGGCTTTGCGATGTGACATGATGATCTGGCCTCCTTGGGGCCGTGGCTGTGCGCAGTCCGGAGACGATTTCGCTCCGTACGGTGCCTTCTTTCAAAAGAGGTTGATGGGGGGCGGATGATGCCCGAGGCCTGGCGATGGATAGTTTTAGTCCGCCAGTTATGCGGAGATTCTCAGGGTGATGAACTCATGTGATGCGAGATGCTCAAACATGGCCGCTGACACCGGCGAGCATCAGCAACAGCAGGAACAGCATGGGCGGCGGTAGCTCGCGATAGTTCCGGATCCGGACAACGGCAGCGATCGCTGCGAGCATGATGCAGGTGCCCAAAGCGACGCCGAGATATCGGCTGCCGGCTGTAACCAGCAGCACCGCGGTTAGGAGTTCGAGGGCACCCGTGACCCAGCACCACCAGAATGGAAATCCAAGCTGCACGAAGCCCGCGCGGATTTTTGAATGGCCGCTCATATTGATCGTGGCCCCGACGAGAAACGCGGCTGCAGACAGCCAAACCAGGACGGTATTGAGCACCGTTGTGCCCGTGAAAATTTGAACTGGAAGATTCATCGCTATTCTCTTCTCTGGCGAGCCACGTTGAACGAGCTCTTATAGCGTCATCATATATTCTAGCATTGCTAGTTTGTCAATCGACGTTCTTTTTGATAGCTTCAGCATCAGAGAAATCGTGCGAATGAAGACGGGGAGCCAAGGTGGGTATCAGCGAACGCAAAGCGCGAGAAAGGGAGGAGCGAGGCCGCAGGATCGTTATCGCTGCGAGGACGATCGCCGAACGGGATGGCTGGGCTTCGGTCACGATCCGGCGTCTCGCCGACGAAATAGAATACAGCCAGCCGGTTCTCTATTCGCATTTCCAAAACCGCGATGAAATCGTCGGAGCAGTCGCGCTCGAAGGATTCGGCGAGCTGGCCGTGATACTCCGTGCCGCGATCCGGCCGTCGTCCACGCCCGGGGAGGCAGTGGAAAGTGTCGCGACCGCCTATCTCGATTTCGCCTTTGCCCGACCGGCGATGTACGAGGCGATGTTTATCCTTCCCACCGGTCTGCGCTTCGCCAGATCCGATACGCCACCGCAGCTCCGTGCGGGCTTCGGAGCGATGGCAACGGTGATCGCGCCCTTCGCTCAGGATGTGGATACCGCCACGGAAACGTTTTGGGCGGCGCTCCACGGATTGGCGGAGCTTGAGCGTCACGGAAGAATAAGGCCCGCGTTCCGGTCCCACCGGATCACACTCATCATGCAGATGGTGTCGGGCCAGCTCCAACGATAAATGTCGCGAATGATGGGAGGCCGCAGCAGGGGAGCAGGAGTTGTACGAAGGGCCTCAATCTTCGGAATTTGTTCACTGCCGATAGGGGCACGATTTACTGAAGTTCGGCGGCTTTGCCTGGGGCGTATCTATATCTAAATCGAAGATGGATAGCTGGTCATTCCTGCGATCGCCGCGGTCGGAACAACGTTGCTACGGCAATAGCCGTGGCAATGACGCCGCCCGCCGCGCAGAGCCAAAAGGCGAGACGAACACCGCTCGCCAGATCGCCGGCCGACACCTTGCCCCCTGCGAAACCGGCATAAGCATTGGCAAAGCCAACGAGGACAGCAAGGCCAACGGCGTTGCCGATGTTCATCGTGGTGGACGCCATTCCTGAGGCAACGCCCTGTTCGCGATCGGGAACTCCGGAACTGGCGATGATCCACATTGCCGTCCACACCACACCCTGACCGGTCCCCGAGACGAGCAGGCCCGGAACGATGGCTGCATAGCTGCTTTCGGGCCACGCCCCGGCCACCATGATGACTGTACCCGCCGCCCCTACCAGCATTCCCGCAATCAATGCCGATCGTGCCGAAAAGCGTGATGCATAACGCTCGCCGATTTGAGTACCGACAGCAATGGCAAGCGAGGGAACGAGGAAGGCAAGACCCGTCTGCGAGGCTGTGAAGTGATGGATATCCTGAAATAGCACCGTCAGAAAATACGGCAGGGCTCCAAACGTGCCCATGTAGAGAAAAGTGATGGCCATGCTCGTCACAAGCATGCGGTTGCCAAACAATCTCAGAGGCATCAATGGATCGCGACTTTGCGATTCGATGATCATGAACGCCAGCAGTAGAAGCGCCGATAGACCGAAGGCCCAGAGAATTGGTGCGGTATTCCAGCCGAACACCGGCCCCTGGACGAGCGCGAACACCAGCAGCGTGGCGCCTCCGGTAACCGTCAGCGCTCCCGACAAGTCGAAGGAGCGGCCATGAGACACACGAGGATCTCGCGGTATGACGAAAAGGGCTGCAACGATTGCAATCAAGGCGAGGAAGACGTTGACGAAAAACACCGACGGCCAGCCAAAAGCGCTTGTTAGAAAACCGCCGGCGAGCGATCCGATCGTAAGACCGCTGGCACCCGCCCCGCCCCAGACCGCCAGAGCCCGGTTGCGCGCTGCCCCCTCCGCAAACAGCCGGTTGACGAGCGAAAGCGTGGCGGGAAAGAGAAAAGCGCCGCCGATGCCTTGGACGGCTCGGGCTGCGATGATGACTGCGGGCTCCCAGGCCAATCCCCCCACCAGTGAGGATGCCGCATAGAGCCCGAGCGCCGCGATGAACAACCGGCGTTGGCCGATAAGGTCTGCCGCGCGTCCGCCGAAGAGCAGAAAGCCGCCGCAGAAGACTGTATAGGCGCTGACGACCCATTGCAGTGTCTGACCGGAAAAGTTGAGACCCTCGCCGATTTTGGGCAAGGCGACGAAGACGATGTTGATATCGAGCGAGATGATCAACTGTGCAAACGCGAGGAGCGCCAGCGCAGCCGCCCGGTTGAAATTCGCCGCGCCTACTCCGGCTGATGGTCTTTCTGCAATGTGGTCCACTTATCCCTCCGTCAATTCTTTGTCGATCGACAAATAATGTGAAGCTTGCATAGCCGAGTCAAGGCTATTATTTGTTGAACGACAAAGATTGAGGTTAAGCATGGCAGGACGGCCGCGGGAATTTGATCGTGATGAGGCGCTGGCCAAAGCCCGCGACCTCTTCTGGGAGCGAGGCTACGAAGGCGTCTCGATGGCCGACCTCGTCGACGCCATGGGCATAGCGTCGGCGCGCATCTACGCCGCTTTCGAATCGAAAGAGGCGCTGTTCCAGGAAGCGGTCATGCTGTACGCCTCCGGCGAGGGCGGATTTGCCACCCGTGCTTTGGTTGAGGAACCGAATATTCTCGATGCCTTCGAGCGGCTCCTGCGGGATGCGGTCCTGCTCTATACGCGTCCCAATCACCCACACGGCTGCATGATCGTGATGGCGGCTACGAACTATACGGTCAATAACCAGGCCGTCCGCACGCGGCTCGGCAGATACCGGCGGGACCGCGCTGCGTCCCTACACGAGCGTCTCAAGGAGGCATCAGAAACCGGCGAGTTAAAACCTGATGCCGACCCTCGCGCACTGGCGGAATTCTACGCTGCTTTTCTTCACGGTCTATCGGTGCAGGCGGCCGACGGCGTGCCAAGAGACATCCTGCTGCCTACATTGTCTCAGGCGCTATTGCCGTTGAAGAGCGCGTTATCGAAAGGCTGACGATCTCAGAACTGATTTCAGCCGCATTGCACTTCTCGTTGGCGAGAGCTTCAATCCACAGCGAGTGAATTCGTCTCAGCTCCGCTGCCCTTGCGGAACTGGCTCGGTGGAGCACCGATAATACGCTTGAAGGCACGGCTGAACGATGCTTCGGCGTCGTAGCCCAATCTCTGTGCGACTACGGACACACGCATCCCGCCACGCAGCCATTGAAGAGCCTGATGCATGCGCACCCTCGCCACATAGCGTGCCGGCGTTTCACCCACGACTTTCAGGAAGCGCTCGGCGAAACCCGAGCGTGAGATACCCATCAGGTTCGCAAGTGCCGCCAAGCTCCAGTCACGGTCCGGCTCGAGGTGAATTGCAGCCAGCACTCGGCCAATCTCCGGGTTACGCACCGCGGCAATCCAGCCGGTGGTATCGCCGCAGCCATGTTCGACCCACGTCCTGATCAACGTCGCAGTCAACACATCCGCAAGCCTCGCCAGTATGCCGCCCGCACCGACCCGATCCATCTGCACTTCGCGCGTCATGGCATCGAGCAAATGCGGGATCGCCGGCTCGTTCTTGGCCAGATCGCTGGTGAGCATGGTGTCGGGCATCAACCGCAGCAGCGGATGAAGGTTATCGATATTGAAGCGCATCGCCGCGGTCAAAGCCACCGTTCCCCCACACGCATCCTGGCACTGGAGATCAAAGACATCCCGGCAGACTTCCTTGCGGTCAAATTGCTCGAAAGGCACCGGTGGAATGCCTGGCTCGCTTGCAATCATATGCGCGTTGCCACGCGGCAGAAGCGCAGCATCGCCGGGACCCAACGGAAGCCAATCGCCTGACGGCGCCTGAAGCCATGCGGAGCCGGACGAAATGAAATGCAATCTCGCCGACGACTGCGGCGCAAAATAGGTCGCCCACGGCTCCGAGAGTCGACAGCGCCCATATTCAACACCATCAAGCCGCAGGCCCCTCAGCATCTCGCTCAGAGCATCATGAGTCTCGCCGGCATTATCTTTGGACGAATAGTCAAGCATCTCGGATTTCCTAGCATGGAAAGTACAGACTGTCACCACTACCTTTTGCTGGATGGCATCAACAGCACGCCAAGACATCTTAATATAGGACCGCCCGCCATGGCAGACAGCGATTTCAAGCCCATTTCATCTCCTCACAATCAGCCGGCGGCGGAGGCATCCAGCAGACCCAGATGGGATGCCGTAGTCGCCCTGGCTCTCGGTGTCTTCGGTCTCGTTACGGCGGAATTTCTGCCGGCCAGCCTGCTCACCCCAATATCTTCCGATCTTGGTCTCTCTGCCGGAGAGACGGGCCAAACGGTGACTGTAACAGCTGTTGTCGCTGCATTTGCAGGCCCGGGTATCGTCATAGCCACTCGAAGCTTCGACCGACGCCGCGTGCTCTTTAGCCTGACCGCTCTTCTGATTCTTTCCTGCGCTCTGGCGGCAACCGCCAACAATTTGATTTCGCTCCTCGCATCACGAGTTCTGCTTGGTGTCGGGCTCGGCGGTTTCTGGGCGATGGCGGGCGCGCTTGCAATGCGGCTGGTCCCGATTGAACATCTTCCCCGGGCAATGGCGATGATCTTTACCGGCGTCTCCCTCGCCACCGTCACGGCAGCCCCGCTCGGCTCCTATGTAGGGTCGACCCTTGGATGGAGGGCTTCCTTTATCCTCGCGGGAGCTGTCGGCGTGCTTGCATTTATTGCCCAGGCTGTCACCGTGCCGTCGTTGCCACCGGCAGGTCACGCGGGTTTGTCAACGCTCGGCGCCGTTCTGACGCGGCCTAAGATCCGGGTGGGTCTGATCACGACACTTCTGATCGTCGCAGGCCATTTTGCCGGCTTTACTTATATTCGCCCGTATCTGGAAGGTATCGCCCATCTTAAGGTGGAGATGGTATCGCTGGTGCTCCTCGCTTACGGCGTCAGTGGTTTCTTCGGTAATATTGTCGGTGGCATGATCGCGGAGCGCAGCGCTGCTGTTGGCACCGTCTTCTCATCGAGCCTGATCGCCGTTGCCGCCGCTATCTTCGTAACCGTAGGCGCCTCCGAGCTCGCAGCGATTGTCGGAGTTGCTATTTGGGGTTTCGCCTTCGGCGCCTTCCCCGTTTCCATCCAGAGCTACATCACGCGTGCCGCTCCGGACGAAGCTGAAAGCGCAGGGGCATTGCTTCTGACCGCTTTCCAGGTCGCCATTTCGAGTGGAGCGGTCCTGGGCGGCGTGTTGATCGACCTGCAGGGACCGCTGGGCGTCATGTTGTTCCTCGGCGCCGCATGCCTTGCTGGAACGATCGTGATGGCAACACGCGGCGGCAAGCAGACCGCGCTCGCTCAAAGCTGACGGGCAAGGTCACTGCGTCTGCTCCGATAATCGAGGGTCGCTTTCGAGCTGCAGATACGGCAACGATCGGAAGCGGCCCCGCTTGCCATGGCGCGGAGCAATCGAAGCGCTCGTTCGCGCTGCAGCGATCGAGATAGCTCCAGTCTGGGTAACGTCCTTTCACCTGGCGGTATCGGCGCTCAGCCAGACAGACACCGGGCCATACCCCCCTTTATTCCATATAGGCCGCAAGCTCCTCAGGCGCTCCCCGAGGAAAAGCTTCCTTAAGATAGTCCAGAAATGCTGACACGCGGGCGCTGAGAAGCCGCCGCGTCGGATATAGCGCCCAAAGGGCGGTCTGAAATCCTTCCACCTCACCCCAACTCACCAGCCTGCCAGTGGCCAGATCCGGAATAGCGAGCGAAAGGGGTAGACGCGCCGCGCCCACCCCGGCGCGGACGGCATCGCGAACCATGATGAAGGAGGAGACGCTCAGAACCGGCCTTGCCACAAGGCGGAATTTTTCCCCTGAAGTCGTGACCTCCCACGATTCGGCCTGGTTCATCGCTCCACGGGTGACGGCGGGAACAGCATTGCGGCCTGCTGGACGCGGCAGGTCGGGACTTGCCACGACAACAAGACGATCATGCAGGAAGACGCGGCCGACAAGACTTTCATCTGGCTCCGGATTCACGCGTATGACCACATCATAGGCTTCCTCGATCATGTCGACGGCCCGGTCTTCCGTCGTGATCTCAAGCTGAACTTCGGGATATTTCCGGACAAATCCTGCTGCAAGCTTCCCCAACGCCGTCTGCGAGAACAGCAAGGGTGCACTGATCCTCAACCGGCCGCGGGGGCTATGTCCGCCTGAAGCGATCGCCTTCGCCGTTTCGTCAAGTTCTGTCAGCAGCGTGCCCGTTCGCTCGAAGAGTGCACGCCCCTCCTCCGTCAGCTTCAGCGTCCGGGCGCCGCGCTCGAACAGGCGCAGGTCGAGACTTGCCTCCAACTCAGCTACCCGCCGTGACAAGGTTGCCTTCGGACGACCTGTTGCCCGAGCGGCCTTGCCGAACCCGCCATGGCGGGCGACCAGATTGAAATCGGCAAGAGCGAGCAGATCCATGTGTTTCACCAGTGAGACAGTGGGTCCAAATAGAGCGTCTATCGGGATCAATGTGGATCATTAAATTGATGACTGTCAACTGAACACCCCAACCGGAGTAACCACAATGACCATTCTCGTTACAGGCGCCACCGGCCGTGTCGGCCATCACGTCGTCGATCAACTCGTCAAACGCGGCGCAAAGGTTCGCGTGCTGACCCGCGATCCCTCGAAGGCCGATGTCCCGGCTGGCGTCGAAGTCGCTCAGGGCGACCTGCTCGACATTGATGCCCTGCGCGGCGCCTTCCATGGCGTCAGCACGTTGTTCCTGCTGAATGCCGTTACCGGCGACGAATTCGCCCAGGCGATCATCACGCTCAATATCGCCCGCGAGGCAGGCGTCGAACGGGTCGTCTATCTCTCCGTGTTCGAAGCCGACCGTGCGGTGAACGTGCCGCACTTCGCCGTCAAGTTCGGCGCCGAGCGCATGCTCGTACAGATGGGTTTCAGCGCCACTATCCTGCGCCCGACCTACTTCATCGACAATGAGCTGATGATCAAGGATGTGATCCTCAATCACGGCGTCTACCCGATGCCGATCGGCAGCAAGGGTGTTGCCATGGTGGACGCCCGCGACATCGCCGAGGTTGCCGCCATCGAACTGATCCGCCGCGACCAGGCTCACGGCAAGCTGCCGATCGAAACGATCAACCTCGTCGGCCCCGACACGCTGACGGGCGCGGACGTTGCGAAGATCTGGTCGGACCTGCTTGGTCGGCCAGTTGTCTACGGCGGCGACGATCCGAGCGGGTTCGAGCAGAGCATGGCGAGCTTCATGCCGAAGTGGACCGCCTATGAGATGCGCCTGATGGCGGAACGCTACGTCAGCGATGGCATGATCCCCGAGACCGGCGACATCGAACGGCTGACCGCGATTTTGGGTCGTCCACTGCACAACTATCGCGACTTTGCGGTTGCGCTGACGACCGCCGCCTGAGATGCCGTTGTTGGAAGAAATCCGCAAGCCGTTCGCAGGTTAGGATCATTCTTCCCCAGAAGCAGGCAGGTCCGGGCAGGTCGGCTCGGACTTGGATCTAGGGCTCGGCTTCGTGGTGCCGGCCATTCGGGTCTTTGTCCATTAAGCGCTGCTGACGCCTATCTCATTTCGTCGGCAGAGTCCGGACGGTTAGTTTATTTCCATCCGGATCGCGAAGATATGCGACGAACGACCCGTTCGGACGCTCTGCAGGCGGGCTCTCGATTGCCATGCCACCATGCGCGATACCGGCGGCATGCCACGCCAGAACATGGCCGGAGCTCGCGGCGACGATACCGATCGTCCCACCGTTGGCCGCAGTCGCCGGCTTGCCGTCGATCGGTTTCGTGATCATCAGCCGCCCTCCCTCGTGGGCGTAGATCAGCCTGCCTCTCGCATCCATCTCGCCGGGCTTGCCTCCTAATGCAGCGAAGGTGGCGTCATAGAAACTTCTGGCGCGCTCCAAGTCGTTGCTGCCGATCATTATGTGCGTGAACATGCGTCATCTCCTGTTGGGGCTTTTGTAACTAAATTCCCTGGCGTTTATCGGTCAAAGTTCCTTAAATATTTTGCTGGCGATGCGCCAAGCGCTTTCTTGAACATTGTGATGAATGCAGACACGGACTCATATCCGAGATCGCCCGAAACCTGCTGAACCGTTGCCCCTGCTGCAAGGCTGCGGATTGCGATGATCAACTGCAATTGCTGTCGCCAACGCCCGAAGGTAAGCCCCGTCTCCTGTTGAACAAGACGAGCAAGCGAGTTTTCGCTCATCGCCACTCGCGCCGCCCATTGTTCGATCGTGCTCCGATCCGATGGATCATCGACCAATGCCGATGCGATGCGTCCCAGTCGCGGTTCGGCCGTCAGTGGCAGATGAAGATGCTCTACCGGCATCCGCGACAAAGCCGATAGAAGCAATGTTGTGATGAGTTCAGCATCCGCCGTCGCTACGTCGGAATGATCAGCCATCTCGATGATAAGCTCCCTGACGAGAGGAGACAGCGAAAGCGTGCAGCACCGCTCCGGCAGATCGGCGGCACCCGGCTCAATGAACAGAAAGAACAAACGTGCATTGGCGGTCGCTACATTGCTATGGGGAATGCCCCCCGGAACCCACACACCACAGTGGGGTGGAACCATCCACATCCCGTTCGGAACACGACATGTCACGCCCCCGTGCAAGGGCATGACGAGCTGCCCTTTGCGATGACGATGTTCGGGGGCTTCGCGCTCGTTTTGCGAGACATCGATCCTCACGGCGTTCAATCGCGCCGTTGACTTGTCGAGATCATCATCGTCCCGTGCCCCGGCAAGAGACATTGGGGTCTGGTGGAATTTCGCTATCATTTGAGAGAATGTCTAAATTCATCGAGGAACTTTGTCGATAGATTTCGATCAGACACGAAGTTAGGAGATGATGATGGCAGTCCAGCTGCATGATCCTACCGCGGCCATACCTTCGCGGGCTGAAAGCTCATCGCCGCCGCCGAAGACGCGGTTGGTTGGAAGATTTATTCGTACCACGCTGAAGCAGGCCGGCTCGTTCGCCTCAAGGTTCTGTGCCTTGCTGACGCCTCCGGCGACGGACTTGCCAACGATTTCATGTGGCGATCCTGCCGAAGCTTATCTTCATGCCTGCATTGCATCGCCATTCTTCTGCTACGTTTCGCCTACGATCTACGGTCTTACCATCTCCGGTCATGGACGAAATATCACGCAAAGAAGCACCGACCCAGGAGATGATCTGTGAACGGTCGATCGGTTGTTACCACCGGGAACGTGATCTTTTCATTGAAGACATTCCTGGCGGCCATGCTGGCCTACTTTATCGCAATAAGGTTCGACCTGCCGCGACCGTTCTGGGCAGTGGCGACCGTCTACATCGTCGCGCATCCACTTTCCGGGGCGATATCGTCGAAGTCGCTCTATCGACTGGGAGGAACCCTCCTAGGCGGTGCTGCGACGCTTGTCATGGTTCCGAACCTTGTTAACGAGCCTATCCTGCTTTCAGCAGCGATCATTGCATGGGTGTCGGCTTGTACTTTCATGAGTCTTCTCGATCGCACGCCTCGTAGCTATGTTCCCCTGCTGGCAGGATACACAGTGCTCCTCGCAGGATTGCCATTGGTCACGGCCCCGATAAACACGTTCGACACTGTGGCGTCCCGAATTGAGGAAATCGCTCTTGCGATTACCTGTGCCTCGATCATCAGCCACGCTGTTTTTCCGGCTCACGTTGGTGTGGTGCTCATCAACCGGATCGATGGTTGGATGGCAAGGGCGCAGAAGCTCCTCGCAGCGACGGCAACCGACGGGACAGATGAAAACCACAGGAGGATCGAACGGCAGGGACTGGCGGCGGATGCGGCGGACTTGCGGTCTTTCACGGTCCACCTTCAATATGACGGATCCAGATATCGGCGTGCAGTTTCGCTGGTAAGATCGCTGCAGCGTCGAATGGTGTCGCTCCTTCCATTGCTGGGCGAATTGGAGGATTTGCGACGACCACTGATCAAGCTTCACACTCCGAAATCAAAGCAGGCGCTGTCTTTGATTGCAAGGATTGGCTCTCGTTCCGCCGATACCATGGAGAGCTCTAGGGCTAAGATCGACGCGCTTACCTCTTCCGGCGTGCCTTCTTCATGGGAACAGCTTGTTCTTATCAACGTTTCCCGCAGTCTGCGCGATATTCTTCGAATTTCTGACGAGTGCCGTTCTCTTCGGGAATCCATAAAAGAAGAGAATGCGCCAAGAGCAGCCCGCCGCCGCTTCGCTGCTCCCGATAAGATGCAGGGTCAGCATCGCGACGTGGGCATGGCCTTGCTATCGGCGCTGGCAGTCGCGATCTGCCTCGCAACGTCGACCTTCTTCTGGATTGCGAGCGGCTGGTCCGACGGAATGACATTTGCCCAGATTTCGGGTGTGCTTTGTTGTCTCCTTGCGGCAATGGACGATCCGGTCCCAGCCATGCGCAAGTTCGTCGAGGTGACGATCGGGTCGGTCATCGCAGCGTTCGTCTACGGCTTCGCGATCCTACCGATGATCGACGGTTTTGTGCCGCTCGTCGCTGCGCTCGGGCTGTTCCTGATCCCTGCAGGGATATGCCTCGCCGTGCCTTCGCTCGCGATCATCGGCATGGGGCTGTGCATAAACTTTCCTCTTCTTCTCACCCTCCAGGCACACCAGACCAGCGACTTCGTGACGTTTGCAAACACGGCGATCGCGACCATTCTTGCGATGGTGTGGACGATCGTGGTCTGCGGCATCTTCCGATCCGTAAGCGCGGAGACAAATGCCGGAAGGCTTTCTTCCGTAACCCGGAAGCATGTCGCAGGAATCGCGGCCGGCAGACATTCCGACGCTCATGTCACGCATGATCGCGTCATCGATATTGCAGGCCTCTTTGCCTCCAGAGCGGCAAGACTTCCGCCAACATCGGAGACGTCAAATGCCGACCTCATACGATATCTGAGGGTCGGACTTCATATGACGGCGATGCGAGAGCTCGCTGATGAAGCATCGATACCTATCCGCTTCAAGACGGAAGCAGTCTTGTCGGCGCTGGCGGTGGTATATGACCTGGTGCCTGCCGACCGTGACGAGGCCTTGAAAAATGCCCTATCGAGGCTGGACGATCTCATCCTTTCCGCTCCGCGCGTGATCGCGGTGGATGCGGAAAGGGAACTTGTTGTGCGTGCAGCCGCTCTTCGCATCTGCGTCGCCCGGGACGCTGATCCTCCGGTTTTGCCAACACCTTCTACTAGGACGGCCGTCGCGTGACCGGACAATACGATCTCTACGGCGTCTTTCTTCCATCGTTCTCGGCGCTCGCTTTGCTCGCATACGGCATGTTTCGCATTCTCACAGCGGTTCTCGCCAAGATCGGTTTTTACCGCGTGGTGTGGCATCCCTCTCTATTCAATCTCGCATTCTACATCACTCTCCTCGGCGGACTTTCCGCCGCTATCAACTGGTTTCAAGGATGAAGAACCTCGTTTTCACGTCGGGCCGAGCCCTATTGACCCTTTCCATGGTCGGCTGCGCAGCAGTTTTAAGCTGGCACTTATGGTCCTTCTATATGGAAGCGCCGTGGACACGGGACGCCCACGTCCGTGCGGATATCGTTCGACTGGCACCAGACGTCTCGGGTCCCGTCACGCAGGTTCTCGTGTCCGACAACGCCCAGGTGGAGAAAGGAACGCCGCTGTTTCGCATCGAAGCAGACCGTTTCGAACTTGCGCTGCGCGAGGCAGAGGCCCAAGTGCAGAGCGCCAAGGCTGCGGCGGAGCTGGCACGGATCGAATTCGAACGATATCAACTGCTCGCATCGAAAGAAGCAGCCAGCCTGAAGGAGCGGCAGCATGCAGAAAGCCAGATGCATCAGGCCGAAGCAGCATACCAGTCGGCGCTTGCAGCTCGAGATCTGGCGGAATTGAACCTCAAGCGGACCATCGTGAAGGCCCCAGCATCCGGGACAGTCACGAACTTTTCCCTCCGCAGCGGGAACTATGTCTCTGCGGCAAACGCGGTTGGTGTGCTGGTGGAAAGAGAATCCATCTACGTCGCGGGATATTTTGAAGAGACAAAGCTTCCCCGTATCCACGTCGGAGATCGAGTCAAGATCGATATCATGGGCGAGCCGGAAACAATAACCGGTCATGTCGCGAGCATCGCCGCCGGCATAGAGGATCGGGAGCGAAGTGATTCTGCCGGCTCTTTTGCGAGCGTGGCACCGACTTTCGCCTGGGTCCGCCTGGCTCAGAGAGTTCCGGTGCGGATCGAGATAGATGATACCCCGGACGCAGTCCGGCTTATTGCCGGCCGGACTGCGACGGTTTCTGTTGAACCGAAGGGCAACTAAGATATGAGCAAATCCCATGCTCTGAAACGCATGGATCAGTGCGCTCGCGTTCTTGCGTCTTCGTCGCTCAAGTTCCTGTTAAGCCGCTGCAATCGGTGGCAGCGAGATCTATTCAGCCGCCACCACATGCCTGCTCTTCAGCACTGCGATCGAAAGGAGGAGCACGATGGCCGAGCAGATAGCGATGACGACCACCATCGGTCTCGCCGTACCGTCCATAAACATGCTGCTGATGCCAACCACCAGCGCCGATGTCATGAACTGGACCGTCCCCATCATCGCCGAGGCTGTGCCAGCGATGCGGCCATGGTGTTCAAGCGCCAGCACCGCCGCATTCGGCACGATCATTCCAAGGAAAGCGTAGCCTGCAAACAGGAAGGCCGCCATGATGTCGAGGCGATCGGCTCCACCGGCCATCAGGACAGCCAGCGCCAACATCGCCAGCGCATAACCGGAAACTGCACCGCGAATCACCTTGCGCAAACCAATCCGGCGGGCAAGCCAGCCGTTCATCTGCGACATGCCGATGAAGCCGACAGCATTCACCGAAAAGACCACGCTGTAAAAGCTTGGAGAGAGCCCGTAATGGCCGATGAGTACGAAGGAAGAGTTGGCGACATAGATCATGTAGCTTGACATGCCGAAGGAGGCCATCAGCACCAGGCCGAGATAGTACGGGTCCCTGAGGAGTGTTCCATAGGCCTTCAATGCCCCGCCGAGGCTACTTTCACTGCGTGCCGCAACCGGACGGGTCTCCTCGAGGAAAAAACGGCCCGCGACGAAGCCGACAACGCCAGCAAAGACCATGACCCAAAAGATCAGTCGCCAGTTCCCGAACATTGTCACGATGCTGCCCGCAAGCGGCGCCAGGATGGGTGAGATACTGAAAACCAGCATAAGCCGCGACATCAGTTGCGCGGCGGCGGCTCCTGTATGCAGGTCGCGCACGATGGCGCGGGCAATCACGACACCTGCACAGGCGCCAGTGCCCTGAATGAAACGGAAGGCGACCAGCCAGCCAATATCGGTGGAAAGCGCGCAACCGATCGCGCCGAGGATATAGAGCACCAGACCGACATACAGAGGCCGCTTGCGGCCAAACATATCCGACAACGGACCATAGATGATCTGCGACACGGCCATGGCGGCGAAAAAGGAGATCAAGCTTGCTTGAACTGCATGGCTGTCAGCGTGGAGATCCAGACTGATCGTCGGCAACGCGGGTAAATACATGTCGAGGGCAAAGAGACCCACGGCTGAAAGGATGCCAAGGACGATGGCATGGTGGGAGCCGCCGGCTCCGAGGGATGAAACGGAATCCTTGCTCTGCACGGAAGAAACCTTTCCCGCACACCATTCCCCGGACGAAACAAAGTCTCATACAAAAAGCATGTGACGGGGATTGAGTGGGCGATTATAGATGGGACAGCGGAAAGACGGAGATGGTTCCAACGCATGGTCCGTCATTCCTGTAAAATATTTTGGACAGTATTGTCCAATTGGTCAAGTCCTATATGGTGGTGTCATGAAAACTTCGCCCGCAGCGGTTTCTTCCGAGACAGAGAATCCGCCCGCCACCAGCAAACGTCAGGCAATCCTCAACGCGGCCGCAGACGTTTTTGCCGAGGAGGGGTTTGCGGCGGCGAGCATCGACGCCATCGCGGCAAGAGCCGGCGTGTCCCGTCAGACGGTGTATAATCAACTCGGCGACAAGGATAATCTGTTCAAGGTTGTGGTTGCGGAGATCACCGAGAAGTCGAGCGCCGGCTTCTTTCGGGTGTTGGACACATTTCCCGTTGCGCCTATCGATCTCGAAAAGGAACTGACCGAATTTTCAGCGCTGCTCCTGCGCAAGGCGGTCTGCGATCCGAATGGTCTCTGGCTACGCAAGCTCATCGAGACCGAGGGCGGCAGATTTCCCGAATTGTTTGAGACCTGGAAGGAATACGGACCGGGCAAGAAATACCCCGCCATCGCAGCTCGCCTGGCGCAGCTCGCGCTGGCCGGCCATCTCGACATAGAGGATCCGGCACTTGCCGCGCGTCAGTATATGGCGCTGCTTGCAACAGATCTACGGATCAACCAACAGATCGGCCGCGCGACGCCAGAGGAAGAAGTCGACCGTATGGCAAGAGAGGCAACGAAGACCTTTCTTCGTGCATTCGGCAAGCGCTAATGGCATCGGACTACAATTGTAATACGAGACACGACGCACCGACAGGCAAACTTCTCATCACTGCCGCGCGCTAGATATAACCAGGGTTACGGGAGTAGTTTCCAGCTCTTGAATAGATTCGAACCTGCGACTCCGTTGTTACAAGAGCTATCGATCTGAAATTCTTGCCGTCGAATATCCGCTTTGTCTGCATGGAATGACCGGTTAGGAGCCACAAACCGGAGTTCTTCCGCTCGGGATCCGCAGGCGTGGGATCCGTATTGCGCACAAAAGGGCCGCGTGCAGCAGTTGGCCGAGAGGATCGGATTGGGCCGCCGCAATCGATGCCCTGCAGAGCGCGGTGCAACTACGATCCTCGAACTGGGGATTGGCCGAGCGATTGCGGAAATGGCAGCTGTCATCCTACCTGCTGTCAAGTTTTACGAGGTAGATGATTTCCACAGCCTCTCCGGCGTCACGGCATGCCGGTTGGCGTCTGAAATTCGAGCCTCGTCACCGACGAGAACGGGTTTCATTGGATTGAGCTTCCTTCGAGCGCCCTGCTTGAACCAGCAAAGATAGCGGACAGCGGAACACGTCAACGCGGCGATCTCGACCGCGCTTATATATTGTATTTTTTTCTGTCAAGTCTGCTTCCCGTTAGCCGTTCGTGAGAATTGCGCCGCAGAGAGGAGCAGCCGGAAGCATCGTTCCTTTAGATGCCGTCACCAATCATGGAATAAGACCTGTCGCCCGATATGCCCGGATCGTACGGTCATAGATGCCAATGTCCCGGCAGCCGCGTGCGACCAACTGGGCCCCCTCGATCGCAGAAAAGATCGCCATCGCATGTTCCTGCAGGTCCTGCTCGCTAACCGAAGACTTAGCCCGAGAGAGCACCTGGGCGAGCCAGCCGACGTTCATCGCGGCGAATTTGTCCACCTCGGCGCGGACCTCCACAGGAAGATCGTCAAGTTCCGCACTCATGATCCCGCACAGACACATGCGATTGTCATTGGCCAAGGCAGAGCGAAAGATCTCTGTGTACTTGTCCATGCACCAGGTCGCATCTTCCGACGTCGCCAGTAGCTCCGCCAGATAGGCTGCCCCTTCTTCCGTGTAGCGACGCGCCAACGCGGCACCGAGGTCGCCCTTGGTCGGGAAGTGGTAATGCACGCTGGCGCTTTTGATGCCGACCTCTTTCGCAAGCTCGCGAAAGCTGAGCGCATTGTAGCCATGCGACTGTACTGTCGTTCTTGCGGCGGTCATGACCGCCTCGCGCATATCCGTTTTCGTTCTAGCCATCGTCGATCCATTACCTATCACTCGATAGATAGTTGTTGACGGCCGAAAAGGGAAGAGATAAACGATGCTGGCAATCTATCTATCGATAGACAGACAAGGAGTCTCTCATGAAAATCTTCGATCGCCCCGGCTTTCCCAATCCGGCCCGCATCCGCATCGTGCTGGCCGAGAAGGGGTTGGAGCCCAAAGTCGAGTTCGTCTCCGTCGACCTCATCGCCGCGGAACACAAACAGCCGGCCTTCCTCGAAAAGAATCCCTCCGGCGTGCTGCCGGTCCTGCAACTCGATGACGGCACCTACATCAGTGAGGCCACCGCCATCACTGAATATCTCGACAATCTCGACGGCGATCCGCGGCTCACCGGCAAGACGCCAAAGGAAAAGGCCGTCATCCACATGATGCAGAAGCGGGCGGAAACCGAACTGCTCGACGCCGTTGGCAACTATTTCCACCACGCAACGCCTGGCCTCGGCGACGCGTTGCAAATGTTCAAGAGCCCTGAATGGGCTGGCCGTCAGGACTGGGGCAACCGCCAGCGCGACAAGGCGCTCGCCGGCATGCGGTATTTCGACACGGTGCTGCAGGACCATCCTTTCGTGGCCGGCGATGCATTTTCGATGGCCGATATCACTGTGTTTGCCGGGCTGATGTTTGCAGATGCCGCCGGCATTGCCATCCCTGAAGATCATTCCGCCCTGAAGTCGTGGCGCGCGAAGGTATCCGAGCTGCCGAGCGTCAAGAATCGCAGCGGCCAGATGTTCGTCTCTGAGGATCTGCGCAGGCTCGGCTTCTAATCCCCCGTGCAGAAGCGGCTTGAACGTCGCACCGACAATCCCGTCCACATTTGCCAATTACGCCGCCCCAGGGCGGCAATTCTCACGGAGTTTCCTCATGTCCACGATCTCAACACCCGATAGCGCTTCGCGGCGCAACCTGCTGAAAGGGGTCGCCATCGCTGACGTCGGACTTGCAGCCGGGGCCGGCGCCAATCCGGCGGATGCAAAGACCCCCTCATCAAACCGGGCCGACAAGGCAACTGGCGATCGCCTCGTCACGAAAGAAGGCACCAGCCTCTACTACAAGGACTGGGGCACCGGTTCCGCCGTGGTGTTCAGCCATGGCTAGCCGCTCTCGTCCGACGCCTGGGAGGACCAGATGTTCTTCCTGCTGCAGAACGGCTATCGCGTCATTGCCCATGACCGTCGGGGTTTTGGCCGGTCGAGCCAGCCATCCGGCGGCTACGACTACGATACCTTTGCCGACGACTTGGCCCAACTGGTCGAGGCGCTCGATCTGCACGAGGCGACCTTCGTCGGTCATTCGATGGGCGGTGGCGAGGTCGCACGTTATGTCGCGCACCATGGCCAGGGCCGTGTCGCCAAGGTCGCCTTCGTCTCGTCGGTGACACCGCTTCTGCTCAAGACCGCAACCAACCCGACGGGTGCGCCGAAGGAGTTGCTCGACACCTTCCGCGCAGCCGTGCAGGGAAACCGGTCACAGTGGAATCTCGACGTCACCATACCGTATTACAGCTTCAATCGGCCGAGAGTGCATGTCTCGGAAGGCCTGCGGGAGAGCTACTAGCGGCAGGGGCAGGCAACCGGCTTTCTTGCCGCCTACCATGCGCTCGGCGCCTTCTCAGAGACCGATTTCCGCGATGACCTGAAGAAGATCACCGTCCCCGCACTGGTCGTCCACGGCAGCGATGATCAGATCGTCCCGCTGGAGATCTCTGCGAAACTGACCGCCGGGCTCGTTCCGCATGCCAAGCTGATCGTTTACGAAGGCGGCTCGCATGGATTGCTGCATGTCGACAAGGACCCCTTGAACGCCGACCTGCTGGCATTCCTTCGCAGCTGATGTGCATAGGCCGGAAGCTGACCGAACCTCGCCCCGGCTCTCTATTCTCTTGAGCAGATTCGAACTCTCGGCACCATATTTACCCTTCGCCGCTTCTGGTCAGATCAACTGCTTGGAAAACGAAAGGAGCCTTATTCGTCAAACGGAAGTTCAATTTCTTCACGGTTTTTTTTCGCGCCCTCGATCAGAACTGTCTTGAACCGATCGGCATCCTGTGCCGGCAGCATTCCGGCCCCGGCTCGAATACCCTGTTGCCACGCAGACCCACGCTCCCATGCTTCATTGTAGACGAGCGCCAAGTCAGCAGATCGCCTTGTCTGCTGCAGGGCTTCAAAGAGCAGCGCAGCTTGACGAAGGTCCTTCTCTCGCTTTGCTGCCCCCTGCCCGCCAGTGTGTCTGCGGCTGGCGACTATGAGCTTGTGGACCGCATACCGAGACGGGTCAGGAACGACAACTGGGACTCCGCTTCGGTGGAGCAGCATTGTCCTGACGGGCTCCCTTATAAGGAAGTCGAGAAAGCGTAGCGGATCCGCGCTGGCGCCGCCAAGGGCGGGCATCGTTGCCGGCTGATCGATATAGTCATCAGAACCACGGTTCGACGTCAGGAACTCAACCCTGTAGCCGTCGGCATTCTGAAAGGCCGACGAGGCCGAGGATCCCGATCGATGTGGAACTGGACGAAAGCTGGCGTCTACGCCTCGCAGCAGCCCAAGGATCGGAGGCAGACTATCTTCAACCTCCCGACTGATGGCATAATCCTGAGCAATGTCCGCATCGCCGGTCAGAATTGCAGCCATGGGAAGGCGGACGCCCAGCAGTCCCGAATAGCATTGGAAGGCCACCGTGCCGATGAGAACACCCCGGAGCCGAAAAAGACCGCCATCGGCAAGAACCTCGACGATGTCTCCCGACATGGCGTCAGGGGCGATCATACCGCCCTCGCGTGTCAGGGTATTTACCAACCGCCTGCGAGCGCGTAGATCATCCTTGTCCCGCTTATGATCAGCTACGCGCCGCGCGATGTCCGGATCGTCAGCAGGACCGACGTAACGACGTTTCGTACCACCTTGCCCATCTGGGATGTCGAAGTACCAATACTTGCGCCCCTTGATGTTCGCCGGGGTGAACCGACCCTCCGGAGGGAAATCGGCTGTCCAAGCGGCGTCGAGCGAGCGCTGACCGAGCTCGGCGAGCATCGTCTGATACATAAGATCGATCGCCTTCATAAGCTCGACTCCGGCGTTATACTGTTTTTCAAAAACAGTATAACAGTTGAGGGATAAGCCGCAAGTTAACGCCTCGATGGCGGCAGGCATGAGCTACGATCTGAGATAGACGAGCTTATCAGCGTGCCCGTGCAGCTCACTCTACGCTGCGCCAAGCTCGTCCCCTTCACTCAAATCGGAGGCCGCCTCGGTCCAGACATCCCTAAGAAATCAAAAGTGTGAGCGCCATAGTGGACTATAGTCACCCTTGTTGACAGCATTGGCCCAAAGCCGGAATTGGTGATTGGTGAGCGAACGCGCAAAGGGGAACTGGGCCTCCTAGAAAGCCCAGCCTGTCGTCACGAACTCTGCCTTTGCTCGCTCATGATGCTATCGCGTAAAGACGAGTCTCCGAAACTCTGGTGCTGCGCGTCTTGAACCGATGCACCAGGTCCGCGAGATTTTCGGTTTCCTTCGTCAGGCTTTGCGCAGCTGCTGTCGTCTGCTCCACCATGGCTGCATTCTGTTGAGTGACCTTATCCATCTGGTCACCCGCAGCGGAAACCTCTCTCAGGCTTGCCGCCTGTTCGCGCGCCGCAACGGCAATCTCTGCAATCGTCGAACTCATGGCACCGACCTGCTCGACGATCTGGGAAAGCGACGTACCGGATTCGCCGACGAGCTGCACGCCCGTCCTCACCTGATCAGTCGACATGGAGATCAGGGACTTGATCTCCCTGGCCGCACTTGCTGATCTTTGAGCCAATTCGCGCACTTCCTGAGCAACGACGGCAAAGCCTTTGCCTGCGTCCCCAGCACGGGCTGCTTCCACACCAGCGTTTAGCGCCAGCAGGTTGGTCTGAAATGCGATCTCGTCGATAACGCCGATAATGTTGCCGATCTTGGACGACGAGCTTTGGATTTCCGTCATTGCGGCGATCGCGCGGGCGACAATCGCACCACCGCTTTCTGCGTTGGCGCGCGCCGTGACCATCGCGTTTTGAGCATGACCCGCTCCCTCCGCGGTTCCGTTGACACCGCGCGTTACATCGCCCAAGGCTGCAACAGTCTCTTCGAGAGAGGCGGCTTGCTGCTCCGTGCGGCGCGCAAGATCGTGGGACGCCGTCGAGATCTCGGCCAGGCCAGATTTGATGGTGGCTACAGCACCGATAACCGAATCGACGGCCTCCTCCAAGCTGGACACCGAGTTGTTGAAGTGATCCCGGATGCGGACATAGCGCACATCAACATCGCCGACCCTGGCGGTCAGGTCACCCTTCGACAGAGCATCCAGGCCCAGCGAAATCTGCTGGAAGGCGTGCTCCATCACCTGTGCATCGGCAAGCCGCTCGGCCTCTTGGCGAAGCCGCTCTTCCTCTGCTGCGATGCGCGCCCGTTCGGCCGTGGCTTCGGCAATGAGCTTGGCTCGCCCAGTCTCTTGGAAGACCTTCAGCGAGCGTGCCATCGCCCCGAGCTCGTGACGTTGTTCGGTACCGCTTATGGTCATCGTGTCATCGCCGTGAGCTAAGCGTTCCATCAGGCGTGCCATGCTACGCACGTTGGAGGAAATCAGCTGTCCGATAAAATAGGCAAGAACGAGACCGATGACGATCAGAACTCCGCTAATCGCAAGCGTAGAGCTACTCGCGGCGGCGACGGTCGCATCAACCGATCCATCGAGCGTCTTTTGCGTGTCCATGACGGACGCTTGCAAATCCTCGAAGCCCTTGGCGATCTTCGGCGCGAGAACATTGAGTTCGTTGTCGCGGATCTTGTTGGTCGCCAGCAGGACATCCCGAACATCGCCAAGGCGGCTTGTATAGTTCTGCATGAGCTGCCCCGCACCCATGACACGCTTGTGCTGCAGTTCATTCTTTGCCGCCCTCGCGGCGACGTCGTTTAACGCCATCGCTTCATTCAAGGCCGACTGCGCCGTGTCGTAGGCGGCAAGGTCGCCCGAATGGATGAATCGCTCGGAGAAATAGAGGCTGCGGTCTAGAGCTTCGAGCGTCGCAGCCGTCGCATGCAGCAACGCCACATCGTTCTGGCGCCAGGCGCTGCGCATCACGTCATTGAGCGCGACGCTCGTCCAAGGTCCAAACTCCGTGACTTTGGAAATCAGGGAATCTCGCTTCGCCTGAAGCGTCACGATCCGCTCAAAAGCTCCGCTGTAAGCGCCGACATCCTGACGAATTGCCGTCATTCCCGCCTGAAGCGTGGCATTGCCGGCAAAGCGCGGATCGTCCTCTGCGAACGACTTAACGCCCGCATGAAAGCGATCGATCACGTCCTGAGTCGGGCTCGAGCGAAAGGCCTCTACCGCCTTTTGGATCTCACTAAGTTCATCGCTGTAGCGGGAAATGGCAAGGCTTTGTCCCGCAGTCCCGCGATAGGACGTGAATATCGAGGAAAGTCCATCCATACCGGAAAGGGCGTTGATCGAAAGAAAGCTCATAAGCAAGATTAGCGGCAGGAACCCCGCGGTAATCTGGCCTCGGATGCCAAGTTTATTCCAAAAACGTAACATCGTATTTCCCTCGGTCACTGGGTCTTCGGCAGATAGTTGGCGATATTTCGTGGTGTCACCAGTTCGAAAGGCACGTTGTTTTCCCGTGGCACCTTCTGTCCGCTGGCAAGTTTGATGGCCGCATCGACCGCCGCTGCTCCCTGCCCCGAGGCACTTTGAAGAACAGTGACTGCCAGGTCGCCGGTCTGCATTGCCGCCAAAGCATCGTCGGTTGCGTCGATGCCGGCAACAACGACATTTTTCATCGGCATGCCATTGCGCTTCATCGCGCGGATTGCGCCTAGCGCCATTTCGTCGTTGTTGGCGATCACAGCATCAAACTTCACACCCGCTGTCAGCCATTCCTGCATTTGTTGATCGGCATAGTCGCGCGACCAATAGGCAGCCTGCCGTTCTACGATCTGCAGATCCTTGCAGGCGGATGTAGCGATGACGCTATCGATATCCTGTGTGCGGGCGCGCGCAGCCGCATGGAAGGGTTCACCCATCAGAATGACCAGGCGTCCCTTTCCCCTCAGGAGAGAGCAGACTTCTTTCGTCTGTAGAGTTCCCGATTCCTTTTCGTCGGACGCGACAACGGCTTGGGTTTCAGGCAGGTCCGACAGATTGGAGGGCACATTGTTGATGTAGACGAGGGGAATATGGGCGTCGGCGGCCAGTTTTGTCATTTGCGGGCCGAGGTCACCATCCGAAACGGCAACAATAATCGCATCGACCTTGTCGGCGATGAACTGCTGAACTTGCTTTTTTTGCAGCTCATTGTCGCCCTTGGCGGTTTGGGTGACCAGCTTCAATCCTGAAATCGTCTTTCCATGGGAGACAATACCGTCGAGCAATGCCGTTCGGAATTTATCGAGATCGGACATGGAGACGCCGATCGTCTGGGCATTTGCAGTCGAGGCTGCGATCGACATGATTATTGCAGCAAGTATGGCCCTATTCATCATCCCCTCTCAAAAGATGCTCGATGAGAGTGAGATCTATGCATGAATATGGTTAAAGAATTTTCTTATTTTGGTTTTCCATCCTTTATATTAAATATATATAAAATAATTTCCTCAACCAATACAAGAAAACAATACAATTGTACGATATATATTGATTGATGGATATATATCATTCCGCGCATTTCGCGATCATCTAATGCCACAAGATACATCTAACATCGTGATGATGAATTTCAGCTTCAAACTGAACAACCCTCACGCGTAGCTCGGCATTTTTCGTGATGTCAGACGATTTTTTTCGATGACCCCTCTACAACCGATTGGCGATCTTTCCCGCAAAGGATAATATCCATCACGGATAGCGAGGACGCGCCTGATGCCAAAATACAAGAGGTTATCCGATGATGATCTATTGCTGGCGATCGATCGGACACGAGTCGAAATCGAGGGGCAGAAGCAGATTGTCGCCGGGCTCACCGCCGCCGCTGTGGGATTCCAGGATGAGATCGGCCATCGGCGGCTGGTCGACACGCATATCCTGATGCGCGCCATTCTTGAATCGGATCTCACGAAAATGGAGGCTGAATGGCAGCACCGGAAATGGCCTGGCGAATAAAATGAACATCGTGCCGCCTTTGCTGTTTGAAACGCCACGGCTCAGATTGGTTGCGGCCCCGAGCACGCGGTCTCGCCAATGCCGTAAAGATCCCGCTCCCGACCGAACTTGATGCCGATCATCAGGTGATCCATGACCGCCTGGATAAGCTGAACGGCGAAGCTTTCGCCAGGGCCTATATCGCGGCCCAAATCGTCGATCATCAGAAGACCGCACAACTGCTGGCATGGGAGATTTCCTTCGGCGAGGATGCAGAGATGCAACGTCTTGCCGGATCGATGCTCCCGATCGTGCTGATCATCTCCGGCAAGCACAGGAAATCAACGCCGCCTTGAGCCGGGCCGGCATCCGGTTTCTGCGGGACGCTGTGGCAGCGAGCCTGGCGAAAAAAGCACACGCCGTTCTCGTGGCTGCCGGCTATAATCCGGCCGCACCTTCGAAATGGACGATCGGTATTTCGTCTGGGCGCTTCGCACCTGAGAGCGGCACAAAGGCCGACCAGCAATCGACCTGGCAGAGCCTCACCCAGGGCACATCAAGCCACGTCGATTACTTGAATGGCGAAATAAAAATATGATTTTCGATCGCTATTCGAGCAAGCGTCGTTTCATTTAAATGAGCAGGAGACTAGGTAATCGGACTTAAATAAGCGGGTTTCGAATGCCCGACCTGAGAAATAGGTAACGAATTCTACTGGCGTCATGGATAACACTTTCCGTTTTGTGCGGGAGGCGTTGATGCCATATAGCTGCGCCCTCTCACAAGAATATAGCACCAACTTCAGCAGGATAGCTGAGACGTCCATCACTCGATAGTGTAACGATCTCGCTCAATGCTTATAAGACTTTGATCATATACATATCAAAGTTCACTATACTCGAAAGAGATAATCGAATTTTAAGCGGATGCCGGCATGATTATTACGCCCAGGTGGAAAGCACTATGATCTCTCGTCAGAAAACCGCTCAAATTCGGAAACACGGCCGGTGGTCGGACGCGGCGCAACGCACCTTGCTGAGTGACCGGAAGATATCACCACATTCCATGAAGCAGGCGTTGTCGACCCCAGCAATCTGGCCAGCGTTTCAGCCATTGGTGGACATGCAAAGCGGAGCGCTCGTCGGGTTTGAAGTGCTGGCGCGCTGGACCGATTCCGAAGCAGGCATCATTCCGCCATCAACATTTATTCCTGTTGCCGAAGCAAACGACCTCATCGACGCTTTGACAAAAAAGATCGTCTCGGAAGCCTGTGAGCTGGCAAATCTCTGGCCGGGAAATTTCGTGCTCGCGATCAATATTTCTGCCGTGCAATTCCGTGATCCGAACTTGTTCGAATTCATCCGCAGCATTGTTCAGGCGACCGGCTTTCCGTTAAATCGAATCCATATTGAGATAACGGAAAGCGTTCTGCTTGAAGATGATGAGACCGTCCGGTCAACGATCGCTCTGCTGAAATCTGCTGGCATAGGTCTTGCGCTTGACGATTTCGGAACGGGATTTGCCAGTCTCACCCGATTGCACGCCTTTCCTTTCGACAAGCTCAAGATTGACATGAGCTTCGTGCGCTCAATGCAACACGACAACGATAGCCGCAAGATCGTCGCCTCTGTGGTCGGGTTAGGCCAAAGCCTTGGGATGGTCGTCGTTGCAGAGGGCGTCGAGACCGAGGAACAGGCGACCATTCTCCGCCGGTTGGGATGCGACCTCGGACAGGGCTGGCTATTCGGCAAACCATTGAATGGAGCTGAGACGGCGCAGTGGCTGGCATATCATAAACAACAATCGCTGTCTCAACGTGCCGGGAGTGTTTCACTGTTCCAGCGCGTTCACCAACTGGACGCACTGTACAGAGCGGCGCCGATTGGCCTGTGTTTTCTCGACATGGAACTGCGCTATGTCAGCGTCAACGATCGCTTTGCCGAAATGTTTGGCCTCTGTCCGGATGACCTGATCGGGCGGACGGTGCACAGCTTCGCGCCTGACCATGACGCGCCTCGCGTCGCCGGCGATCTGCGGCGTGTCCTCGCCGGCGAGACCGTCGTCATCAACGAATACCAGCCTGCCGGCAGCGAAAAGGCTTTCCTTGTCATCAATCAGCCTGTCGACGACGATGGGGGTGAGCAGATCGGCATTTCAGTTACCGCAATCGACGTTACCGATCGCAAAACGGTTGAGACCGTGCTGAGGGAAACCGAAGACCATGCTCGGCGATCGGCCGAACTCAACGCAAGTATTCCTTGGTCGAGTGACGCCAAAGGTGTTGTCAATTTCATGGGACCGACACTCGATGGAATGGCTGATAGCACCGTTGATCGTATTGCGGACTGGTATCGCCGCATGCATCCAGACGATCGACTCCGGGTTCGGCAGGAATGGCTTGCATGGTTGCCATCCGGCAAGCCTTTTGAAACAATGTTTCGAATGAGACTTCACGACGATGCTTGGAGATGGATGCTCAGTCGTGCAAAGCCGCATCGTGACTCCGAAGGGAAGATCGTCAAGTGGTACGGTGTCATAACCGCGGTCGCGGATCGAGACGGATTCGAGCCGAAAATTGAACTGTTCGGAACTTCGACGAAGGTGTGGCAGACGAAATCGCCGACCGGCATGGCGGTTGCACCCTGGCGTCCCACAGCGGTGAAGCATGAACTGAATTTTCCGGGTTCTGGGATAAGTCGCGCAGCGTCCGTCACAGACCCGAAAGATGTCTTGCCGACGGAATTGTTGGTATCGATGCTGATGCGAATGTTCGAGTCCGCGCCTATAGCGATGTCTATTACCACGAGTGACACGAAAACATCCAGTTATGTTAAAGTCAACGAAGCCTATCTCCGGCTGACCGGCCTGAAGTGGGACGACATTAAGGGCAAGAAGCTGACTTCCGAGGGTGCGGCGATTGACAATCCGGCCCGGGACCGCCGTCACCGGCTTCTCGAAGAAGAGGGCGCCTATGAGCTGGAAGAGGTGGATATCACCTATGCCGACGGCACGATTATTCCGACGTTGATCTCAGCCCAGCGCACCGTGATCGACGGAGTTTCTTTCGATGTCGAGATCATCCTCGATGTTTCCGCTCGTGTCAGGCAGCAACGTGAGATCGAGAACGCACTAAAAACCTCGGCGCGCACCGACGCACTTTCAGGTCTTCCCAATAGGGCCTGTTTCGATGAAGTTGTCGCCGACGCAGTCGCTCGCAACCTGCTAAACGATCGAAAGCTTGCCCTCGCATATATCGACCTGAATGATTTTAAGATCGTGAATGATACGATCGGGCATTCGGCGGGCGACGAGGTGCTAAGAACGATAGCCAACAGATTGCGTGAGAATTTTCGCGCCACCGACTTCATTGCACGTATCGGCGGGGATGAATTTGTCGTGCTGCTCGACATAGACCGGAAGCTCGCCGGCGATTTGCAGTCGCATCTCCAAGAGACGATGGAACGCATCTTCAAACCGATACCTATCGACGGGCAAGTGACGTTCACCGGCGCTGCAGTTGGCGTTACCTTCCTGCGGGCGGATGACACTGTGCAATCCTATGTCAAACGCGCGGATGAATATATGTATATCGCTAAAACCAGCGGCGAGCGGGTAGCGGTAGTCTGTTTCGGCCAGATTCTCGATCCGTCTGCCCTCTCGAAGCACACAGCGAGACAAACGCGGCTATCATAATATCTCGCAGCCGCATCGACGATCTCCTTGAGCCGACGTCACCGTAAAGGTTGCGCTCGCCTAACTGCTCCTGGATGGCAGCCAGCGTCCAGCCGGCCGCAGCAGCGTCATCAGCGTTCTTATAGACGTTGAAGTGCTTCAGGCATGCCTCGATACAGGGGCGTGCCGAACCGCGGCTGCGGCCCATTGTTGCTACTAAGGAACGCGCATTCCGGTACGCCTTCGTTATGCGCCGCTTACCTTGCACTCTGCTCTCGACAATTTTTTCCTAAAGCCGTTCATGGAGCGTCTGCCGCCCACAGAGCCCGGCCGGCTCGAGCCAAGGCCTAGTGTGCGCTCATCCCAGTAAATTGTATTCGACTTCCGCTATCGCCAGGCGAGTCAGCCGACCTGCATTTTCATCTCGCGCTGGTCAGCTCCCTCGCGAAGATGACATTGACGAACTAGCGATATCGTATCTGAGCAGGAACAAGACGAAAAGCGAAAGTGGATGAGATCGCGCCGAAGATGGACACGCTGCTATCCTCATGAAGCTTTCCGTAGGGCACGGTCAGTAGCGGTAATAGCGGTGATGATGATGGTGGTGCTTGTACCAACCACGATGATGGCCGCGCCAATAATGGCTCCGGTAACTGCGATGCGATCTCCAGTGGTGGGGCCGATGATGCCGCGGGCCGTGCCAATGGCGACGATGATGATAGCGGACGATTTGAACGGATGACTGAATCTCCGGCTTCGTCATGTTCATCATGGGCGCAGCTGAAACAGTACCCGCACCGATCAACAGACCGACGCTCAGGAGCGGCGCAAGCAGACTTTTAAAGATTTTCATAGCGAACCTCCGTCATCGTCGACATCCTGAAACCGGACGGCTGAACCGGGCATGAACGGCGCTGATGATGAACCGTTGCCTCATAGAATAGCAGATCGAGAAGCGCCTCAGGCAAATGGAAAAGGGCAACAGATGTCAAAGTCGGGCACAATCCGCTTGGCCTAGGTGGAGCACACCACTTTTGTGCTCTTAAGCGGACTTGAACTGCCGACCTGCCGCTTTTGGAGCATCAGCTACGGGTTTTCATTGAAAACTGAGAAGAATATCCACCTGGCGCAGATCCGTCGCAATGCCCTTGAGATCACAGCTATAGCTTGGATGACGGATAGTCGAGTGAGTGGAGAAGCACTCCAGGTCACGCGCGCCGTTTGCGCCGCTTTGCTTTCGCGAAGGCAGCCACCCGACCGTCGCGCGCTGCTCATCGTCGATCCTCCTCGTACTGCTCCGCGCCTTCGATCGACGAAAGCCAGGGTTCCCGCCGTTTGGTCCACACCTCATAGCTGGGCATGAGACGCGTGGGTGCCTCGCTCAGGACTCCCAGTTTGATCTCGACCTCGCTCTTGCCAACAGCAAAGACGCGCGAACCGCAACGCGGGCAAAACTCACGTCCAGCAAACTCGCTCGTCGCGCCTTCATAGTGAAATTCACTTGCGGGCCATAGGCCGAAATAAGTGAAGGCGGACCCGCTTTCCTGTCGGCAATCCGTGCAATGGCAAATGCCGATACGAAGCGGCTTTCCGCGCACCATCAGACGCACTTGCCCACAACGGCACGACCCGGTTAACTCCGTCATGGTGTCGTCCTCGTCATCGCTTACATTCGTGATTGGGCCCTCCCCGCGGCTGACATGTTCCGTCTGCCAGCGTCCGTCCGACAGCTGATAGCTGATTTCGGCGTCTTCAGCGCCCCGTTGCTGCCGGGCTGCAGCAGATTTGGCAGCGGCAAGCGCACTCTCGTGATCGGGAAACGTGTCCGACCAGACATCACCGACGCGGTAGGCAAAACCCTCGTCATGGATCCCAACATGATATGTTAACGGCATTGGTTCCTCCGGCTCGGCGAATTCGGAAACGGTGCACCAAGGGTCGATCCCTTGCAGGAGAGCGCCCGCATCATCTCACCGTCTCCCACCAAAGTTCCGAGACCAGGAAAAGTTTCCAAACAACAACAGATATTGACGTCTGCTGACAGCCAAGCAGAGCCGTTCGATCTGGATTTCAAACTAAAATCTCAGTGAGTGGCATGTGTTATATGACCCGAGGACAAATTGGATGGGCAACCTGCATTCCCACGCTTGTTTCAGGCTGGCCGCAAAAGCGAGAGGCTGCGGGCTTCAAGATTTAAAATTTTCTTCTCAACTGCACCTCGACCCTGCTCATCAGGATAGGATGTCGACAGCTCAAGAGCCCAGCGCTTATCATCCGGCAAGCTAAAGTCGACATTGCTGTCATGGGGGTTGAACAGGATCAGAACATCATCCCAGCCCTCTTCGAATGGCTGCTGACGCGACAGACGCAAGCCGATCGCCGTATTCGCTTCATCGTCCCACTGCTCATCCGCCTGCTCACCGCCACCCGGATTGAGCCAGGTGACGATCAGGCCGTCGCGCCAATTTTCCCGTCTGAGGATGGAATGCGCCTGACGCAAGGCGATCAGGCGTTTGACGAAGGTATAAAGCGCTTCGGCGCTACCATATCGATCGTCCCAATGCAGCCAGCTGAGTTCGTTGTCCTGACAATAGCCATTGTTGTTGCCCATCTGGCTGCGGCCGGATTCATCACCCCCCAGCAGCATCGGCGTGCCATGGGAGAGAAAGAGGGTCGCGAGAAAATTGCGCTTTTGGCGCTCCCGAACGGTATTGATGGCTTCATCGTCGGTCGGACCTTCAGCGCCATAATTGTAGCTGCGATTGTCGTTGTGGCCGTCATTGTTCTCTTCGCCATTCGCCTCATTATGCTTCTCGTTATAGGAGACGAGATCATTGAGCGTGAAGCCATCGTGGGCGGCGACGAAATTGACGCTCGCCCATGGGCGGCGGCCGCGAAGATCATAAACATCGCCTGACCCTAAAATGCGGGCGGCAAAATCCCTTGTCATGCCGGGAGTGCCCTTCCAGTAATCCCGCACCGTATCGCGATATTTGTCATTCCATTCCGCCCAACCCGGCGGAAATCCCCCCACCTGATAACCGCCGGGACCAATGTCCCACGGCTCGCCGATAAGCTTGACTTTCGCAAGCACAGGATCCTGGCCGACCGCATCGAAGAAGCCGCTACGCTGGTCGAAACCCTGAGGTTCGCGGCCGAGAATGGTGCCGAGATCGAAACGAAAGCCATCGACATGCATTTCTTCGACCCAGTAGCGCAGCGAGTC
Source organism: Rhizobium centroccidentale (assembly GCF_030182565.1). Classification (NCBI taxonomy): domain Bacteria; kingdom Pseudomonadati; phylum Pseudomonadota; class Alphaproteobacteria; order Hyphomicrobiales; family Rhizobiaceae; genus Rhizobium; species Rhizobium centroccidentale. The sequence goes on along the minus strand of NZ_JAQJCG010000001.1, from coordinate 306,093 downwards.
CGTCACCATTTGCAGCACGCGCGGATGCGACGTGTTGATCGTGTTACCGGTGCCGGTGTCGTTGATGTAGTAGCGGGGCTGGTCCGGCAGGGTGCGGTAATAGGAGAAATTGTCGATGCCTTTGAATGAAAGGGTGGGACCGAGTTCGTTGCCCTCCGCGGTGTGATTGTAGACGACATCGAGGATGACCTCGATACCGGCATCGTGAAAGGCACGCACCATGTCGCGAACGCCTTCGAGGCCTTTTGGCCCATAATAACGAGTTGCCGGTGCGAAGAAGGCAAGGCTGTTGTAGCCCCAATAGTTGCTTAAGCCCTTGTCGAGCAAATGACTGTCATCGGGAAAGAAGTGAATGGGAAGAAGCTCGATCGAGGTGATGCCGAGGCTCTTGATGTAATCGACGACCGCCCCATGCGCCAGACCCTCAAAGGTGCCACGCAACGGCTCCGGAATTGCCGGATTCAGCATCGTCATTCCCTTGACATGCGCCTCATAGAAAATGGTTTCAGGCCACGCGACCGACGGCCTTTTATCCGGTGCTTCATTCTTGAGGTCGACCACACGGCATTTGGGCATCTGTCCGGCGCTATCGGTCTCGTCGAAGGAAAGATCCTTTTGCTCGTCATCCAGACCATAGGCGAATTGCGCTTGCGACCATTCGATGTCGCCCACAAGCTCGCGAGCATAGGGGTCGACGAGCAATTTGTTCGGATTGAAGCGATGACCATTTAACGGATCGAACGGGCCATGCACGCGGTAGCCGTACAAGGCACCCGGCTTCAACCCAGGAACATAGCCGTGCCAGATCTCATGGGTATATTCCGGCAGAGCGATCCGCTCGATCTCCTGCTTTCCGCTTTCGTCAAAAAGGCAAAGCTCCACCTTTTCCGCGTAGGCGCTGAAAAGTGCGAAATTGACACCCTCTCCGTCATAATTCGCTCCCAGGCGCGTGTAATCTCCAGGCTCGATCGCATGCCTCTTGCCGCCTTCCGTCATGGATACCTCGTGATTGTTGCCGCGCAGCAGAAACACCCTATGAAGCGCTTTGTTCCGGCCTTCGGGTTGGAGTACACATGAATGGATGCCGGGATCGTCACCTGTCTCCCACGACGAGGGATAGGGGATGATCGGCAAACAGCTGTGCTGCCAGAAGATTGCCGGCTGAGACCGGCTGATCCGTGAGGAGATCATACAGCGGCCCCTTGAGCTCTCGCGGCATCGCGACAGCGATGTCCTTCCAGAAATCCGATGATGGCATGCCGATCAGGCGCGGCACGATCGTAATCGCTATTTCCCGCTCGTGAACGCGCGCGAAGGCCACGAGATTGGACGCTCGTGCCCCGCTGGTTTCCAAAGGCACATATTCGCCCTCCAGGAAAAGAAGGGGGTGCTGATTGCGATATCGCAGCACCTTGCGGATGACGTGCCGTTTCAAGGAAGCGGCATTCGGCGCAAGGGGACCTGTTGCTCCCGTGTCAGTCCACAGATGGTCGACCGGTCGTCGGTTGTCAGGATCGACCAGGCTGAAATCCAGACCCTCGGTACCCTGATAGATGTCGGGAATGCCGGGAGCCGTGAGCTTGATCAGCAACTGCGACAGGCTGTTGCCGAAACCAAACTCCATGAAAGGGCGCAGCGTCCGGTCAAAATCACCGATGAACTCCCGATTATCCTCCGAAAGCAAGGCGGCAGCATAGGCTTGGACTGCATGCTCATACGCCGGATTTTCATCCATCCAATCCGTCCTGAGCTTGGCCTCTCGGATCGCTTTCAAGGCATAGGCGTAAAAGCGCTCCTTCAGTGCGTTCCGATCGGCTCCTTCAATGTCCTGCGGCCAGATACCGGCAAGCGCCTGGTAAAGCATCCATTCGATATTGGGCTCAGGAGCAGGCCCATCGGCAAGGCTGGAGCGAAAAGCAGAATTCATGTTGCGCCACCGCTCGACACCGGCAATCCAGGCATCAGGATCCTGCGTCAGGCCGTAGAGGCGGGCACGGGCGTCTTCTCCCCGCTTGGTATCATGCGTCGATGTCGCGGAAAGGCCGCGGCGTTGTCGTTGAAATCGATCGATCATGAATTGGTGAAAGGCCGCTATAGAGCCGGGCGACGCATGCGGCTCGCCTCCGACCTCGTTTAATGCGATCAGGCGGTTATATCGATAAAATAGCGTGTCCTCGACTGCCTTTGCCATGATCGGACCACTGAGCTGCTGAAATCGGGCTCGAAACTCCAGAGCGTCGGCTGCAGAAACATCCCCTTTCAGAAGACGGCCGAGCGCATCGAGGGCATCATTGGCCGGCAATCGGCTTTGTGCCGTCTCGCAGGCACTCTCGATGATCGCCACGTCATCGGACGATGCAGCTCCCCGATAGCCGTAGGTACGGTAAACCGGAAAGGCGACCAGCAGTTCGCGAAGCGCCGACGATATTTGCTCCGCGTCGAAATCAGGAAAAATCGAACATGCCAGGCTCGCCAAACGCCTCATCTCGCCGGCAAAATTGCGCCCGACCATCAACAGCTTCGCCTTGCGCAAACCTGCGGCGAAGTCGGCGTCCTCCTCGCTTAGGGAGTTGTAGGCTTCATCCAGCCTGCGTAACCCATCCTCGTTCACGAAGAGATCAGCCATGGCGGCGATGAATTCGTAGCCGGTCGTTCCCGACACCGGCCAATCCGCCGGCAACGTCTCGCCGCGGGCGAGGATTTTTTCGACTACGATGAAAATGTCCGGGCCGACGGCCTGCCGCAAATGCTCGAGATAGCTCTTCGGATCGGCCAGTCCGTCGATATGGTCGACGCGTAATCCTTGAACCTGTCCGGCGCGAACCAATTCAATGATCAGCCGGTGCGTGTCGTTGAAGACCCGCGCGTTCTCCACCCGCATCCCGACCAGGCCTGCCACCTCGAAGAAGCGCCGATAGCTGAGGTTTTCGGCGGCATCTTTCCAATAGAGCAATTGCCAGTGCTGTTCGGCGAGTAGTTTTCGCATCGCGACCGCATCTTTCGAAAACGCACGCAACCGCTCCGCATCCGTTCCAATGTCCGCTGTCAGCCACTCGGCGCTTTCAGCCGAGAGCGGAAGCAGATCGTCGAAATAGACCAGATGAATGCCTCCATCCTTAGGCTCGTAGCGAAGATGAAACTCCCCCGCGGGTAGGCTTTCCTCGAACGGCCGCCCGAGCAGCGGCAAGGTGAGCTTGCGGCGCCAGTCGATATCGAAATGGCCGGCATAGGCGCTGCTCGATCCGCGCTGCAACACGTCACGCCACCACGCGTTTTCCACGGAGGCGGCCATATGGTTGGGCACAATGTCGAGGATCAGGCCCAGCTTCGCCTGCCGCAAGGCCGTGCAGAAAGCATCGAACCCGGCGCGGCCGCCAAGCACCGGGTCGATCTCGTTCGCATCTGTGACATCATAGCCATGGGTCGATCCCTTCTTGGCAGCAAAGATCGGCGAGGCATAGACATGGCTGATGCCGAGATCCTTCAGATAGGGAACCAGCCCCGTTGCCTTGTCAAAGGTGACATCTCCGCGAAACTGCAGGCGGTAGGTAGAGGTCAAGACAGTCATGGCTTCCTCGCTGCGTCAGGCTGCCTTAACGAACGGGACTGAAAGAGATCTGTTCCGACCTCAGGAACCGTTCCCGTCAAGATGCGTTGGAGTGCATGAAAATTTCAGCATCATCGACGGACGGGATGTCATGCAGCACAGCTTCGCATTTGGACCGCAAATCAACAAGAATGCGGTCCTGTTCCGCCTGTGGGCGCCCTTGGCGGAGCGCGTGCTCGTCCGTATCGAGCAGCGTGGGGAATGGCCGATGCGGCGAAGACAGGACGGGTGGCATGTCGTCGAAGTCAACGATGCGCAGATCGGCGATCGCTATAAATTCGTGCTGGACGACGGGTTTGCCGTGCCGGATCCTGCCTCGCGCTTTCAACCCGAAGACGTCCACGGCCCGAGCGAGCTGATCGATCCAACATTTGAATGGCAAACGCAGGGATGGAAGGGACGCCGCTGGGAAGAAATCGTCATCTACGAACTGCATGTCGGCGCCTTCACGGAAGCTGGCACGTTCCTAGCAGCTATCGAAAAGCTCGATCATTTGCAGCGCCTCGGCATAACGGCCATTCAACTCATGCCGCTTTCGGATTTTCGTGGTCGGTATGGATGGGGTTACGACGGTGTTTTACCCTATGCGCCGGATAGCAGCTACGGCCGCCCCGAACATCTCAAACTGCTCGTCGATGCAGCCCACGAGCGCGGCATCTGCGTCTTTCTCGATGTGGTCTATAATCATTTCGGGCCGGACGGGAACTATCTGCCCCGCTACGCGCCGATTTTTGGAGACCGGCACGAAAGCGTCTGGGGCAAGGGGCTGAATTACGATGGCGATGGCAGCCGTTTCGTCCGCGATTTCGTCATCGAAAATGCAATCTATTGGCTGAGCGAATTTCGGATTGATGGTTTGCGGCTCGATGCCGTGCACGCGATGAAGGACGATAGCGATCCGCATATCCTTCTCGAACTTGCCCATCGCGTCAGGAGCGCATTTCCCGAACGGAAAATTCATCTGATCGTCGAAAACGAGGATAATGAATCGGCTCTCCTCGCTTGCGACGATGACGGCAAGCAACGCCATTTTACGGCACAGTGGAATGATGACATCCACCACGCTCTTCACGTGGCGGCCACGGGCGAGATTTTCGGCTACTACGCGGATTATGCCGATTGGGCACCGCGTCTGAGCCGCGCGCTTGCCGAAGGCTTCGCGTTTCAAGGGGAACATATGGAGTATCGAGGCCGGCCCAGAGGATCGCCGAGCGTTGGCTTGCCGCCATCGGCCTTTATCTCCTTCATCCAGAACCATGACCAGATCGGCAATCGGGCACGCGGCGATCGCATGATTTCCTCCCATCCCATCGAGGCGATAAAGGCCATTGCAGCCATCTATCTTCTCTCGCCGCAGATCCCCATGCTGTTCATGGGTGAGGAATGGGGCGCTGCCGATCCCTTTCCCTTCTTTTGCGACTTCGACGAGGAACTCAACGCCAAGGTAAGACTTGGCCGCAAGGAGGAACTGAAGCGCCTGCCCGGCTTCGACGCGGAGGATGCGTGCGACCCGACAGCCGAAGCCACCTTCCGCCGCGCCAAATTGCGGTGGGACAAAATGAATGAGAATCCGGCAATTGGCGACTACTACAAGCAGTTGCTAAAGCTCAGACATCAAGTAGTCGTGCCGCTCCTTGCTGAAGCGCATAGTTGCCCAGCCACCTATGATCCAGATGCCTCTCCCATCCGAGTGCGCTGGCAAATCGGGTCCACAAACCTTCATTTGGTAGCCAACTTGTCGAACACGCCAGTCGTTTTGAAAAGGCCGACCGAAGGGCAAGTGTTTTTCTCGTCAGGCAGCATAGCAGACAACTGGATGGGACCGCGGGCGGTTGTTTGGAGCCTGTCCTCAGCCACATTACAGAGCTGAACGACAAGCTTGCACCGCTCTCCGAGACCCTTAGAGGCCCGTTAGCTTAGGCTTTTAGCTGCGCCTTTTCCAAGGCGTCGAGGATCACTTTGTCGGTAAATGGCTTGCCGACTATTCCGACTGCCCCTTCGAGACCGTATCCGACCCGTTCGGGGCTACCGGTCACAAAGATCACCTTTATCCTGAACCGATCCGTCAATCGCCGAGCAAGCCCCCCTCCGCTATGGCCATCGGCCAAGCCGAGATCCACGAAAGCCACCTGTGCCTTTGATGCATAGGCCAGGGCCTGCTCCGCCGTCATGAAGGAGCCCACGACTTCATGACCGGCTTCGGTAGCGATACGCTCCAATTCGAGTGCCACCAGGGGCTCATCCTCGACAATCATAATCTTCATCACAACCTCCTCATGCAATAAGAGATAGATCAAATTGGAAGAAAGACGATGTCCGCTACCGGACCGTTCCGTTGAACGCGCAGCTAGGACAGTATCGACTACTTCCCACGACGCAGACCTTCAGGGTCACTCACCTCCCGTCATCGTTTCTCCATCCTCAAAGAGAAACATCGCTGTTGAAAGAGGGGCAAGATCAAGGAGAAGGGACTGGCGGCGTCCATGCACGGCAAAGTCGTCGGTAAGACGATCGCGGGAGCCGATGCCTGCTCCGCCATAAACAGAGTCATCCGTATCGAGTATCCGCCGCCAGAGACCGGAAAAAGGGACGCCAACTCTGTATCCACCGCGGAAAATCGGAGTGAAATTCGAGACGATCAGAATGGCCGACCGCCGTCCGGGATCGAAGCGCAGCATTCCGAAAACCGACTGTTCGGCATCATCCGCAACCGCCCACTCAAAGCCGTCGGGCACAGTGTCGCCGTGCTGCAGGCAGGGAAAATGCCTGTAGATTCGGTTGAGATCGCGCACCAGCCGTTGCAGGCCGGCGTGAGACGGTTCATCCAGGAGATCCCATTCCACGGAACTGTCGTGGCTCCATTCCGACCATTGGCCGATCTCACCGCCCATAAAGAGAAGCTTCTTACCCGGGTACCCCCACATGAAGCCAAAAAGAGCGCGAAGATTGGCCATCTTCTGCGAGGGATCGCCGGGCATCTTGGCCAGCATGGAACCCTTTCCGTGCACGACTTCGTCATGCGAAAACGGCAGGATGAAGCGCTCGCTATAGGCATAGATCATGCCGAATGTCATCGAGCCATGATGATATTTTCGATAGACCGGATCGTCGGACATGTAATGAAGCGTGTCGTGCATCCATCCCATATTCCACTTCATGTCGAAGCCGAGTCCGCCTTCCGCAGCAGGTCTGGTGATGTTCGGAAAAGCGGTCGACTCCTCGGCAATCATCAGCGCATGCGGAAAGCGCTCGTGAACGATGCTGTTCAGATGCTTGAAGAATTCGATGGCTTCCAGGTTTTCGCGCCCTCCGTAGCGGTTCGGGATCCACTCGCCTTCCGGGCGGCTATAGTCGCGATAGAGCATGGAAGCGACGGCATCGACGCGCAGTCCGTCCACATGAAAGCGGTCAAGCCATTCGAGCGCGCTCGCGATCAGGAAGCCTTTGACCTCGTTGCGTCCAAGATTATAGATCAGCGTGTTCCAATCGCGATGGAAACCCTCCCGCGGATCCTCATGCTCATAAAGCGCGGTTCCGTCAAAACGCGCCAGTCCCCACACATCCGTCGGGAAATGCGCCGGCACCCAATCCAGAATGACACCGAGCCCTTCCTGATGGCAGCGATCGACGAAATATGCGAAATCTTCAGGCGTGCCGTGGCGCCCGGTCGGCGCGAACAGCCCGAGTGGCTGATACCCCCACGATCCGCCAAAAGGATGCTCCATGATCGGCAGGAGCTCGATATGGGTGAAGCCCATTTCGCTGACATAGGGAATGAGCCGCTGCGAGAGTTCGATCCAATCCAGCGCGCGGCCGCCATCTTCCATGTAGCGCAGCCAGGAACCGGCATGAACCTCGTAAATCGAAAGCGCCTTGGCGAAATGATCGGCGTTTCGGCAATTGTCCATCCAGGCATGATCGTTCCAGCGAAAGGGCTCGGATGACGCCACCACGGACGCCGTCGATGGCGCGGGCTCCGCTGCCCGTGCGACCGGATCGGCCTTCTGCGGAAGCAGGGTACCGGAGCGATCGACAATCTCGAACTTGTAGCGTTCGCCGACCGTGATATGCGGAATGAATATCTCCCAGACACCGACCTGCGGCCGGAGCCTCATCGGATGGCGGCGCCCGTCCCAGGCGTTGAAGTCGCCGACCACGGATACCCTGCTTGCATTCGGCGCCCAGACCGCGAAACGCACGCCCGCGACATCGTCGACCGTCATGGGATTGGCGCCAAGAGCCTCGCTCAGATTGTAATGCGTGCCTTGCGAGATCAGATGGAGATCCAGATCACCGAGCAACGGCGCAAAGCTGTAGGGATCGGCCGTCACCTGGATTGCATCGGGCCAGTGAATTTTCAGATAATAGGCGTTGCGTTCGGCAAGTGTGGCGCCAAACAGGCCGGCGGGATGGATAAGATCGGCCGACGCCAGAACGCGATCACTGTCCCGATTGAGAATTTCAACGCGCAAAGCCCCAGGCAGATAGGCTCTGACGCTGTAGCGGCCATCCACACCTTGGTGCATGCCGAGGATCGAAAAGGGATCTCCATGCCGCCCCTCCGCCAGGGCATGCATGGAACCCGCATCCACTCCGCTGAGAATGTCGGCAACATCGCTCATGAGCGGCTCCCCGACAGTCGCGCTATGATGGCGGCAAGTCCGTTCAGCGGGATCGGAAGCCACTTCGGACGGTTTCGTGCCTCGTAGGCGATCTCATAGGCAGCCTTCTCCAGAAGAAAGATATCGATGATCCGCCGAGCTTCGGCAGGCTCTTTCGGCAAATCGGGCGAAGCCGCCAATGCCGCGATGTAGGATGTCAGAAAGATGCGTTCCGCATTTTCCGCGAAGCGCCGGATCACCTCTCGGCGGCGGGCATCATGATGATCCGAAATGGCGTCGTTTTCGAGCATGGCGGTTGCTGAGAGATAATCGAGCGACCGCAGCAGGCCGGCAGCGTCGCGCAACGGGCTCGTCTTGGCGCGGCGCTCGGCAAGATTGCGCGCTGGCTCGCCTTCGAAATCGATGATGACAGCATCGCCTTCCGTCACCAGGATCTGGCCAAGATGGAAATCGCCATGCGCACGCGTCAACAACGTGCCTTTCGCCTCCTCCGCCAGCGCACTGGCAAGCTCGAGGATCCTGTCGCGTTTGGCAAGCAGCGAGGACATTTGCTCTGCGATCTCCGGCTCGACACTGTCTTCGAGGTCGGTCAGCTTGGAAAAGGCATAGGTGATCTCGCCCGTTAAGGTTTTGCGAATGCCGGCGATATCGCGTGCATCCGCCCGACGCGGTGCGAAGGCTTCGTTGTCGGTCGGCTGCGCCAGTAAGACATGCAATTCTCCAAGGCGTTCGCCGACCATGGAAATAAAATGCAGAAGTGGCTGCAGCTGCTCATCGGCCGACTCGACTGCAGCCTCGGTGATAACGATCTCGTCAGCGGTGCGGCGCAGGTTGGACAGCATCCAATTCCAGGCGTCACCCTGGTTGCGGATCGCGCCTTGCACGATGATCAGCGTCGATCGGCGACCTTCACCGTCGGTCCGAGCCACCTCGCCCAGAAGAGGGGCAGTATGCTCATAACCATGTTCCGTCAAATAGCGCGTCATCTCGACTTCCGGATGGACGCCGACGAAGACATGGCGGATCAGCTTGATCATTGCCAGGTCGCCCACGAGCAAGGAGCTGTTGGATTGTTCGGCCGAAAGCCAGCGGATCGGCATATCCCCGGTCAAAGCCAGACAATCGAGCCGATCAGTACCGATGAACTCGATCATGCCGGTGCGTCCGCTGACCGTCGAGCGATCGCATAGGCCTTGAAAAATGCCGCGTGCCATCATCTCGACGGCAAATCCGTCGGTCAAGAATCCAACCCGCCTACCCTGCCGGATGCGCGCAAGGGAAAGCTGCTGGGCGAGCACGTTGGGCGCCGTATCATCCCATTCGGCTGCGAGCGGCAATTGATAGCTCTCCACATGATCCGGCAGCACAACCTCGATCTCTCCGAGCACGATACCGTCGGCAAAGGGTATCGGTGTCGCGGAAACAAGCCTCGCCTCCTGCAGAGCCTGGTCCTTGGCGCCGAACCAGCGGCGCTTCGCAAGATAGGCCGGCAGGATATCCCTGCTCAGCATCGCCGTGTGATGCGGCAGCTCGGCAAGCTCCGTCAGGCTGCGTCTGATAACGATCGTCACCAGATCGACAAGTTGCTCAGGCGGGGCCGTGCGCCAGGCCGGCCCGTCGGCTTCGGCAGCGAGCTGGAACCAGAAGAAACCATAGGGAGGCAGTGTGAGCAGATAGGTGAGCTGCCCGATCGGCGGGAACGGCGACATACCCGTCAACTCCACCGGAACCCGCCCTTCGAACTGCTGCAAATCGAGCTCTACCGCCTGGGGAACGCGTGACAGGTTTGCGACGCAAAGAATGACCTCATCATCATATTCGCGCAAATAGGCGAGAATCCGCCGGTTCGCCGGCGTCAGAAACCGCATTGAACCCCGCCCGAAGGCGCTGTGGCGACCGCGCAGCGCCAGCATTCGCCGTGTCCAATTCAACAGCGAATGCGCGTCCGACACCTGCGCCTCGACATTCAATGCCTCGTAGCCGTAAAGGGGATCGGCAACCGGCGGCAATACGAGGCGTGCCGGATCTGCGCGCGAAAAGCCGCCGTTGCGATCGGGGGACCATTGCATAGGGGTGCGCACCCCGTCCCGGTCGCCGAGATAAATATTGTCTCCCATGCCGATCTCATCGCCATAATAGACGATAGGTGTTCCCGGCATGGACAGCAGCAATGCATTCATGAGCTCGATACGGCGGCGGTCGCGTTCCATCAATGGCGCCAACCTGCGGCGGATGCCAAGGTTGATACGGGCGCGCTTATCGGAGGCATAGGTCTCCCACAGATAATCGCGTTCAGCGTCGGTGACCATTTCGAGCGTCAATTCGTCATGATTTCTGAGGAAGATCGCCCATTGGCAGATGTCGGGGATCTCAGGCGTTTGACGTATGATGTCGGTGATCGGAAAGCGGTCTTCCTTGGCAATCGCCATGTACATGCGCGGCATCAGGGGGAAATGGAACGCCATATGGCATTCGTCGCCGTCGCCGAAATATTCGCGCGTGTCCTCTGGCCACTGGTTTGCCTCGGCAAGGAGCAGCACGCCGGAATGTGTCGCATCAAGCGCCGCACGGATCTCTTTGAGGATCAGATGGGTTTCCGGCAGATTTTCATTGTTGGTGCCTTCGCGCTCGACAAGATAGGGGATTGCATCGAGCCGGAAGCCATCGATGCCGGTCTCAAGCCAGAAACGCATGACATCGATAATCTCCTTCATGACCAGCGGATTATCGAAGTTGAGATCTGGCTGGTGCGAATAGAAGCGATGCCAGTAATAGGCGCCCGCCACGGGATCGAATGTCCAGTTCGATTTTTCCGTATCGAGAAAAATGATGCGGGTCTCGGGAAATTTCAGGTCGGTATCCGACCAGACGTAGAAGTCTCGTTCGGGGCTTCCGGCAGGCGATTGCCGCGCGCGTTGGAACCAGGGATGTTGGTCCGACGTGTGATTGATGACGAGCTCGATAATGACGCGGATATTGTGCTCATGCGCAGCCGTCACGAACTTCCGGAAATCCTCCAGCGTCCCGTAATCAGGGCTGACGTTGCGATAATCGGCAATATCATAACCATCATCGCGCCGGGGCGAGGGAAAGAACGGCAGGAGCCAAATGGCATTGACGCCGAGTGCGGCGATATAGTCGAGCTTCTGGTACAGGCCTTCGAAGTCGCCGATGCCATCGCCATTGGCATCGTAAAAGGACTTGATGTGCAGCTGATAGATGATCGCATCCTTATACCATAGCGGATCATCGGCAGCATTATCGACCTCGGGCATGTGAACAGTGTCCATCTCAGACCTCCCCTGCCCTGACGCGCCAGATGGCAAAGGGCAAATGGGCCGGATCGAGCCGGATCATCTGCCACTTCCCCGTGCGACTGAATCTTTGGCCGCTAACGAGATCCTCGAAAGCGAGGGTCCCTTCGTCTGCCAGGCCAAACCGCCGGAGCGGAAATTCGATATTGCTTTCCTCTATCGCGTGCGGATTGAGCGTCACGGCGACAAACAGAACGTTGTGGCGTCCGCCGCTTGCCTTCTCGAAAAACATGACGTTGGGGTTCGACGAGGGCAGAAATGTCAGCCCGAGATGCGAATGCAGGGCTGAATTATTCTTGCGAATGCGGTTGAGCATCGAGATTTCCGCCTTGATGTTGCCCGGTCGGTCGTAATCCCAGGCACGGATCTCGTATTTTTCACTATCGGCATATTCCTTGCGCTTGGCATCGGGCCGTCCTTCGCACAGCTCGAAGCCGTTATAGACGCCCCAAAGGCCGGACAATGTGGCAGCCAGCGCGGCCCGGATGAGATAGGCAGAGCGCGGCGCATTCTGCAGGAAGTCCGGATTGATATCATGGGTGTTGACGAAGAAATGGGGACGAAAGAATTCGGTGACCTCACCATGAGTAAGCTCGGTCAGATATTCCTCCAACTCCGCTCTTGTGTTGCGCCATGTGAAGTATGTGTAGGATTGAGAGAAGCCGACCTTCGCCAGCCGGTACATCACTTTCGGCCTTGTGAAGGCTTCCGAAAGGAACACGACCTTTGGATGACGTGCGCGGATATCGCCGATCAGCCACTCCCAGAAGGGAAAAGGCTTGGTATGGGGATTGTCGACGCGGAAGACGTTTACGCCTTCCTCGATCCACATTTCGACGATGTCGCGCAGTTCGGCCCAAAGCGCCGGCACGGCCTCCGGTGCGTAGAAATCGACATTGACGATGTCTTCGTATTTCTTCGGCGGATTTTCCGCATAACGGATCGTACCGTCGGGCCGCCAGTCGAACCAGCCCGGATGTTCCTTTAGCCACGGGTGGTCCGGAGAGGCCTGAATCGCTAAGTCGAGCGCGATCTCCAATCCGAACCGCTTTGCTTCCGAAATCAGATGCTCGAAGTCATCGAATTGTCCAAGGAGGGGGTGGATTGCTTCATGCCCGCCGGCTTCCGAACCAATTGCGTAAGGACTGCCCGGATCAGTGGGAGCGGCAATAAGAGAATTGTTGCGGCCCTTGCGGTTGGTGTGGCCGATCGGGTGGATCGGCGGGAAATAGAGCACGTCGAAGCCCATATCCCGGATGGCCGGCAGGCGTGCGATGACGTCTTCGAACGTGCCGTGGCGATTGGGGTCACCGCTCTGCGAACGGGGAAAGATCTGATACCAGCTCGCAAAGGCCGCCTCGCGGCGTTCGGCTTCCACACCATAGATCCGCGAGTGCGAGGTGAAAGGACGGCGGTCGGCAAGCGCCATCAGTTCGTTTGTACGTGTGGCAAGGAGCAATTCAAGCTTGCCCGGCCCGTCACGTCTTTCGAGCTCGGCAAGCAGCATCGCGAGTTCCGTCCTATCCTCATCCCTCATCCGTACGCCGCCATCGACTGCAGCATCCCGGATCAACTCTTCGCCTTCGATCAGTTCCAACCGAAGATCGAGCCGCGCTTCGCTCTTCTTGAGAAGCTCGTAGCGGAAAATGGCAAAGGGATTTTTCCAGGCCTCGACCATGAAATCGAAGCGCCCGATGCGATCGAGCAGGAATGCGCCCTGCCAGCGATCGTTTTCGGAAAGGACCATCTTGGTTTGACGCCAATCAAGCTCATCGTGGGCGCGGTAAAGCAGGGCCGCCGACAGCAGATCATGGCCATCGGCAAAGATGTCCGCCTCGACGATCACGGTATCGCCGACGATGCGCTTGATTGGAAAGCGTCCATCGTCGACCTGCGGCGTAACATGTTCGATGGCGATGCGTGGAGAGGCCGTCGCTTCGGCGAGAGACAGCTGCCCTTCGTCAGCCGTGACGAGAGGGCGGGCCTCAGTTGTGATAACACGCACCTCGCCCGGAGCGATCCTGCAGCTGCTAGGCACCGCCTCAATGGGCAGGAAAGGCGAAGCCAAGCGATGCATGATATCGTCAGGCAGTTCCGCGGGACGACGCGGATCTCTGTTAACAGCGAGAAGCCGCGCATGCGTTGCATCCCGCAATGCAGGCCGATCAGCCTGGGCAATCACCGTCACCTGGCTGGTTGTTTCGCAACGAAGGGTCATCGGTCGAGTGGAGCCGCGTGGCGCGGAATTCAGATCGCGTATATCCCCCGAGATATCGTAGGCTCCCTCGGCTTTAAGGACACGCAAGCCCTGTCCATGACCATATGTCGGATCGAGCGGCAGGGTGGCGCCGAATTCGAAACCCATCGGCACAAGCAATCCATCGCCGAGTTCGGCGGCAAGATGGAGAGCGCGGCGTGATTTTCGCTCGCGGATTTCCCTGCTTTCGGTGCCATGCGCCAGGCGCCGTCCAAACGGCACTTCCGGAAAGGCGATCTGCCGTCCGAAAGGAAGCTGCAGGCGATATTCCTCAAGGAACCAGCTTTCTCGCAGATCCCACCAGGCAAGCGAGGAAAAGGCACCATCGAAGCCGCAGTCCCGTAATGCCGAGCGTAGGGCGAAATCCGTCCCCGGCGTGTACGCAAAAAACCTCGTTCCCGGTCGTGCCTTTTTCGCGCTGCTCATCAAGCGCCGCCAGCCATCGACAGGGAGGCCGGCAATGCCAAGGACCCGATATCCAGCGATTCCACATGACGCAAACTCCGCCAGCCGCGCTTCCCACTCGTCGATTACCGCGGCTGGGGATAGTGCTACAGGCCTAGTTGAAGAGAGGGGCGACCGCCGTGGGTCGAGCGGGGTAAAGGCGGTTGCGGTCCCCGCGTCATGAGCGCTAACCATAAGGTCGAGCATGAGTTCGATCCCCGATGCTCGCGCCTCTTGCACCAGCATGGAGAGAGCCTCTTTCGCATCTCCTTCCAGCTCGAGCGCCGGATCCAGATGTTCGTAATTGTCCGTGGAAAAAAGACCGCCGCCAGCCTTTTTGCAAAAAGGCGGGGCCGAGAGCACGATGTCGAAGCCGAGCGTGCTCGCGTGATCAAATACCTCGCTCCATCGATCTCGCCCTGCCAGCAGCAATGGATTCACATAGTAGATCCGCGGATGGCTGAATGCGACGTCTGACTGAGCTGCAAGCGGCATCAAGTAATTCTCCACGCGTCACGCGGACATGAACTATTGTTTAGGCGGTTACCGAGCCTAACCTGCAGGCAGCTTAGTTGTTCCAATCCGAGCAACTTCCGCTTGAGCGAACATCTCGCCTCTCACACCGCAAAAGGATCTGTGTTCCGGCGATAATCGATGCCTAGCGCAATGAATGAAACTCATTCAAAGACGTTGGGAAGCACAGCTTTTTTCAAAAATTGGAAAGATCAAAGAAAGCGGAAAATTCTAGCGCCGCGAATGGAACTCCGCATCGAGGCGATCCGGGACGCCCTTTCCAGCAGAGCCAACTTTTAGTGACTGCAATGATCAACCCGCTCCTCGGGCACCGCGCCATCAGCGTGCAGGCCTTGCTCACGCGACAATTCGATTTCATCGAACGCGTGCCGACGCAATAGCTTGAAAATCGCTTCGTTTATGTCGCGGCCGTCGAGGAGGCTGGGATTGTCGCACAAGACATCAATCGTCCGCTGAGCCACACGTTTTGCCACCATCTCGGATCTGGCAAACTTGCGAGCCCAAAGCACTAAGGCTTCGCGAAAATCAGGATCATTTGGAATAGATGCGTATTTCCGAAAGGGCATAATGCTGCTTCCTCGGTCCTGCAGGCGGGAGCACGTACAAACCCTCAGTCGCCACCGCCTACTTATTCGGTTGGCGGCGATATATCATCTTACGCTATGAGAACGACGAGTCGACCCATTTCTATGTACGCCGGCGGACAAAGCTTTCATGAGTTCTAAGGCCTAAGTCCTTACGTGGTCGGGACTTTGGTCCGTGTTCATAAGCAGCGCTCATGTCATACTACATCTAAGGCGCGGATTAGCGCGCCGGAGCTGTATGTAAATTGGAATGGAAAGACATGAAAAGAATTGTAATCGCAGCGCTGGCGCTCGCAACGACCTTGGGCGCATCGCCGGCATTCTCTCAGGTCTATTTTGAATACGGAGTTGGGCCTCGCTACGACTATGATGCGCCGCCACGCTATTATCGCGATCGGCCGGCCTACGCAGATGATGGATACTATGACGCCCCGCGCTACAGGTATCATCGCCGGTGCTGGACAGAGAGGCGCTACGGTTACCGTCATCATCATCGGGTCGTAGTGCGCGAGACGGTTTGCGAGTAGTCGGTGCGAAGAACGTAGCGCTTGGTCCGCCCACGGCCATCGCCCGATGCGAATGGTGGCATTCACAAAGCTGTCACACAATGATAGATTGAAGCTGCGTAAGTTACTGAACTCCGGTTTATCCCGACTCGCGCTCCCAACAGTGCTCCTGTTGCTGCCCTGCCTGGCCCCACCCGGCAGGGCGATTTGTTTCGAGCACTGGGAACCTTAGCCGGGCTGCCCAGTTTATTCCGCGGGTGATCTTTCACTCATATCACTCAGCCTTCCCGCAAAGCTTGGCCCGACCTTAGATCGGGCCATTTTTGCGTCCCGGCATTGGTCGCGGAGGTGTCACTTTCGTTTCATTATGTTACCTGACCAAGACTTGAGGGGACGCTGGCGTAGGGACATGGCCGAATACACTTCTATTCGACTGATATGAGGAACTTTCCGAGAGGCGTGTGGTTTTACAAGTGGAAGGGCTCCCCGCCTTCCGGTTCTCCTGCCGATGCCGATAGCTGCCGACCAGCGGCTATCGGCATTCCTTCGGAACATCGCTCTCGCTGTCTTTCTCATTCTGTGGGATCAACGGCCGTGCCTACATCGTTCTAATGTCTGCTGGCATGTTTGCTAATCATGGCGGTCAGCACGGGGATGATCTTTTCAAGCTCAACTGGCTTTGAAAGGCGCTCGATCTTTCGAAATCGCTCTGGGATCGCCGTCGCGTCGTAGCCAGTGACGAATAAGTAGGGAATATTGCTTTCATTAAGCTGATCCGCGAGACCGTATATGCGCTCGGCGCCGAGATGAATGTCCAGCACCGCGGCATCGATCCGTGCCTTCGCAAAAGCACGCATCCCGGCGGCAAGTGTGGAGAAAGGGCCGACGACATCGCAGCCTTGGTCTTCGAGCGCGATCGTCAGATCGCTTGCCTGGAAATAATCATCTTCGACCACGAGAACGCATCTGCCAAGCAGTTCGCTGAACATCGTTTCCCCTCCCCTAAGTCTCAGTTGAACGATTTTATTTCCTGCTATCTACTCCACCCGTCTCACATCCATGAGCTCCGCAAATCCACATTATAGCGGAGCGATCCGCCATCCTAGATTACAACCATCAGCGATTAGACATTGTACGGCAACGTACAAACCGTAGTCACTCACCGCAGCCGCGCGGCTTGCGGAAGGCAGGCGATGAGCAGGTCGATCAGCATGGTTCTGCGTGCTGCAAAGGAACTTTGCGGTCTTGTTCTGGTTGGGCACGTGGTCGCCGAACTTACTAGGATCAGGTTGTTTTGCTGGCCATTTGAGCGTCATACGGCACAGGTTAGGCTATTCCCCGAAGACAGTGGTTGTTTCCGCTCGCGAACAGAGTCTCGCGCCGAGAGCCCAGCGTGATAAGGAGGGCCAAATGAATGATATTAGGTGCAGCCCGGCGGCGGAAACTCGTCTCTGGAAGATCCGAAACCTCTTATACCGCGCTGTCCAGGATTCGGTGCTGAAGGAGCGAGCGGAAGGTCATCTGGCTGTCAAACAAGCCTACGAAGAAATCTCTGCCCTCCTCGACCAGCTTCAGTCCAATATTCGCCCCTCTGAACAAGACTGAGCGCGCAACGGTATATTGGGATATGATGGAACCGCTTAGGATCGCCTCCGTTTCCAGATAGTGCTCGACCAATCTGATGGTAGGTGCGAAATGGCTGCATCGCAAATCGCTGAGGGAACTCGGGTTCTGCTGGTCGAGGATGATTACTTCATCGCGTCCGATCTGGCGCGACGACTCGACCAAATGGGCTTCGACGTTGTCGGCCCATTGCCCGGTGTCGAAGAAGCTCTCGAGCGAATTCGCGCGGGTGATAACATCGCGGCCGCGATGCTGGATATAAGGTTATCCGGAGAGATGGTATTTCCGGTCGCCGACGAACTTGAACGTCGCGCTGTTCCGTTCATTTTCGCAACTGCGTTCGATCCACAAGTCGTCCCGGCTCGCCACGCCGACAAGCTTTTTCTGCGCAAGCCTCTGGAAGACCGTGCGATAGTCGCCGCGCTCGCGAACGTGTTGGAGCCAGCGGCCGTGGCCAACGATGAAATGCAGCGGAACGCAATCCTGAGACGATTGCCGCAGCAGCAACTTGGCCAGATCTCCCGCTTTCTGCGCCGTGTGCACTTGCCTCGCGGTGCGGTCATGGAGGTCCAGAATCAGAAGGTCACTCGCGTCTACTTCCCAATTGATTGCGTCGCCTCGCTCATTGCGGTGGGTCGCCAGGGAACGCGGATCGAAACGGGGCTGATTGGCAGGGAGGGCATGACCGGGATGGGAATCGCGATCGGTGACGATCGGACCTCTCACGAGTTAATCAACCAAGTCGAGGGCGACGCGCTGGTCATGGCGGCTCTCGACTTTCGAGCTGCGCTTCACCTGGCGCCTGACCTCGGATTGCTCGGTGCGCGTTTCTCCCGAATTCTGGGGGTGCAGGTCAGTCACACGGCATTGGTAAACGCCAAATTTGAGCTGCGACAGAGATTGGCGCGCTGGCTCTTGATGGTTCAGGATCGCGTTCCTCTACAATCCTTTGATTTGACGCATGAATATCTTTCGATAATGCTCGGCGTGAGGCGGTCATCCGTCACAGACGCGATCCATGTGCTTGAGGGCGAAAAATTGATCAGGGCCACACGATCGAACATCGAGATCCGAGATCGCGTACAACTGATCAAGATCGCTGGCGAAGCCTATGGTACGCCCGAAGCCGAGTATGAACGGCTGATGCATCTTCCTCTTACCCGCGAATTGCCGTCGGAGTTGATACGGCCCGTAGCATGAACTTGTCGCCAATTCCCGAAGCGATCCTGCTCAAATGCCTTAGACGAGCGCACGACAGTCCGCGGCATTATTGGCCGGGTCCGGCTGTAATCCGGCGGATAGCCTCACAGAGTTTGGCCATGTCGTTGGGCTTACCCAGCAAATCGCAATGCCTGAATCGGCTTGGGAGCCCAGCGGCATCATAACCGGACGTGAATAAGATCGGAACATTTCGCTCCACCAGTTTGTCAGCCGCCGGGAAGACCGTCTCGCCCCTCAAATTAATATCGAGGATAGCCCCATCGATAAGCGATGTTTTGCCGATCAATTCAAACGTATCGTTTAGCGTTCCGACAGGTCCAATGATCAAGGCTCCGGCGTCGCTCAGAAAATCGCTAAGCTCCATGGCAAGCAAGTATTCATCTTCGACCACAAGAATGCGGAGACCTTTCAATGATTGATCATTCATCCGGAGTCTCCCTTGCGGATCTCGTCGCCGAAACCGGTATCGCGATGGTGCAATGAACACCGTCAGGACCGAGCACATAGCTTGTTTGGGCGCCGAGTTGATATGGGAGCGCCTGTTCGATCAGCTCACGACCCTGCCCCGTGCCGGCCACGGCCTCACCTCCGCCGGGCATTTTAACGCCGATTTCGCGCCAATCGATATGGAGCCAGGGACGACCGCCATCACCCTGCTCATCAAGCCTCCAGCGAACGGACAATCGGCCGGCGGGCTGACCAAGCGCGCCATATTTTACAGCGTTCGTGGCAAGCTCATGGAGAGCCATCGCCAGCGTCTGGACCGTGGAAGATCGCAAGCGCACCCCGCTCGGTCCTTCGAGGCTGGTGCGCTCGGCACTGCCATCCATCGCCGAAAGTTCACTTTCGATCAGTTCGTCGAAGGTAACCCGGTCATGTTCGTTGAGACGTGACAGCAGCCCCTGAACTCGCGCCAACGCATTGAGCCGATCGTGGAATTTCTCACGGAATTCCTCAAGGTCGTTGCTGGCGCGGCCGGTCTTGTCGGCCGTCGAGCGTATGACACCCATCAGATTCCGCGTTCGATGCTGCAACTCGGCCACCAGGATTTCCTGGCGTGCCTGCATGCCACGCAAATCATCGACGTCGGTTGATGTGCCGAGCCACTCGACGATGGCGCCATTTCCGTCACGAACCGGTGTTGCCCGTGTGTGAAACCACCGATAAGAGTTCGTATCAGCCCGACGGATGCGGTATTCCGTCTCCATCCCGCCAGATTCAATGGCCTTGGACCAATTTGCCAGCGCACTGTCACGATCGTCAGGGTGTACCGGTTCGAGCCATCCCGAACCACGGCTTTCGCCCTCAGCCTGGCCGGTATAGCTGGTCCATTGCGGGCTCGACCATGTCCAACTGCCTCCGTCCACCGCGCGCCAGACGAGTTGCGGAATGCCTTCCAAAAGAGCGCGCTGACGTTGCTCGGCGGCTGCAAGCGCCGCTTCGGTATCCTTGATCTCGGTAATGTCGTGGCCAATTCCACCGATATGGGCAACACGTCCCGTTTCATCCTTGATGGGAAAATCCGTGTTCCGGAGCCAGCGAATACCTCCATCCGAGGCCCTCCGGATGCGATATTCGAAGACCACTCGCTCACCGGTGCGAACCCGTCGCAGGTTTTCGGCTGCCCGTTCACGATCTTCCGGCAGGATCATCTCCAGCCATCCAGCCATATTATCCCCTCGAAGCGCAGCTTCGCGATCAAGGCCATAAATCGCTTCGAATGCGGGTGTCAGATACGACCATTGGAATGTCTCGGCGTCCCGGATCCAAAGAATATCCTGCGACGCCTCACCAAACTGGCGCAGCCGATCCTCGCTTGCACGCAACGCCGCCTCGGCCCGCGCGCGGTCGGATATGTCGACAAATGTCACGACGGTTCCATCGATCCGGTCTTCTACCGTCCTGTAGGGCCGCAGGCGCATCGAGAACTGCCGGCCCTTGCGGCTGGTAACTTCGCGCTCGATAGGGATCAGATCTTTCAAAACTCTTCGCGCGTCGCTCTCGATATCGTCATAGTTCAGTTGATGGGTAAAATCGGTGATGGCGCGGCCGATATCGTGCCTTGTGACGTTGAAGAGCTCCGCGACCGGCGCGGTGAACATCTTGATGCGGAGGTCCGGATCGAGGAAAAGCGTGCCGATTTCGGTGGCAGCCGACAGGTTCTGCAGATCGCTATGCGCTGCCGAGATACTCTCCAGCTTGCTTTTCAGTTCGGCATTGACGGTGTGGAGTTCCTCGTTGATGGACTGCAGCTCCTCCTTGGAGGTCTCGAGCTCTTCGGCCGTCGAACGATATTCCTCGTTCATCGATTGCAGCTCTTCATTGGCCGCACGAAGCTCTTGAACGAGGGCGTCGTGTCCGCTGCGGCTTAGCATCAGCGCCTCTTGTGAAGCCTTGAGCTCGGCATAGACGCGGCGAACTTCGTCCGGGCGCGCGTCGGCCACGGGTTCCAACTCATCACTATCGAGGACGACACCCCCGTCCAGGAAGAACACCAGAGCCTGCGCAGCCTTCTGCGCGTCGTTTGTGATGGGGGTCACCTGCATGGAAATTCGCCGCTTACCTTGATCGAAGGCGACCACCGTCGGCAACGTAACGCTCGGCTCTCCTTTCTCGAGCGCTCGTGAAAGCGCTATTCCGAGATCTAAACGAAGTTCCGGTCTGACGATCGCAGTCAAGGTTTTGGAGACCGGCCCGGCCGAGTGCAAAATAAATCGGCCCGCCGTCGGAGACAGATGCAGAATATTCTGCCCATCATCGACCAAGACGCTCGCCGGCGCGTTGTGTTCCAGCGCCGCGAGATGGAGGGCGGCTGGAAGCGCTGCCCGTTCCGTGGTGATCGGCGTTGGCCGATCATTGCTCGTCAGCTGCTGCTCCGGTGCGGCAAACTGCGGCAGGATCGGCAACAAATGGCCGCCGTGAGGCCGGGCGCTATAGATGCGCGCCTGCCTATCGACCGGCGCGAAAAGGTCGGCGGCGACATCAACCGTCTCGGCTGAGCCAAGAAAGAGATATCGCCCCGCCCGCAATCCGTAGTGAAAGATCGAGCAGACCTGGGCCTGAAGGGCGCGTTCAAGATAGATCAGCAAATTCCGGCAGGTAATCAGATCGAGCCGCATGAAAGGCGGCTCCTTCAGGACGCTGTGCTTGGCAAACAGCACGCTTTCTCTTACTTCCTTGCGGACCCGGAAATGGGTACCTTCGTCAATGAAGAAACGAGACAATCGCTCCTCGGAAACGTCAGCCTCGATCGCTCTCGGATAGCGCCCTTCCCTGGCTGTCCCGAGCGCTCCCTCATCCAAATCGGTCGCGAAGATCTGCAGAGGGATTTTTACGCTGCGGCGAGCCATTTCTTCATGCAGAAGAATAGCCACGCTGTACGCTTCCTCCCCCGTTGCACAGCCGACCACCCATACACGAATACTCTCGTCGTTCTCCCCGCTATAGGCATCGAACAGGGGCTTGATCACCTGGCGTCCTAGCGCTTCGAAAGCCTGTTCGTCGCGGAAGAACATCGTCACCGATATCAACAGATCGGAGAATAGATTCTGCGCCTCCTCAGGTGTCGTCAGCAAATAGTCGGCATAGTCGGCAAGCGTCTCCGTGCGACAAACCTGCATCCTTCGCACAACCCGCCGCATCACGGTGGCGCGCTTGTAAGCGGAAAAATCGTGGCCGGTTCGAGCCCGCAACAAAGCGACGATCCGCCGGAGATCATTGGCCACCCCTGCCATATCAAGCGACCGGACGGCTTCCTTGCTGCGAGCCACCTCGGAGAGCCGTTCGACCAATCTGGGTATGGGAGCGACGAAATCAGCGGCGCCAGTCGCGATTGCGTTTTGCGGCATGGCGTTGAAGCTCGCCTCGGCAGGATCCTGGACCATGATCACGCCGCCGGCTTCCTTGATGGCTGTCACGCCGAGCGCGCCATCCGCACCCGCTCCGGAGAGAACAATAGCGACGCCATCACCGCGCGCGGCGGCAACCGAACGAAAAAACATATCGATCGGCGCGCGCCGGCCCCGCGGTTCGCTGAATGGTCTTGAAGATATATTATCGCCATCGATGATGACTTCCCGATCCGGCGCGATGACGAAGACGCAATCCCGCTTCAGCGTCGGGCTATCTTCGATCTGGTGCACAGGCATGCGGGTGCACACAGAAAGGATCTCGCCCAGCGAGCTCGGTTCATCGGGAGATAGATGGACGATGACGACATAGGCAAGTCCGAGGTCGGTCGGCAACTGCCGGAATAAATTCTGCAGTGCCGACACCCCGCCCGCAGACGCCCCGATCGCACAAACAGGCACGAAGGTCTGCTGGAACTGTGATTTGAGTTCG
This sequence comes from Rhizobium centroccidentale, assembly GCF_030182565.1. NCBI lineage: Bacteria > Pseudomonadati > Pseudomonadota > Alphaproteobacteria > Hyphomicrobiales > Rhizobiaceae > Rhizobium > Rhizobium centroccidentale. The sequence continues at coordinate 283,040 of NZ_JAQJCG010000001.1, read as the reverse complement.
TCGTCGGCCATTTTCTATTCGCTCATCTTCAAATTATTGAGAAATTTCCGCGCTTCTACCATATTACCCCGACCACGGACGCTCGCATATCTGTTTCGGCGGAATTCAGTCCGATGTGTCGCGTATCACAAGATACCGATACTCGCGAATGTCGAGCCGCCAATTCGCCAGGCCCGCTCTCCGAGAGCGGTGATCCCCAAAAATTTCGCTTATGAATTTGTAGCGATGCACAATCGAGTGAGCGTCTTCGCGGAATGACCCCTATTCGAAGAAAGTCAGGCCTTTGGCGCATCTCGAAATGTCACCTGAACCTTGAATGGCAGGTGCTCGCCTTAACGTAGCATCCCTCGCGCTCGCTGATGACCGTGTCAATCGAACGGATTATCGAGATATACCCGATCTACGAGCTTCAGGCTGCGATCGGGCTGCAGGATGTAGGTCTCGCGCACCCGTTCGCCCCACTGATCCGTGAATGTGTGGGGGACGATGCTGCCGACGGGTGACTTTTGTAATCGTTGCGTCGGTTGCCCACCATAGGTGATGCTTCCTGGAATAGGCTGCAGCTCCGCTTGGGTGGATTGGCAAGCCGCCAGCATGCCTGCCAAAACTCCAATGGCGACTATTCTTCTCATCGCATTCTCCAATTTCGCTTCGGCACACCAAACCACATGGTAAGCAAGGAAGTTCCACCGGCGGAGTCTTGCACCGTTGTACGACCCCAGAGCCCTGAACGTTTCCCAAGCGCGGCGGTTGCATAATGGTCTTTTCGGACTCGTCAGCTGCCCAGTCCAAATCGACAGCAGCCGCTTTTACTGAGAATTCCTCGATCTCACCTTCAGCTTATCAATATGTCGATCAGGCTGTTAAATCTCGCGTATCTTATTGAGACGTCCTGTGGCCACGTCCATGCGGCAGACAATCTTCTGCAGAACGCCGATCGGCCCACCACCAAGCTGGACGGCGCGCAAGGGAGCCATCGCTGGAGCGGTCCTTGCCTTATCGGAATCGATAACGGCATCGCTTCCAGTGGTAATGACCACAAATAATCGCTTCGACCATGCACCGTGAGGATCCAAAACGTTTTGGCTTGACTCCCAAAACGTTTTGGAGAATTCTCTGCCCCATTCCGGAGGACGATCTTGGCAAATCTCAAGCAACTCGCGCAGTCGCTCGGACTGTCGATCACCACGGTTTCCCGTGCACTCGACGGTTACGGCGATGTCTCTGCAGCAACCCAGAAGCGGGTGAGAGAGGCTGCAGACATGGTTGGCTACCGCCCGAACGCATCGGCGCGCAGGCTAAGAAAACAACGTGCGGAACTCGTTGCCATCACGCTGCCGAGCGACCCCGGGCATATCGGTCCGCCGCATTTCCTCGACATGCTCTCCAGCTGTGCCGAGCATCTTGCAAGTGCCGGCCTCAACCTGGTCATCGCGCCTGTGCCACGCGGTGAAAGTGAACTCGACATCTGCCGTCGTTTCGTTGATGGCCGCCGCGTCGACGCCATGCTTCTCGTCCGCACCAGACGGCAGGACGAACGCGTCGAATTTCTCCAGTCGCGCGGCATTCCCTTCGTCACCAACGGACGCACCGAAAGCCTCGTACCCCATCCCTATATCGACGGCGATGGTTTTGCTGGGTTTCACGCGGCAACGGTCCGTTTTCAGGCCGCCGGCCACCGCCGCATCGGCCATATCGCCGGGCCACAGGAATATTACTTCGCGCATGTGCGCCGCACGGGCTGGAAGGCCGCGATGGACGAGGCAGGGCTGAATGCAGATCTCTGTGCCGAAGGCGCGCCCACGGAACAGGGCGGTTATCTCGCCGCACTGGAATTGCTCCGGCAGCCTTCGCGTCCCACCGCGCTCGTTTGCTCCACGGACGAAATGGCGATCGGAGCGCTCAGAGCGCTACGCGAAATCGATGGGGGCGAAGCGATCAGCATTGTCGGTCACGACGATCTGCCGACGGGCGCCTTCACCAGCCCTTCCCTCTCGACCATGCGCATGACCGGCGAAAACCTCGGCGCGAGCTTCGCCTCGCTGCTGTTGCGGGCGATCGCCGGCGAGCCTGCGGAGGAACTGCAGGAGCTTCACGCGATCGAATTCATCGATCGCGACAGCCATCGCCGCCCGATGAAGGCGGCATGATCCGACATAGTGCATCACGGATAAGAACAATGAAGGAGGAGAGAATATGAAACGCATCACGTCATTCGGAATTCTGGCTTCCACTGTGCTGGCCTTTGCTTCGCCGGTGCTTGCCCAGACGGTTTTCGTATCCACCCAGCTTCGCCCGATCGAAGAGGCGACCGTCGTGCGGCAGGACCTGCTGAAGGATGCTGGCAACGTGGATTATGTGGTCGAGGAACCCCCGCAGTTCGCCGTACGCATGGAAGCCGAGGCCAAGGCCGGCAAGCACACCGTCAGCCTGGTCGGTGCGCTGCACGGCGAGCTTTCACCACTCGCCGACAAGGATCAGCTCGAACCGCTTGATGATCTCGCCAAGAAGCTCGCCGCCGGCGGCATGCCGCAATCGCTCCTCGACCTCGGCAAGCTCGGCAAATCCACCCAGCAATACATTCCGTGGATGCAGGCGACCTATGTCATGGCCGCCAAGAAGGAAGCCCTGCAATACCTGCCAAAAGGCGCCGATATCAACGCCATCACCTACGATCAGCTGATCGAGTGGGGCAAGAACATGCAGCAGGCGACGGGCCAACCGCAGATCGGCTTCCCGGCCGGCCCGAAGGGCCTGATGGCACGTTACTTCCAGGGTTATTTCTACCCATCCTTCACCGGCGGCGTAGTGCGCACCTTCAAGAACGCCGATGCCGCGGCAGGCTGGGAGAAGCTCAAGGCGCTCTGGGCCTATGTAAATCCCAACTCGACCAATTACGACTTCATGCAGGAGCCGCTGGCCGCGGGTGAAGTCATGGTCGCCTGGGACCATGTCGCCCGACTGAAGAATGCCATTTCCGCCTCGCCGGACGACTATGTCGTATTCCCGTCTCCGGCCGGCCCGAAGGGGCGCGGATACATGCCTGTTCTCGCGGGCCTTTCGATCCCGAAGGGTGCCCCGGATGCGGCGGGTGCGATGAAGATCATCGAAACACTGACGGCCCAGAAAATCCAGCTGCTCACCGCGTCCAAGGTCGGCTTCTTCCCGACGCTGAACGTCCAGCTGCCGCCGGATCTCGACAAGGGCGTCGCACTTCTCGCCGGTGCCGTCACCAAGACCCAAGCTGCCAAGGATGTAGTGATCTCGCTTCTTCCAGTCGGCCTCGGCGACAAGGGCGGCGAGTTCAACAAGGTCTATATGGACAGCTTCCAGCTGATCGTGCTGCAAAACCAGCCCGTCGGCGAGGTGTTGGCCAAGCAGGGCGCCGTCATGACCAAGCTGATGACCGATACCAAGGCTCCCTGCTGGGCACCGGATGCCAAGAGTGACGGCGCCTGCCCGGTTCAATAATCCTCCCTGGATGCCTGGGCGCAAATGTCCGGGCATTCTTTCCGCAACCCTGCTTTTCGAGGCGGGAGCCCATGACTCAAAATCGACCCTTGATCCCCTATCTGCTGATCCTGCCATCTGTCGTTTTCCTCGGCCTGCTTTTCATCGTGCCGCTGGTGCAGACGATCTGGCTGGCGGTCTCGGATGATGGCGCACCGTCGCTCGCAAACATGCAGCGCATGGTGACGGACATCAATTTCATGCAATCGGTGCGCAACACGTTTCTGCTGACGATCGTGGTCGTACCGGTCCAGATCGCCATCGCGCTCGCCATGGGCACGATGGTCGCCAAGATCGACCGCGGGCGGGAGACGATTCTGTGGATTTGGACGATCCCGCTCGGCATTTCGGATCTCGCTGCCGGCCTCGTCTGGCTGTCGATCCTCCAGAATACCGGTTATTTCAACTCGCTGCTCTTCAGCCTCGGCGTCATCAGCCGCCAGGCGAGTTGGCTTTCCTACCAGACGCCGGTTGCGCTTTTCATCGCCATCGCGGTGGCGGAGATCTGGCGCGGCACGGCGATCGTCATGGTCATCGTCGTCGCCGGCCTCAACCAGGTGCCGAAGGAGTTCAAGGAAGCCGCCGAAATCTTCGGAGCCGGTCCCTGGACGCGCTTCTGGAAAATAACCCTGCCGTTGATCCGCCCGGCGCTCCAATCGGCCCTCATCCTGCGCACCGTGCTCGCCTTCGAGGTCTTCGCAGTCGTATACGCACTGGGCGGCCGCAATTTTCCGGTCCTCGTTGGCGAAGCCTACAACTGGCAGAACCAGAACCAGAATTACAGCGTCGCGGCCACCTATGCGGTTCTGATCATGGTCATCTCGCTCGCCGCAACCCTCGTCTATCTCAAGGCCTTCAAGGTCGATCCGGAGCGCCTGCCATGAACACGCAAGCCATCAGTTCCGAAGCAGCCGCCACCGCCAATCCCGCAAGCTTCGTTTCATCGCGCCGCTGGTTGCTCTGGAGCGGTATCGCCGCGCTTTGTGCCTGGGTTCTGGTTCCGATCTATCTCGTGGCGCTAGGCGCACTCGGCGGGCGACAGGGCGTCTACATCTGGCCGAAGACCGGCCTGCCGACCGGCATCTCGCTCGAACCCTTCATCCTCTTCCTGCAGACGGAAGGGGTCGTCCGCTCCTTCCTCAATTCGCTGGGCGCCGCAGGCATCACGGTAGCCCTCTCCATCCTGCTCGGGGCACCCGCGGGCTATGCGCTCGCCCGCTACAATTTTCCGGGCAAGGACAGCTACCGGCTGCTGGTCCTTCTGACGCGCGCCTTCCCGCTGGCGATCCTGGCGCTGCCGCTCACCGTCTCCTTCATCCGGCTCGGCCTTTACGATACGATCGTCGGCGTCGGCCTGATCCATACGGTCCTGGCGCTCCCCTTCGCGGCTCTAGTGACCCAGGGCATTTTCCTCGGCGTCCCGAAGGAGCTGGAAGAAGCCGCATGGGTTTTCGGCTGCACCCGCATCCAGGCCTTTTTCAAGGTCGTGGCGCCACTCGCCTTGCCGGGCATCGTCGCAACGGCCGTCTTTGCGTTCGTCATTTCCTGGAACGAAGTCTTTGCCGCCTCGGTGCTGACGGTGCGCAACCGCACGCTGACGGCCTATCTGCTGACGGTGCTTTCCGAAAGCCCGATGCACTATCGCTTCGCCGGCGGCCTGATGCTCATCCTTCCCTCGGTTGTCTTCATCTTCGCGGTCAGGCGCTACCTTTTCGCGATCTGGGGCATTTCCTCCAAATAACAGGACCAATTCCATGGCCAATATTGTCATCGACCGTGTCCGCAAGAGTTTCGGGGCATTCCAGGCCCTGAAAGAGGTCTCGCTGACGATCAACGATGGCGAATTCGTCTCGCTTCTCGGCCCGTCCGGCTGCGGCAAGACCACGCTCCTGCGCATCATCGCCGGTCTCGAAACCGCATCCGGCGGCGATGTCCGCATTGGCGACAAGCCGGTCCTCGGGCTCGCTCCCAAGGACCGTGGCCTCGCGATGGTCTTCCAAAACTACGCGATCTTCCCGCATATGACGGTCTACGAAAACGTTGCCTTCGGGCTGCGCATGCAGAAGGCAGACGAGGCGCGCATCAAGGCGCAGGTCGAAAAGGCCGCCGGCCTGCTGCATATCGAACAGTATCTCGACCGTTATCCGAACAAGCTTTCGGGCGGCCAGCGCCAGCGCGTCGCCGTTGCCCGCGCGCTTGCCGTCGAGCCCAAGGTACTCCTCATGGACGAACCGCTCTCCAACCTCGATGCGCTGCTTCGCCTCGAAATGCGCACCGAACTCAAGACAGTGCTGCAATCGGCCGGCACGACAACGATCTACGTCACGCACGACCAGACGGAGGCGATGGGCCTTTCCGACCGCATCGCCGTCATGCATGGAGGGATCGTCGAGCAGGTCGGCTCGCCGGTCGATGTCTACAATCATCCCGCTACGCGCTTCGTCGGCGGGTTCATCGGCAATCCGCCGATGAACTTCATCAAGGTACCCGTCCTGAACGGCCAGGTCTCTGCCGGTATCGAGCAACTGAATGCACCGCAGGAAGCCGGTAAGGAGATCATCCTCGGCCTGCGCGGCGAGGCGGTGGAACTCGCGGGCCTGCCCGAGGGCCTCGAAATGAAAGTGCGGGTCGCCGAACCGATGGGTTCACACCTGCTCCTGACCGGCTCGATCCACGATCAGCCCGTCCGCGTCATCCTGCCTGCCTCCGAGACCGTCAGGAGCGGCGATACGATCGGCCTGAAGCTCGATCGCAAGCGCATCACCTGGCTTTCCCCCGAAAGCGGCCAATCCTTTCCGGCCGTCATGGCCTAGGGGCGTCCCTCCCCAAATACCGGAGTACCGACATGAACCTCCATATCGATCAAGCCAAGCGTATTCTCGTCGCCAACGACCGCGGCGGCTATACGGTGCCGACGGACCGGCTCTACCCCTTCCAGTGGAACTGGGATTCCGCCTTCGTCGCCATGGGCTTCGCGCTTTACGATACGGACCGCGCCTATCGCGAACTGGAGCGGCTGGTCGAGGGCCAGTGGGCCGACGGCATGATCCCGCATATCGTCTTCCATCAGCCGAGCGATACCTATTTTCCGGGCCCGAACGTCTGGCGCACCCGCCATACGATCCCGACCTCCGGCATCACCCAGCCGCCCGTTTTCGCCATCGCGCTCCGCAAGCTGCACGAAGCCACTGGGGACAAGACCCGCACCCTGCCGCTCTATGAGGCGGCCCTGAAATGGCATCGCTGGTGGTATGCGGCTCGCGACCCTGAAGGGACCGGCCTCGTTGCCCTGCTTCATCCCTGGGAAAGCGGCAGCGACAATTCTCCCGCATGGGATGTCGCGCTTGCCCGCGTTCCCACCACCACCGACACGCCGGTCGTGCGGAAGGATACCGGCCATGTGAACGCTTTGATGCGTCCCCGCGACGAGGACTATCAGCGCTTCATCCACCTAGTTGATACCTATGCCGCCTGCGGCTGGGAGCCGGCCAGACAGTGGGCGAAGGCCCCCTTCAAGGTCGCCGAGATCCAGACCACCGCGATCCTGCTCAAGGCCGGCGAAGACCTCGAAGCACTCGCCCACGAATTCGGCCGCAATGAAGATGCGTCCGAGATCGCCGCACTCAATGAAAAAACTCGCAACGCGATCCTCGCCCAGTGGCGACCCGATCTGTCGCGTTTCGTATCCCGCGATCTCGTTTCGGGCTGGGATGTCGAGGCACCGACACAAGCGGGGTTCATCCCGCTTCTGTCGCTCGATCTCGACCAGGCGGTCGTCGGCGCTCTCGTCGATGAAATGAAGGCATGGTCCAAGGGGATGAAAGTCGCCTTCCCGACCGTAAAGCCCGGCGTCGCCAGCTGGGAGCCGAAACGATACTGGCGGGGCCCGGCCTGGGCCATCATCAACTGGCTGCTGATCGACGGCCTGAAGCGCAATGGCCGGATCGACGAAGCCGAGAAGCTACGCAAGTCGACCATCTCGGCGATCGAGGCGGAGGGTTTTGCCGAATATTTCGACCCGGTCACCGGGGAAGGCTGCGGCGGCCTTGGCTTCTCCTGGACGGCTGCAGCTTATATGTGGCTCGTCGCGTCGTAAATTAGGCACCGGTCGCGCCCGCGAATAAATCTTAGGTCGTGCACCAGTCTAATGTAAGCGCTATTTTGCTCCTACCTTCCGCACAGCTGGTTGATCGTTGATGTTGTGCTCGAATGGGGCTTCGACATATGACGATTGCAGGACTTACGCATAGCATCAAGGCTGATGCTGTGGTGCAGCGGTTTGGCCGCACGCTATCTTTAAATATGCTGACACGACGCTTCCTTCCGTTCGTAACCCGAGCCATCTGGATTTGGAGCTAAGCGGTAGAAGCGATCCGCAATCCGGCATCTGGATTTTTTCAAGAAACCGTCAGACCACACGATCATTGCTTCTTTAAATAGTCACGCAGACTTGCAACATCCGCGGACTTTACCGCCGGTGCAGCATTGCCCCAGCTATTGCGAACATAGGTCAGGACGTTTGCAACCTGTTCGTCAGACATGTTCCAGTCGAAGGCGGGCATCGCGGGGGAGGTACTGACGGCATCTGTGCTCCCGGCTCGACTTCCGGCGAGGACCACATGGATTAGCGATGTTGCGTCATCGGCGTTGACGAGCGGCGCGTCGGCAAGCCTTGGGAACAGTTTTGGTATCCCCTCGCCCGCCGGCGTATGGCAGCCGGAACAACGGTCGGCATAAAGAGCCGCGCCAGCCTTCATGACAGGCTCGGATTGCGCGATGGCGGCAGGTGCCGCCGTTGATGTTTCGCCGCTGTCCTTGAGGTAGGTGGCGATCGCTGCAAGATCGGAATCGCTGATCCTGGATGTAGACTTGGTGACGACTTCCGCCATCGGTCCAGACGCCAGATCAAACCGGTTAGCACCCGTCTTGAGATAGGCAACGATATCGTCCATGCTCCAGTTGCCGATGCCTTGATGCTGATCAGTGGTTATATTGGGAGCATTCCATCCCTGTATGACGAACCCTTGCAATGCCTTGCTGTCCTTGTCTCCTCCGAGCGCATTCTTCGGCGTGTGGCATGTACCGCAATGCCCGGGCCCCTCCACGAGATAGGCTCCGCGATTCCATTGCTCGCTCTTGGCTGCATTCGGTTTGAAAACACCTGCAGTGAAGTTCAGGGCGTTCCAGCCGAATAGCGACCAGCGCTGGTTATAAGGGAACGGCAGCTGGTTGACCTCGACCTGATTTTTAACTGGCTGCAACGTTTGCAAATAGGCGAAAAGCGCTCCGTTGTCCTCAGCGGTCATTTTAGTATAGGCAGGATACGGCATGGCGGCGTAGAGATGATAGCCGCCCCTGCCGATCCCTTCGGACATGACGCGCTGGAAATCTTCCTTCGTGTATTTGCCGATGCCGGTTTCGCGGTCCGGGGTTATATTCGGTGTGACCAGATCGCCGAAGGGTGTTTCGATGCTCAGACCGCCGGCGAAGGGCTGCCCTCCTGGCGCGGTGTGGCAGGCCGCACAATCGCTCAGAATGGAGAGATAGCGGCCCCGGTCGACCACGTTGAACTCCGCATCGCCCAGGAATTGCGCCATGGCAAGTGACGATAAGCCCCCAACTGCGGCTACCGTCACCCCGACCCGGAATTTCCAGAGCGCCCTCGTCATGTGCGCACCATCGGGCCTGGATCTTTAAGATAGATGTTCCTGATTGCATCGGCAGCCTTGAAAGCGAGGGCGGCCGCAGTGCCGGTCGGATTGTAGCCTGGATTCTGCGGAAAGGCGGAAGCGCCGACGACAAACAGGTTCGGCACATCCCAGCTTTGCAGATATTTATTGACGCAGCTGTTGGCGGGGTTTTCACCCATGATAAATCCGCCAACCACATGCGACGACTGATAGGGAACCGTATTCCAATGACCTTTCATCGGGTTCTCCACGATCTGGCGTGGCCCCATGTGCCTGGCGATGTCGGCGACCTTCGACGTGCAGTATTGTGCCATCTTGAGGTCGTTTTCAGGGAAATCGAAGGTAATGCGCAAAAGCGGCCGTCCGAGACGGTCGGTATAGGTCGGGTCCAATGAGAGATAATTGTTCCTGGTCGCATAGCTCGAGGCCTCGCAGCCGATCGACATGGCCGACAGGTAATTCTTCACCGTCGCCTTTTTCCATTCCTTGCCCCAGGCGGGCGTTCCCGGCGGCACGGGCCGATAGCTGATCGGAGCGGCGCCGATCGGCGTGACGCGGATCGACCCGCCACCGAAGAAACCGAGGCCGCCATGGTCGAAATTGTCATTGTTGAATTCATCGATCCCCATGCCGACCGCGCCCCCGCCGATAAAGGGATTGAAGTTCTTGTCATCGAAGAAGAGCTGCACGCCATTGGCCGTCTGATAGCAATAGTTGCGTCCGGTGGTGCCTTCTCCAGTTGAGGGATCGTAGGGTTTACCGATCCCGGATAGCAGCATCAGACGCACGTTTTCGAAGGTAAAGGCGCCGACAACGACAAGATCTGCCGGCTGCTCCCATTCCTGGCCTGAGGTATCGGCGAAGAGAACGCCGGTCGCCTTTTTACCGGTGGAATCGGTCAGCACTTTCAAGACTTCGGAGTTCGTCCTCGCCGTAAAATTCTGCCGGCGAACAAGCGCCGGGAGAATGTTTACGATAGGGCTGGCCTTGGAATAGTTGGCGCAGCCGTAATTGGTGCAGAACCCGCAGAAGGTGCACGGCCCCATGGTTACGCCAAGAGGGTTGGTATATGGCTCGGAAATCAGCGAAGACGGCACTGGAAAGGGCCGATAGCCCATCTCCGCCGCGGCCTTGGCGAACAGAACAGGCCCATAAGGCTGGCGAAGCGGTTTCGTCGGATATTCTTCCGAACGGGGGCCCTCGAACGGATTGCCTCCCTCTTGAATCTGACCGCGGAGATTGCCGGCCTTGCCGGAGGTCCCGACGATGCGATCGAAGGCTGTATAGAACGGCTCCATCTCGTTCCAATCCGTCCCCCAGTCCTGCAAGGTCAGTTCGTCCGGAATGGCTGCGGGGCCGTAACGCTCCTGCAAATAGCTCTTCAGCCGGAACTCCTGCGGCTGAAAGCGGAAGGTGATGCCGGCCCAATGATTGCCGGCGCCACCCGTTCCGTTTCCAGGATGGAAGGAACCCCAATTGCGCATAGGCAGGGCAGTTTCCGCGGGATTGTTGCGGACGGTCACCGTATTCTGGGCCGTACGCAGCATAAGTTCCTGCCGGTGGATATAGCGGAGTTCGTCAGGAACGGACGCAATGCTGAAGTCGCGCGCCGTGTCGCGCCAGGGTCCGCGCTCGATCGCAACGACATCGAGGCCGGCGGCCGTCAGTTCGCTTGCCACAATGGCACCGGTCCAGCCAAGGCCGATGATGGCGACATCCGTGTGAGGCAGCTTCGTCGCCATCGTCAATCCTTTCCGATGTTCCATTCGGGCCGCCCGGCAATGCCGACCGGCGGCAGATCAAGCGTCTCGTTATGGCGCTCCACGTAGTTTCGGTAGTCGTAATGGGCGCCGGGAAAGCCGAGCATCCTCCAGGAGACCATGTCCTTGTTGCCGCCATAGATGGGATCGGCGAAGAACCCCTCCATGGTGTTGGCATGGACGAGCGAAAAAAAGGCCATGGAATCAATGGCCTGCATGGCGATTTTTCCATGCTGAAGATCCGTCAGCACCTGATCGCGCTGTTCGCTCGTCAATTTGGCGAAGGGCTGCTTGAAGGTGGCGGAACAGTGTTCATTCAGTGCCGCAATGCCGATGCGGTAACGGGCACGCGGAACAAGCGACGATTGATCTCCCTGTTCAGGCGTACCAGGCTGAAAAGGACCCCGCATGTAAAGCCGGTCGAAGTTGCCGAAAAAACCTGCCAGCTGCCGGTCGATGTATTCGGTACAGCCTGCCTCTTTTCCGCTGATGCTGAGCTCATCGGCCGGGATCAACTGCTCGGCAATGGCGCCGATCGTCTCTGCTTCCTCATCGGTGAAGAAAAACCATCGTCCGGACGCTGCCGCCGAGGGCACATCCGGCGGACTCGCGTCAAATGGGATCCAGGGACGTTCCCCGCCGACGACGAGGGCGCTCGCCCTTTGCACGGACCCAAGGATGATGGCAACTGCCGTGGATGAGAGGAATGCACGGCGGGTGTGGCCCCGAGCACGTTTACGTTCCATCGAAAATACCCTCGATTAACCAGTATTCGCGCGGGCTCAGGTGACAGGAATAGGATCGAAGTGAATTGTCCCGCTCGGCAACGGAAAACATATGCCCGCTCTAAATATCTGCGACGGGCTTCGGAACTTCGGGCAGCTGCAAAAGTTCCGAGTGAACTTACAAGAATGTTGAGGAGAAAGCCATGCTCTCGAAAATCGCGGCCACCTCGCTTATTTCACTTTGCCTAGCCACAGCCTCGCTGGCACAATCCAACAGCTCCGACGGCGCAGCCAGCGATCATTCACCTCCCGCTTCCGCGACAAACCAAGATAAACCGGTGCAGGGAGACAACAAAACCGGAGCGAACGGGGCACAGGACACCGGCAAGAAGACGAAGGCGGATTCGAACAAGAATAGTGGCGGCTGCAACAATCAGGCCAATGCAATGACCTCGACATCGGCTAATCAGGAGCAAGCGGGTTCGCAGAGCTGCGATTGACCGCTCCTGCTCATTGCCGGGGCGGGCTCAGGCTGAGCCGCGACTTCAACTAGGAGACTCATCAGTGCTTATGATGCGCGGGGCGGCGCATGGCACCATGGGTCTTGGAGTCCGCGAGCGAAGCAGCCACCGCGGCCCAATCTGCGGGTTTGGCGAAAGTCGGAACCCTTCGATAGATTGCAGGAACCTGCCGCCCCTCATAACCTGTCACGAAGGCAAACGGGATCCGCTTCATGCGCAGAGAGGCTGCGACTGGATAAACCATCTGCCCATCAAGAGCGATATCGAGAAGAGCTCCATCAAGCATGATGTCCTGAGACTTGAGGATCTGGAGTGCGTCATTCACGTTGGCGACCGGACCGACGACTTCGGCGCCGGACTCGTTCAGCTTTTCCTTTGCCTCCATCGCAATCATGTATTCATCCTCCACGACAAGAAACCGCTGGCCCGAAATATCGGTCATGCCGCGACGGCGGGAAAACCGCTCGTAGGCTACAAGCCGGCAAAGCGCGTCCAGGCGATCCGGCAGGATGAGGCCGCGCATATACATGTGCATCAAATATCGGGCGAACTTCCGTCTTTCTTCCGTACGCACGGTGAACCAAGGTTCCGCGCATATCCGGTCGAACACTTTTTGCAGGATCTCCAGATCGTTTGGTTCGAAAATGCCGTGTGAAAGAGCAAGGGACGTCATTGGTGAACTCCTTTCACCACTACGGAAACGCACGCACCCCACCTTTGTTTCATGCCAACAGGGCAAGACCTTTCGCTCATAAAAGAGCAAACCCCTTCGCGCATTCGAGGCCTTCAGCGAATCGTTGAGAAAGCAACACGCTCGGGCCGTTCCTTCATTGCATTCAAGGCGGTGGGGCGATGGAAGCGCGAAGGATCAACTGGCACTCCATCTTCAGCCTCACTGGCGGCTTCTTCGGCTGCATCACCTTTTCCAGAAGCTCGGCGACCGCCCAACGGCCCATATCCTCGTGCGGCAGCTTCAATGTTGTGAGTGGCGGCAGGATTTTTCGGGCGAGGCTTTCATCGTCGAAACCGATGACGGAAATATCGTCGGGAATCCTCAATCCGCGCATCCTGATCGCATCATAGGCGCCCATCGCCACACGGTCGGAAAAGCAGAAAACCGCCGTCGGCGGCAACGGCAGATCGAGGAGCTGCAGCATCTTTTCCCGCCCGAGATCGAGCGACCAGGCTTCCGAAAGGATCAGTTCGGGATCGACGGCGATATCGTAGGTCGTCAGCGCCTGGCGATAGCCGCACAGACGATCGCGCGCCGCTTCAAGCCGCTGCCTGCCGGCATCGATCATGGCGATGCGGCGATGGCCGGCCTTTATCAAGGCTTCCGTTGCCGCATAACCGCCGGCATGATCGCCTGGAATGATCGAAGAGAACTCGGCCCGCTGCTGATGACAATTCAGAAGGACGGCCGGATAGTTGCCAAGTTTGGAAGGCAGCACCGGCGCCAGCTGGGTGATGAGCGTGGCGTAGATTACGCCGACGATCTGGCGCCGTCCCAAATAGTCGAGAATGGATTCGGCGAATTCGACCTGTCCGCCCGTCACGACGGTGAGCGCCGCCAAGCCCTGCTCTTCCGCAGCGCTCCGAACACCTTCTATCAGCGGCGCAGCATGCTGCGAGGCCATGAGATCGTCGATCAGGAGAACGATGATGCCGCCGATCGGATCATTGGCCGGCGCGGTCTTCTGGTAGCCAAGTTCCTCGGCGACCGCCAGCACGCGCTCGCGCACTTTCTCCGAAACCCTCTTGCCGGGCGCTTCGTTCAGCACCAGTGAAACCGTCGCATGCGAAACGCCGACCTGCGAGGCGATATCGGACATGGTCGGTCGTTTCGTCGTCTTGTCGTTCACTCAGTTTCTTTCTCGGACTCAAGGGCAGTCTGCACGCACGTTAGGAAATCTGACGGACAATGTGAAGCTACGGCCCTTGCGGAAGTTAAGTTTATAAGTTACGAAACTTGTCTGTAACTTATTTTGTGACTTAATCCAACCGAAAAGCCCGCGGCTATGACCATCGCCTCCCACCGTTTCGCCGATACTCGTTCCGGGCCGCGTGCACGCCTGTCTCTCGACGGAACCTGGGACTTTCAGCTGGAAGGGCAAACGTCGACGACTGTCGCCGTGCCCGCGCCCTGGCAGGCTCATTTTCCAGATCTGCGGGCCGCGGCTGGCGTGGCAACCTATTCCCGCGCCTTCACGGTGCCGCAAGAGTGGCTTGACCGTCAGGTCATCGTGCATTTCGGTGCCGTGAACTATTTCGCCGAGGTCTCGGTCAACGGCCGTGCTCTCGGTTCTCACGAAGGCGGCTATCTGCCGTTCGAATTCGTCATCCCTGCCGATCTATTGACCGGCGAGTTGCGTCTGGATGTGAAGGTTACGCTGCCGAACGCCGATGTCCGGGCCTTCCCGGATTTCCCGTTCGACGAGATCCCGCATGGCAAGCAGAGCTGGTACGGAATGCTGGGTGGCATCTGGCAATCGGTCTGGCTGGAGTGCCGCTGCGAGGCGCATATCACCCACCAGGCCATTCGCGCCGATCTCGCAACGGGCGATGTCGCTATCGATGTCGAGCTGGCAGCAGCTTTTACCGGCGTCTTGAAAATCACGCTTCTCGATCGCAGCGGTGCGGTCGCAGCTTCGACCGAAGTTGCGCTCGATGACGAGGCACGGGCATCGGCCGCGCTCAAAGTCGCCAAAGCGGAGGCGTGGTCGCTTGATGATCCCGCGCTCTATCGGGCCGTTGCCGAGCTATCCGAGAGCGACACAGTTCTCGATGTCGCCGAGCAGAATTTCGGCTTTCGCAGCTTCGAGGCAAAGGATGGAAAGTTCTTCCTGAACGGCGAGCCCTTCTACATGCGTGGCGCACTGGATCAGGATTATTATCCCGAGGGCATCTATACACCGCCGTCGCTGGAGTTTCTGGAAGACCAGGCACGCAAGGCGAAGGAACTCGGGCTCAACCTCCTGCGCTGCCATATCAAGGTTCCCGATCCGCGCTACTACGATGTGGCGGACCGGTTTGGCCTGCTGGTCTGGACGGAGATTCCGAACATTCAGACCTTCACCGAGAAATCGGCGAAGCGCCTGCTCGATACGATGGAAGGGATCCTGCGCCGCGACGGTAATCACCCCTCCATCGTGATCTGGACCATCATCAACGAGGATTGGGGAACGCGCCTCGTCGAAAGCGCCGATCAGCGAGCCTGGTTGAAAGGCGCCTATCACTGGCTGAAGAAGAAGGACCCGACACGGCTGGTCGTCGACAATTCCGCCTGCATTCCGAACTTCCATGTCGTCTCCGACATAGACGACTATCACTACTACGCCTCGGTTCCGGAAATGGCACGCGAATGGACTGACTGGGTATCGGCTTTCGCGGCGCGGCCTGAGTGGTCCTATTCGCCGAACGGCGATGCAAAACGGCGCGGCGACGAACCGCTCGTCGTCTCCGAGTTCGGCGTCTGGGGTCTGCCGCATCCGGAAAAACTCAAGCAGGACGGCAAGGAGCCGTTCTGGTTCATCAATGGCCTGGAATGGGATAGCGACGGTGCGACCTATCCGCATGGCGTCGAACAGCGATTCCGCACCTATCAGTTCGACAAGGTCTTTCCGTCCTTCGGCTCCTTCATCGAGGACACGCAGTGGCATCAGTTCAATGCCCTCAAATTCGAAATCGAGGAGATGCGCCGCCACGCCTCGATCCAGGGCTATGTCATCACCGAGCTGACCGATTTGCACTGGGAAGCCAATGGCCTGATGGACATGCAGCGTAATACGCGTGCCTATCACAGCCGCTTCCACGAGATTAACACCGATGTCGTCATCATCCCGCGCATGCAGCGCCATGCTGTGTGGGCAGGCGATACCGCCAATATCGAGCTCGAAATCTCGACCGGGGGCAAGGCGCTCCCCACGGCCGAGCTAAGCTGGAGCATCGATGGTACGATTGCCGGAAAGATGGTGATCCCGGCTGTGAATGCGACATCGGTGCATCATCTGCCGGCACTTTCTCTGTCCTTTGAGCCGGCCATGGCCGGCAGACAGGTCAGCATCCAGTTTGCGATCACCGCCGGCGGCAAGGAGATTGCGCGCAACAGCCTCGAGGTCAGCGTCTATGGCAGCCGCTCCAAGCCGGTCCTTTCCGTATTCTCGGCCGAACCCGAAATCACGCAATATCTGACTGCGCTCGGCTACACGCTTGTCGAGGCCGGCAAGGCGGATGTGCGGGTTGCGTCTTCCCTCAGCCAGGCCGATATCGACGCCATGGAGCACGGCGCCCATTATGTATCGCTTGCCGATGTGGCGCCGCTGCCGTTCGGCAATCTGCGCAACGACCAGCCGAACTGGAATTACCCGACAGGGGGCGATCGCGGGCAATCCATGCCGCAGATGCGCGTCACCGAACGCAACGGCACCATCTGGAAGGGCAATTGGGTCACCGGCTTCAGCTGGGTGAAGCGTTCGGGGAAATTCGAGCGCCTGCCTGGCGGCCCGTTGACCGATCTCTCCTTCGTCGGCGTCAACCCGAACCGCGTCATCACCGGTTTTCGGCCGATCCATTTCGACGGCTTGGTGCATGCAGGTACGATGGTGGGCTGGATCCACAAGCCATGTGCAACCATTGCCGAAAGGAAGGTTGGCGCCGGCCGTATCGTCGCCACGACCTTCGGCCTGATGCGCGAAGCGGCCGGTGTCGATCCGGTGGCGGTAACCTTGCTCGATTGCATCATCGAGACGGCAGCGGGATAGGTGGCCAAAAGATTGAACCGCCGCATATGACCCGGAGGAAGTTGAGGCGGTCCAGACAGCTGCAAGGGATATCACGCGGCTCGTTAGCCGCTGCGCAAGGCATAAGGGCCACCCAGCAAAGAGCGGCCCGGGAGGAAAACAGAACAGCCTGGAGGAGAGAGAATGCGTAACCTGTTGAGAACATCGATTGCGGCGTTAGCCCTCATGACTGCCTTTCCGGCATTCGCAGTCGAAAATGTCGTCTGGTGGGACTTTCTGTCCGGAGGCGACGGCGTGCGAATGAAGGCGCTGATCCAGCGCTTCAACGACGAGCATAAGGACAAGATCCAGATCACGGGCACGACGCTCGAATGGGGTATCCCCTACTATACCAAGCTGCAGACATCCGCCGCCGTTGGCCAGGGTCCTGATATCGCCACATACCACCTGTCACGCCTGGCAGCCGCAGTTGCGGCCAAGACCGTTTCGCCGATCGATCCGAAGGAGCTCGATGCCGTCGGGCTGAAAGACAGCGACTATCCGCCGAACGCAATCGCCGCCTCGACGGTCGATAACGTCCGCTATGCCGTCCCCTTCGACGTGCACGGAGAAGTGCTCTACTATAACAAGACTATACTGAAAGAGCTGGGCGCATTGGGCAACGACGGCAAGCCGACCGGCATCGACACGCTGGAAGGCTGGCGCGCGTTGCTGGCCAAGGCGAAGGACGCCGGCAAGAACGGCGTCGTCATCTCCTCATCCAACGGCGATCTGCGCGATATCTATACCCTGTTTGGCCAGGAGGGCGGCCAACTGACAGCCGACGGCAAGTTCCTGCAGGGCGACAATTTCGACAAGATGCAAAAAGCCTACAATGAAGTCGCCGATTGGGTGAAGCAAGGCTGGGCCCAGCCTTATATCGACACCGAGACCATCACCCCCACTTTTCTCGCCGGACAATCCGCCTTCTTCCTGAACGGCAATTGGGAGCTGCCGACCATGGAAACCGAAGTCGCCAAGGGCAACGGTTTCGATTATGGCATGGTCAACATTCCGGCCTGGATGGGCAAGCCCGCCAACTGGTCGGACTCACACTCCTTCGTGATCCCCAACAATGTCGGCAAGACCATGACTCCGGAAAAGCGCGCCGCGGTTCTCGAAGTCATCCGATGGATGAACGTGAACTCGCTGGAATGGGCTGCTGCCGGCCACATTCCGGCCTATCTTCCGGTCAGCACGTCATCAGCCTACAAGGCGCTTAAGCCGCAGGCGGACTACGCCGCCATGGCGCTCAACGCTTTCTACATGCCGAAGACGCCGCTGACGGGTGCAGCATCGAAATTCGACGACGATTGGCAGAACATGGCGTCGGGGCCGCTGAACGGCGACGGCGACGTGAAGGAAACACTCGCGAAGTTTCGCGATCACATGAACTCTCAGTGACGCTTTCTTCAACAGCTCCGGGGCTCTTCCTGCCCCGGGGCTGCGCTAACGAGAGAGGTGATGGATGGCCGCCGTCAGCAACAGGAAACAGGATAATGTCGTTGCAGCGCTGCTAGTCGCACCGGCGGTCATCGCGTTTCTGGTGATCTTCGCCTATCCGACATGGCGGATGGTGGCGATGAGCCTGACCAATGCGCCACTGATCGGACCGGGCGAATGGATTGGCCTCGACAATTATGCGCGCCAACTCTCCTCACCCCAATTTCAAAAGGCGCTTTTGAATACGCTCTACTTCATTGTCCTGACCGTCGTCCCCGGCACGTTTCTTGCGCTATTCATTGCCATGGGCATCAATCGCCTGAGCGGGCGCATACAGATGCTGGTTCTCGCCTGCTTTTTCCTGCCTTCGATCCTGCCGGTGTCGGTAGTGACCCAGATCTGGACCTGGATTGCAAACATGCAATACGGTGTCATCCAGAATGTTATCGGTCTGTTTACCGGCGGGCGGGCGCTCCCGGTACTGCGTTCGCCAACCTATTTCATGCCGTCGGTTGCAGTGGTCACCATCTGGTGGACGATCGGCTTCAACATCCTTCTGTTCCTTGCGGCACTGCGCAGCATCTCGCCCGACGTCTATGAGGCGGCCGCACTCGACAATGCCAACCGCTGGCGCGTGTTTTCGAGAATAACCTGGCCGCTGATCTGGCCGGTGACAGCGCTGGTTCTGACGCTGCAGCTGATTGCGCAGTTCAAGATCTTCGCCCAGCCCTATCTGCTCGGCTATTTCGCCCATACGCCGGCGGATGCGCAGGCCGTTGTCATGACCGTCATCTACGATCTCGCCTTCAAGCAGAACAAGGGTGGCGAGGGCGCGGCCGTCGCGACCATCCTGTTCGTCATCATTCTCATCGCCTCCGTCCTGCAATATCAGTTCCTGCGTGCGCGAGGGGAAAAATGAGTATTCTCACGACAAGCGCACAAACTGACCTGACCGCGGCAAAGAGCCATGTCGCCTCCCGAGGCTGGAGCGGGCACGCGCTGACCGCCCTGACGGCGTTCGGTGCTCTCATCTGGTTCTTTCCGCTCTACTGGGCGGTCATGACGTCGATCAAATCGGACACCGAGGTGGTAAGCCGCTCGCCCGGGCTCTTCCCGAAAGCACCGACGCTCGAGCCCTATCGCTACGTGATCGAGCATTCCAGCATCGTGCAATGGTACATGAACTCGGTCGGCACCTCGGCTATCATTGCGGTTCTGGTGCTTATGATGAGCGTCGGCTGCGCCTACGCACTCAGCCAAATCCAGTTTCCCGGCCGACGTGTGATTTATGGGGCATTGATCGCCTCGGTGATGGTGCCGGCGGAGGCGCTCATCATCAACCATTTCGTGTTGATGAACATGTTCGGTCTCATCAACAGCTGGGGCGGCATCGTGTTGCCGCAGCTGGTGGTGCCATCGGTCATCATCATTCTCAAGCAATTCTTCGACCAGATTCCAAAGGAATTCCGCGAGGCGGCGATGCTCGACAACGCCGGGCACTTGAGAACGCTCTGGAAGATCTATGTGCCGATGAACTGGGGCGTGATCACTGCGCTCGGCATCACAACCTTCATCGCGGCATGGAATAATTTCCTATGGCCATTCCTGGTCGCGACATCGGACAGCACAATCACCATTCCCGTCGGGATTACCCAGGTGAAGGATGTTTTCGGCGTGCGTTTTGCCAAGGACATGGCCGCCGCTGTTCTGGCCGGCCTTCCCGTAGCCATTCTCTACCTTGTCTTTCAGAAGCAGATTACGCGCGCCATCATGCTTTCAGCCGGAATAAAAGGATAGGCAGCCTGCGCCATGGCAGGACGGGATTGCGGGAAATCTCTCCGAATCATCCGAGACCATGCGACCGGCGCGATAACGTCAAAACATGGTTCCGATAGACTTGCCTGAAGCCGCGGAAGGATCTGTAGCCAAGTGCCTTGACCATGCGCGAGAGGGAAGACGGGCCTTCGATTGAAGTAAACTCAACGTTGGCTTTCTTCTTCGGCAAGCTTGTGCACCGCTTCGATCAGTTCGAGTTCCGGTCCAACCGCAAATTATAACAATGTTCTGGTCAACCTTAGGACACGACGCTGTGCCGGACGTGGTGATGTTTATGGCTTCCAAGCCCTCTGGCTGTCGAGTTTCACGACGCTTTAACCCGAATTTTCATTTGGAGGGTGGCCCACTGAGTCACGGGAGCGGGATGAAAGCGCCGGAGTTTGAAAAAATAATTCGAAGTGATCCTATTTCTGCGAAATGAAAAACCTATCAAATGAATGGATAATATCGAAATTTGTATCGCATTGTTGTGATGCGGCTGGCGACCCATCGCAATCGCGCAGCAGGTCAATTGGGACAAAATCATTGCAAAGGTAACTTTTGCTCGCCGCGCATCCAGCCTGCATGTGTCCGAGTACGGTCGTCAACACTCTCTCGGCTTCGAGGATGAGGCGTTCGTTCGTAATCGTGAGGTTGGAATTCAGTTTGATACCGGAATGGCTCATTGCACGAACCATCGTAGCGAACATTTCAAGTCGAGGGCGCGCTGGACGTCGGCCGTATTCTGCGTTCTCAAAAACACTTTAGTTTGATGTAGCCTTGTTTGGGAGGTCATGATGAAAATCACAAGACGAGCTTTCACTGCGGTTGTGGCGGGTGCCATCGCGGCGCCACTGACGAATATTCAAACGGCAAGGGCCGCCGACAAGGTCGTCCGTATTGGCTTCCAGAAATATGGAACTCTGGTGCTTCTCAAGGGCAAGGGAACGCTCGAAAAGAAACTCGAAGCAATCGACTATAGGGTCGAGTGGGCAGAGTTTCCTGGCGGCCCCCAGCTTCTCGAAGCGCTGAACGCAGGTGCCGTTGATTTCGGCTCGACCGGCGAAACGCCGCCGATTTTCGCTCAGGCAGCGAACGCTCCGCTTATCTATATCGCGCATGAACCGCCCGCCCCGCGTGGCGAAGCCATTCTTGTCCCGAAAGATAGTCCCATAAAGTCTGTTGCGGACTTGAAGGGAAAGAAAGTCGCCTTCAACAAGGGATCGAACGTGCATTACCTGCTCGTTAAAGCTCTCGAAGAAGCTGGCTTGACCTATGAGGACGTGGAGGCATCCTTCCTGGCACCGGCCGACGGCCGCGCAGCCTTCGAAAGGGGCGCGGTCGACGCGTGGGTCATCTGGGATCCCTTCCAAGCTGCCGCAGAAGTGGCGGTCGAAGCGCGAGAGCTTAGAAATGGAGAGGGTATCGTCCCCAATTACCAGTTCTATCTCGGCACCAGTGCGCTAGTCGACAATCACGCCAAAGCGGTTGATGTCTTGATAGACGCAATCTCCGAGATCGACGCATGGACCAAATCCGATACTGCGGCCGCGGCCGCGGAACTATCACCGTCGGTCGGCATCCCAGAACCTATCCTCGTCAAGGCGCTCGAGCGTCAATCCTATGGCATCAGCAGCCTCGATGCTTCCGTCGTGGCGCAGCAGCAAGCCATAGCCGACGTCTTTTTCGAGCTCAAGCTCATTCCCAAGAAGGTGACAGTCGCAGACGTTGTCCGCAAAAACAAAGTGTAAGCCTTTCTTAAATCTGCGGAAATGGTTCAAGCGGGGGGACCAGGTCGTCTTCTCGCTTAATTTTCATGTCGGGGCACCGCCTTCGCTAAGAGTGCGGTGCCACTTTCGGCAAATTGCCACGAGGCAATTTATTGCGTGTCTCTGTCCCGCGCTCTCTTAGAGTGAGTTGCAATTGACAGGGAAGATCATGACACCATTGGAACTGAAGCTCGAACCGGAACGCCGCACCCTCGCCATTACCTGGGAAGGTGGCGACACATCTCTTATTCCAGCTTCCGTGCTGAGGCGGCACAGCCGCTCGGCCCAGGCGGTTCGAGCTTCGCTCGATGGGCGTGAGGGAGCGTTCGAGAACGTGACAGTAGCCGGCATCGAGCCGATCGGCTCCTATGCCGTCCGGCTGGTTTTCTCGGATGGGCACGATCGAGGAATCTACCCCTGGCAATACCTGCGCGAAATCGCTGATTCATTGGGTTTAGGAATGGTGCATGGATAATTTTGTAGAAGGCCTGGCCGAGGTCGAATGCGACGTGCTGGTGATCGGCGGCGGCACGGCGGGCCCCATGGCGGCGCTCAAGGCAAAGCAGCGAAATCCCAAGCTGAACGTCATCCTGCTCGAAAAGGCCAACGTCAAGCGCTCGGGCGCGATCTCCATGGGCATGGACGGCCTGAACAATGCCGTCGTTCCGGGTTATGCGACGCCCGAGCAATATACCAAGGAAATCACCATCGCGAATGACGGCATCGTCGATCAGGCGCCGGTCTATAAATATGCGTCGCGCTGCTACGAGATCATCGAGGAGCTGGATCGCTTCGGCATCCGCTTCCAGAAGAATACCAATGGCGATTTCGACCTCAAAAAAGTGCATCACCTCGGCACTTATGTTCTGCCGATGCCGAACGGAGATACCGTTAAGAAGGCGCTCTATCGACAGCTTCGCCGCGAACGCATCCTGATCTCCAACCGCTACATGGCGACGCGACTTCTCACGGCCAAGGACGGCAGGATTGCCGGCGCGATCGCCGTCAACACGCGCTCGGCAGAATTTCTTGTTCTCCGCGCCAAGACGGTGATCCTCTGCATGGGGGCGGCAGGCAGGCTCGGCTTACCGCATTCCGGCTATCTCTTCGGCACTTATGAAAACCCGACCAATTCGGGCGATGGCTATGCCATGGCCTATCATGCGGGTGCTGCGCTTGCGAACCTCGAATGCTATCAGATCAACCCGCTGATCAAGGACTATAACGGCCCCGCTTGCGCCTATGTCGCGGGTCCCTTCGGCGCTTATACCGCCAACAGCGATGGCAACCGTTTCATTGAAAGCGACTACTGGTCGGGTCAGATGATGCAGGAATTCTATAACGAACTGCAGTCCGGCAAAGGACCAGTGTTCCTGAAGCTAAATCATCTGCACCATGATACGGTCGGCGAGATCGAGCAGATCCTGCATAAGGTCGAGCGCCCATCGCGCGGGCGCTTCCACCAGGGGCGTCGCACCGACTACCGCGACAAGATGATCGAGATGCACATTTCCGAAATCGGCTTCTGTTCGGGTCATAGCGCCTCGGGCGTGTTCGTCGACGAATTTGCACGGACGACCGTCGAAGGCCTTTATGCTGCAGGCGACATGGCAAACGTCCCGCATAACTACATGCTCGGCGCCTTTACCAATGGTGCCGTTGCCGGAGAGCACGCGGCCGATGTCGCCTCGGCAACAGAGCTTCCCGACTATGATCGTGAGTTGGTGGAGCGCGAGCGCGAACGAGTGCTGGCACCCACGCGGCGCGAGGACGGGATTCCGCCGAACCAGCTCGAATACAAGACGCGCCGCCTGGTCAACGATTATCTGCAGCCGCCGAAGGTGACTGCCAAGATGCGGATCGGCCAGGCGCGGCTCAGCGAAGTCCGCGACGACCTCGAGACCGGGCTGGTGGCTCGCGATGCCCATGAACTGATGCGGGCGCTCGAAGTATCGTCCATTCTTGATTGCGCGGAGATGGCAGCCCACGCCTCGCTTTTCCGAACCGAAAGCCGCTGGGGTCTGTATCACAACCGCGTCGACTATCCGGAAAAGGACGACGACAACTGGTTCTGCCACACGCTCCTTAAGAAGATCGACGACCGCATGGTCTCGGAGAAGCGGCAGGTCCAGCCCTACGTCGTCCCGATCGAGACCGAGGAACGGACGGCCTACGAGCGTCTGCGTGTTCAAAAGCAAGCCTGACAGGAAGATCCATGCCTCTCGCCCTTTCCCCAAGTACAGTGCCCGTGACTGTCGATGACGCCAAATGCATCGCCGACAAAGGTTGTACGGTCTGCGTCGACGTCTGCCCGCTCGACGTCCTGCGCATCAGCGATCTCACCGGCAAAGCCTACATGAAATTCGACGAATGCTGGTACTGCATGCCGTGCGAAACCGACTGTCCGACTGGGGCCGTCACCGTCAACATTCCCTACCTGCTGCGTTGACATGAGCGCCTTTGAACCTTTCGAAGACTTCGGCGATATCGAGGTCATCGCGGAACGCCTGCTCGATCAGGATGCCGCCATCCGCCGCCTTGCTGTGATCGAGCTTGCGGAAACCGCCAGCCTCGAAGCCCTGCCGCACTTGATTACCGCAGCTGGCGACGTCAGCGAAGATGTCCGCCTCCAGGCAGCGATCGCTCTCGCCGAATTCGATGGCGTTGATGCTGCCGCAGGCCTGGCGCGATTGGTCGTCGACGACGATCATTCGGTCGCTCAGGCCGCAGCGGATGGCCTGGCGGAGTTGAAAAATCACGAGGCGGGCGACAGCCTGCTGCCTCTTCTGGATCACGCAAGCGCCTTCGTGCGAGCGGCGGCGTTTCGCGGATTGAAAGGACTACGGCTGCAGCATGCGCTCGGCCCTGCCCTCGTTGCGCTACGCGACGGGGACGCATCGGTGCGCGTGCAGGCTCTTGGCACGATCGCCTACCTCAAGCTCGACTCGACGATACCATCCCTCATCGCCGCGACGCGCGACGAGAACATCGAGGTGCGCGCCGCTGCGGTCAGTGCCCTGACGTTCACGACTCAATCGGCTGCAGCAGAGGCCGTCGCGACCGCCCTTGGCGATGCGAACTGGCAAGTCCGGGCGGCGGCGGCGGAATCGCTTGGCCGCATCGGCCATAATTCGGCGGTCGAGGCGCTGTGCCAGACCCTTTCCGACGACTATTGGCAGGTGCAGCAAAAATCGCTCGGCGCGCTCGGCAAGCTGAAAGCAAATACCGCCCTGCACCGGATTATCCTTCTGCTTGAAAGCGACATACCGACCTTACGCAAGGAAGCGGCGGCCGCACTCGGCGAGATCGGCGACCATAGTGCCGAGGAAGCACTGGCCATGAACATTGACGATCCGGATCCGGATGTGCGCAAAACAGTGCGCTGGGCGCTTACTCGCCTGGGTTAAGCAACATCAGGAAAAGGGGGTGTCTTAGACGCCGCCTTTCGAAACCATTGCCATCAGCAGATGCGGCCGTTCGATGCGGATATGTCGCGGCGTGACCGTCAGCAATCCTTCCTTCTGAAAACGCTTCATCATCATCGTCACCCATTGCCTGGTAGAACCGACCATCGCGGCGATCTGGTCGTGGGTCACCTTGGCGTTGATGATAACGGCATGACCGTCCCGCACGCCATGCAGCTTTCCAAGGTTCATCAGAAACTGGGCCAATCGCTCGATAACTGAGCGGGTCCCGAGCATCTGTGCCATGGCGGAATAGCTTTTACCTTTCGACGCCAGGCCCTGGATAAGACAGAGCGCAAAATTGGGCAGTTCGACGATCAGCTTTCCCAGGGCATGAGCAGGCAGAAACAAAATTTCGCAATCATCCATGGCCTCGCCCGACCAGATATGCGTGCCGCCGCCAGTCATCTCGGGACCGCCGATGAAGTTGCCCGGTGTCCAGTAGGCAAGCGTGATCTCACGACCCGACGGCGCGGAATAAAAGACGCGCACGGAACCGCGCTCGATGATGAAGATACCGCCGTGCTTGTCGCCCTGAGTAAAGATCGTTTCGCCAGCTGAGAAGCTGAGTCGCCGTCCGTGGCTTCGTAATATCGCCCACTCATCGAGCTTGAGCGGATCGAGAAAATGCGCACCCTCGTCGAGCCCGTCGACGGTCTCACTGAGAAACAACGACTGCGCGCCGGGCAGGATAGCCTGCCGAGGCAACTCAGGGTCAGTATCGCGCAGTACGCGCTTACGCCCCGGCTTTAGCGGCTCCGGCTGTGCGATTTCAACATCCAAGCTCATCGTCGATAGCCCTCTGGTATTCAAGAGAGGGTCAATAGATATAAAATCTATGGATTATAAAGAAATATAATTGCAAATTCGGCTGTGAATGTGGTCGTTTATCGCGATGTCGCTACAAACTCACTCTGCCAACCCGACATTAAACCACTGAAATCTCTAATTATTCGATTTGATGGCTGTGCTCTCAGATCCGCGAGATATGGCGCCGCGCTGCCAGCCCCATGATGCAAATTAATTGCTTCCGCCGTCTCGCGCCACACCACATAAATCTGCACGACGCCGGCTGATGAACGGTTGCTAGGCGTCTCCGCAAGAATTCGGAAAGTTGCTGTCGCGGGACGACGGGATCACATGGGGTGGCACAATGCATATTCGCTCAACATTGGCAGCTGCAGTTTTGACTGCGATCAGTTTTACCGGCGCGGCTCATGCCGAAACCATTCGCGTCGCGATCGGCACGCAGGACACCACGATCAATACGGCAACCGGTGGTCTTTTGATCCGGGAACTGCACCTTCTCGAAAAATACCTGCCGCATGACGGCAAATACAAGGACGCGAGCTACGACATCCAATGGAAGAACTTCACCAGTGGTGCACCGATCACCAACGAGCAGATTGCCGGCAAACTCGATTTCGGCGTGATGGCGGACTTCCCCGGTTCCTTCAATGGTCTCGCGCATTTGAAGGCGGGACGCAAAAGCCTATTCGTCTCGGTCCTTTCGGGTAGCGTCAAAGGAAGCGGAAACGGCATCGTCGTGCCCACAGACTCCCCGATCCAGTCCATCTCGGAACTTAAGGGCAAGACGATTTCGGTCCCCTTCGCCGCCACATCGCACGGCCTATTGCTGCGCGCCATCAAGGCTCAAGGCTGGGATCCGGAAACCGATGTCAACATTGTAGCTCAAGCCCCCGAAGTCGCCGGCGCCGCTCTGAAGTCCAACCAGATCGAAGCGCATGCCGATTTCGTGCCCTTTGCCGAGCTTTATCCCTGGCGCGGCTTCGCGCGGAAGATCTATGACGGCTCGCAGGCGAACGGACCGACCTTCCATGGCGTGCTCGTCGATGCGGACTACGCCGAAAAATATCCAGAGGTCGTTACGGCCTATCTGCGCGCTGCGCTGGAAGCCGATCAATTGATTGCCAAGGAGCCGGAGAAATACAGTGAATTGATCGCGAAGGTGACCGGCGTCGAAGCGGAGGTAGATTATCTGTTTCACGGCCCGCTTGGTCTGCAGACCCGCGATCTGACCTGGAAGCCCGAATACCGGCAGGCCGTCGGCACGGCGATCGAAACGCTGAAGTACCTGAAAAAGGCCGACACCGGCCTCGATGTCGACAGTTTCATCGACGATCGCTTCATCAAGGCCGCCTTCAAAGCATCGGGTCTCGACTATGAAGCGAGCCTGAAGAACTATGACCAGCTTCCGCTCGACGCGAAGGACGCGGCAACGGGCGAACCGATCAAGGACCCAAAGCGCGTCGCCGAGATCTGGGTCAAGGACGAGCCGCTCGTTCGCCACTACGCCACGGCGGAAAATGCGTTCAAGGCTTTGAGGACGCTCGAAAGCGAAGGTAGGAGCATCCGCGTTTTCTATGCCCAGGATCGGGAGAGCGGCATCAAACTGCTCGGCAACCAAGCCTGGTTCGTTCGCAACGAAAAGGGGGAGATCAGCGCCTTTCTGCTCAAGGAAAATGCTGAAGGCTGGGCCAAGGCTCATGGCGGCGCAGTGCTCGATTTTGCCGTCGCCAAATCCTCTGTCGTGGCAAGCAACTGAGGCCGGGAATGACGACGTGGATGCGCCCCGATTATGCATCTTGGCTGCGCCGTGCAGGATCGATCGCTATCTGCCTTGTCCTATGG
This sequence comes from Rhizobium centroccidentale, assembly GCF_030182565.1. NCBI lineage: Bacteria > Pseudomonadati > Pseudomonadota > Alphaproteobacteria > Hyphomicrobiales > Rhizobiaceae > Rhizobium > Rhizobium centroccidentale. The sequence continues at coordinate 254,913 of NZ_JAQJCG010000001.1, read as the reverse complement.
CAGGTGGCGTCCACCCTGCGGCTCGACCTCGGCCTCGTTACCTTCCGGAACGTGCCTTCGCCCGTGGAGGTGCTTATGGCCGGCCTGGCCTTTGTCCGATCGCCAAAGCTCCTCTCGCATGTTTCCAGCAGCCTCGAAAGAGTATTTGCCGGATATGCAATTGCCAGCGTCGTCGGCATTGCCTTCGGCTTGATCATTGGCTGGTCGCGTAACGCTTCAGATTTCCTGCTCGCACCTCTCGAATTGCTGCGGCCGATCCCGGCGGTTGCCTGGATACCCCTAGCAGTGCTGATGTTCCCGTCGTCCGAGCTGTCGATGATCTTCATTACATTCACCGGTGCCTTGTTTCCCATCCTGCTCAATACTGTTCACGGCGTCGAGGGTGTTGATCCGCGTCTGATCGCAGCCGCGCGCAGTCTCGGCAGTACCCGCCGCGCGATGCTTTTCGAAGTCATCCTTCCCGGCGCCGCGCAGAGCATCGTCACTGGCCTCGCCATCGGCATGGGCACGTCATGGTTCTGTCTGGTGACGGCCGAAATGATCTCCGGGCAATTCGGCATCGGCTATTACACCTGGGAAGCATATTCCTTGCAAAATTATCCGGAGATTATCGTCGGAATGATTGTGATCGGCGTGCTTGGCATGGGCAGCAGTACCTTGCTGCGAGCTGCCGGCAATGCATTGATCCCGTGGCAGAAGAAGGAAAAGGCCAGATGAACACCCACCAACGTCTGCCGCGATCCGAGACGGGGAGAATTCTGGCGGAACGGGTTTCCATCCGTCTGGGCAAAGGCAAAGCCGCCTTTGAAGCCGTTTCCGACGTCAGTTTCTCCGTCGCTCCCGGCGAATTCGTCTGCCTTCTCGGCCCATCCGGCTGCGGAAAATCGACACTTCTCGGCGCACTCGCCGGCCATATCGAGATCGCCGGCGGTCGATTACATGTCGACGGAAGCTCGGTCAGGGGCCCGCATCCCGAACGGGGGATCGTTTTCCAGCACCACACCCTGTTTCCCTGGAAGAGCGCGCGCGACAATGTTGCGTTTGGGCTCAAGATGCGCGGCGTCGGAAGACAAGAGCGGCATCGCGAGGCGCAAAGGATGCTCGACCTCGTCGGCTTGAACGGTTTTGCCGATCGGTATCCGACACAGCTTTCGGGCGGCATGCAGCAACGGGTGGAAATTGCCCGCGTCCTGATCAATCAACCGCGACTGCTGCTCATGGACGAGCCCTTCGGAGCGCTCGATGCCCTGACGAGGCTGAAGATGCAGGAATTGCTGCTCACCATATGGGAGCAATTCCGCAAGACCATACTGTTCGTGACACATGATATCGACGAAGCTCTGCTGCTCGCTGACCGGATCATCGTCATGAAGGCACAACCTGGCCGCATTCATGAAGAGCTCATCGTCCCCTCCCCGCGGCCGCGTTCGACAGATATCATTGCATCGCTCGAATTTTCGCGGCTGAAACGTCATTGCCTCGAACTGTTGCATGAAGACAAAAGCGCCGACACGCTTCCGCGGCTAACGCCGCTCGGCTTGGGGAGAGCGGTCTAAGGAGGCACCACATGATTCATCGCGATTGGCTCCAAGAATTTTAGACAGTTCGCGGTTAATCGATCCGGTATAGCTTTGGAAGGAAAGCGAACCAATGAGGCATGAGGATGCCAGGTTGGCTTGTCGCCGGTTCGTGCAAGGTGCTGCCACGTCTCACGAACTGATCGCCCTTGGAAATAACCGCAGCAATGAAAATCAACTAATATTTCGCGCTTTGCTTTTTGCTGTTCGCCTTGCCCCATCAAGCGGGGCAAGAGCATTGTCGTAAGATCCCTGACGTCTTACCGCCGATCAGGCAACTTCCTCTGACAGCCTTTCAAAGATCGGCTTCAATCTGCGATGGCGTCCGAGCGGCGGGAGCTCAATTTCAACAAGGCGTCCCGATTTCTTCTGTCGTTTCAGCCATTCACGCAGGGTTTCGGCGCTCGTATGGTCAAGATAATGCAGGCGGGCGCCGACAATCCTGATCTTGCGACCCTCGGGAAGCGTTTCCAGCGTGTTTAGCAGGGCTGGAACATCCTTGCATGTCGCCACACCGACGAGGTCGAGGTGGATGGTTTCATCATCCTCCAATCTGTCGATAGCGAGCTTGCGACGCAGATAGGGGAGAATTTCCAATATGGATAGCGCAAGGCCGAGCGCCACGCCGACGAGCAGGTCCTGAAGCACCACCATTGCCACCGTCGCGGTCCAGATCCCGACGGGAACCCAGCCGTGATGATCGAAGAGGTGACGAACATGATGGAGACTGATCAACCGCCATCCCGTCACCAGCAGCACCGCTGCAAGTGCCGTCAGCGGCACCATCGCGAGCAGCTCCGGCAGAAATGCCACTAGGCCAAGAATCCAAACGCCGTGCAGCACGGCCGAAGCCCGGGTTCTCGCACCTGCCTGAATATTGGCGGACGATCTGACGATGACGCCGGTGATCGGCAGCGCACCCAGCAGACCGCAGAGCCCGTTGCCGATGCCTTGCGCAAACAGCTCCTTGTTGAAGCGGGTTCGCACGCCATCATGCATGCGATCGACGGCGGCGGACGACAGCAGCGTTTCCGCACTGGCGATCACCGCGATAACCAGCGTCGTCACGATGATACCGGGCTCGACCATCCTGGCAAAACCATCGAGCGTCGGCAGCGAAATACTGTCGATGAGAGAGGACGGCACCTCCACCCTGGCGATCGGCAGCTGCATCCCGGCCGTCAATATCGTGCCGGCCGCGACCCCCACCAGAGCACCGGGTACCAGCATCAATGGCTTCGGCCTGAACTTCTCCCAGGCGACCATGGCCAGCAAGGAAATCAAGCCTACGAGGAGAGCAACCGCTTCCTGGGTCAGTCCCGCGCCCCACACGCGGCCAAGGGTCTGCTCCATGGCAGTGACGTTTTCGATACCGCCGGCAGCAGGTCTTGCCCCCATCAGCACATGGACCTGGCCAAGAATGATGAGGATGCCGATCCCGGCGAGCATGCCGTGGACCACCGCAGGCGAAATGGCGCGAAACCACGATCCGATCTTCAGGAATCCGGCAAGGACCTGCAGCAATCCCGCCACGATGAGAACCGGCCCGAGCATGGCAGCGCCATATTGCTCGACAAAGCCGAAGACGATCACGGCGAGACCAGCCGCCGGTCCTGATACCTGAAGCGGAGATCCGGCTAGAAGGCCGACGACGATGCCGCCGACAATGCCTGAGATGAGGCCCATGGCCACCGGAACGCCTGAAGCCACGGCGATGCCGAGGCAGAGCGGTATGGCGACGAGAAACACGACGAGCGACGATGCGAAGTCTCGCGACAGAACAGAGCTTGATATCATCGGCCTACTCCGCAGCTTGCGGCATCACATGCGGACGACCACGGCCGGTGACGGCGACGGGCAAAGGCCTGTCCTCCATGATATCCGTGAAGCGAGCGGCCGAACCGTCATAGACCAGCACCTCGCCCGTCTCGATATCGAAAAACCAGCCATGCAGGGTAATGTCGTTGGTCGCCAATTTGGCCGCGACCGAAGGATGCGTGCGCAGATGGTCAAGCTGGACAACGACGTTTTCCATGGCAATGGCGCGAACCCTTTGGCGCTCCGGCAGATCGGCAGGATAGGCTTCGCAAACAATCGAATGGGCCGCATGGCTATGTTTCAGCCACGCGGCGACATTCGGCATCGGCTTCAGGAGATCGGGATGGCAGAGCCCTTTCATTGCGCCGCAATCGGAGTGCCCGCAGACGATGATATCGCGAACGCCGAGCGCGACGACCGCATATTCTATCGCCGATGATACGCCACCATTTGCCGTCGAAAACGGGGGAACGATATTTCCGGCATTGCGGCAAACAAAAAGTTCGCCAGGGCCGGATTGCGTGATCGTTTCGGGCATCACCCGGCTGTCGGCGCAGGAAATCATAAGCGCTTGTGGTTGCTGTCCCTCCTCCGCCAGCCGGCGATAAAGTGCCCGATGGTCGGGAAAGACGGCTCCGCGAAAGCTGGAGATCCCTTTAAGCAAATCACCCATTGTCGAGTCCTTGTGATGGGCCGGACGGCAGGCAGGGGGCGTACCCATGCCCGGCGGGTTGGAATGCGCGATCATTTCGCAAGTGCGAGATAGGAACAGGAAACAGGAAGAAAATAGCGAAGTCGGAATTAGTCGGATCTAATTTATAAAAATCTTGTGATTGGATTGTGAAATGGATTTAATCGACACCGCCTGCCTATGAATATTTCGACCGATTTGATGGGCGACATGAGTCTAACCTGCAACAGTCTTCAGACAATCTGACGCTCGGTCATTTTCGCGCTGGATCTCTTTCATTCCCAGGAGATATTAATCCGTTAGCGGAATGATTTGAACGCGCGCAGCGGCCGCGCCATTTCCGCACAAGGATACGTCATGACGGCGCAGATTATTGCGGCATGGGCAGTACAGAACGGATTCTATCTACTGGATTCATGGAAGTATCGTCGCAGTGACGAGGCGCGCACAATCACCCTTGAAATCAAAAGACTCTCGGTGGTGTTAATCGATGAAAGGGCGGGATTGGCTCCGCGGGTTGCTTCCGCCTTGTTCAAAGAGTTGTTTTCCGGGAGTTCGAACGGCAAACTCGACCGATTTTTGTTGGATCGTTGAAAGCACTAGAGGAGCTTCAGTCGGATATTCGTCCTCAAGAATAAACCTGATCACGCGTGGGTCCGGGGGACTGATGGTATGCCGCCCGAAAGCTTGTTGCTTTCTTTTCCACCCTCCTCCCCACCGGCCACGGCTGGCGCTGCCCTGCGAGGAATGAAGTTAGTTCCGTCCCTAAGCATGCGTGCAACGCCACCGCCAGCTTGCGAGCCAGCGCACCGCGCGCCTTTCACGGTCATGGCGACGCGTCCTGCCCGCCGGAGGCTCTTCGAACCAGGCGGGCAACCACCTCCGTGCGGTTCTGCGCCTGCAACTTACGCATTATGTGCTGCAGATGCATCTTCACCGTATGCCCCGACAAATTGAGTTTTCCTGCAATTACCTTGTTTGAGCAGCCGCATTGCAACTCTGCGAGGACGTCCGCCTCCCGGGGGGTGAAATCGGCAATCTGCAAATACTGAGCCCTATCATCCAGGCTTTTTTCGGCCTCAATTCTGAACGGAATATGCTCGTTTGAGCCGTTTGTAACAGCTCCCAACAGCTGTGGGCAGAATGTTCCTCCAGCCAGAACGAGACGAAGACCGGCAAGGGCGATGTCAATGGGAAGTGAAGTCGAGAAAAAGCCACGGATACCCATCTGGAGTGCGTGACGAACTATGTCGACATCATCCGTTCCCAAGAGCAACGTGATAGGAACATCGGGAAATTGTGCGGCAATTACCGTGAGATCGTCGCGCAGGCTTGTGCTCTCAACATCTCTGCCGGCTAGATCTAGCGCTATCAAACGCACCTCGGCTCCGAGAGCTCTATCGAGACTCTCGGTCGAGATCATGTCGATAAAACTCCACCCGGCGAGTTCACGCTCAAGAAGCTTGACCACAGTTGTCCGCGCCAGTGTGGAATGCTGAATTACGACAATAGTTGGTAAATTGCGCCGCATTTGACGCTTGGTTTTAGCACTGTTGGACATCTGCGTGCTCCCCCGGAATATTGGCAGCCCAACGGCAATACGTATTATTCCTGTTCTCATTTCATGTCATGACACAAAAAAGGGGTACTCTCGATATCAATAGTCTTATCTTTCATGATAGTTCTTATAGCCAATGAGCTCAGAGCGATAGACAACCCATGCATGCGGAGCACGTTGAAAAAGCTTGATTGTGAAGACATGCGGAATCGACTATTCGCTGCAGATGACACATCTTTTCGCGGAATTCGTGTGTGGCAAGCAACTCAACATAGCTTTCAAAAGCACTGAAAAGACAATCGATCTTCGACATATCCATTCAATAAAGAGTAGTTGGATGTAATCAGATGCTGATCAACCTGCGTTTGATACCATATCTCAACTTAAGGCAGTTACAGCACTGCACAGGCAGATACCGGGCAAACGTAATGGCATCTGCCGGTCGTATCGACGGCAATGCGTAGAAGGTCGTGGTCGAATGTTCGATTTCCCCGTGAAGCGATCGTTCCGCGTGATGTCGGGCCAGGAGACGAAAGCCGGTGGAGGAAGTGATCTACCATACCGCTTGAAATGGCCGGAGGAACGGTTTCGCGCCGTCGCGGTAATGTGAGTGAGGGAGACTATCCGCTAGGTATGGATGAAGCCGAGAATGTCGTCTACGAGAGCCGAATGGGCGTCCGTGAGGTTACCGCCTCCGCCATGGCCACCGATGCCGGCCAACTGAAGCGCATGCTGATCGTAGAGCACGTGATCGATCTGTTGAGCGTCTGCCGTCCCGCCGGCGGGAACGGCAATATTGATAGGATGGAAATAGGCGAGATTGACGTCTACCATGCTGCCGGTTGACGATCCGATCCCGCCGCCGCCCGCCGCGTGGCTGCCGGTAAAGATCGTATCCGACGACATGTTGAAGCCACCGCCGTTGCCGCCGACACCCGCAATCTGCATACTGCCCTGATCGAAAATTGCGTTGTTTGTCTGATGTGCCTCCGCCGAACCGCCTGCGGCACCCACCGCGATGTTGATCGGGGAAAAGATGGCTACATTCACGTCGACCATGCTGCCGACGAAAACTCCGCTGCCGCCATGCCCCGCATAATTGTTACCAGTAAATGTAACTGCGGTTCCCGGGCTCATCGTCGAATCGTGGATCGCGACATTATGATCTCCCCCAGAGCCGCCGATGCCACCCATCTGGGTCGCCCCCTGCAGGAACATAGCGTTGTTCGATTGATCCGCGTGAGCCTCAGCGCCAGGGCCAACCGCCACAGCCGTGTTCACGGGGGCAAACACCGCAACATCGGAGCTTACGAGCCCGCCGAAAAATAGACCGTTGCCGCCGGTGCCGGCATGATTGACGCCACCGCCGCCGCCGATGGCAACATTGCCGCTCCCGCCATTCCCGCCAATCCCAGCCATTTCGGTGGGATGCTGATTGATCAGCGCATCGTTACCTTGAAAGGCGTCTGCGCTCGAATGAGGTCCTGCAATAGCCGCATTGGAGGGCACGAAGACGGCCAGCGCGTTGCTGTCGATCACGCCGTCGCTTATCCCGTCACCGCCACTGCCGGCTGAATTATAGTTCGGACCCGACGTGACATCCAATGGAAGCCAGGTCGGCACTAGCGCCAGATGCCCCACAGCCGAATTGGAGGTGAGGTTCTGATCGGTGCCTGTTTTGGGCAAGTCTTCCGATAAGGGCCGAATTTCCGTCATTACCATCTCCATTTCGCGGTCAAACGCACACCCCAACGAGTGTGCGGCAGCGCATGCAGCTTGAATTTTTGAGGTATTGTGCATCTGAACATGAGAAAAGCAGAGCCTGCAATTCGTCTACATCCCGTCGGCTAGTTACTATAGCCATTTGGCTGTCGTGGATGCGGAACCCCCTTGTACGAGTTTGAAGGCACCAAATCCGCCTTTGGATTGGAGGTCCGGCATTATGTGCGCCCGCTTTTCCGGCCAGGGAATACACCCGCTTTCAGCCTTGAACAGAATCTCCTCTGCCATGCGCAGCATGATCAGAATCCCGGAATTTGGCCGGTACGCCTGAGCGGCCGTTGCGACGAAAGCAGCACCGCCTCGACGAGATCGCGGACATAGTCGTTGGTCATGCCATCCGGCGCCAAATCAGGAAGCATCAAGCCGAAACAACGCCGCTCCATCTCCAACGATACGTCCGAAAGAACATCGCCGAATATCTAGATAGCTCACGAATTAAATCGCGGATAATATTAACCTGCGGTTGTATTGGCTGGCGATGAGATGCTGGATACCCACGCCGTAGTAAGGAACTCGGACGAAACGAAGTTGAAGGAGGGACATCAATGCCTATTCCACAAATATCTGACACGATTCATTTCAGTGACCCGGTTGCCGGCGACGGGAGCGCCGGCAACGGCGGCGATGGCATCAGCCATGGCAACATCGACTACAATCCGGTTGCGTATGTCGCCAATGTGCAATCGGTCGAAGGAGCATCCACCGATCTGCACAACGGTGATCATGTCGGGCAGACAGCGGATTGGACCGCCGGCAGCGGCGGACCTGGTGGCTTTACCCAGGCCCAAAACGGCTTCCTGGCGGCGGTCACGAATAGCGGCGCCGGCGGCGCCGGGGGAGATTCTCACTCCAACGGCAGCCAAGGAAGCGTGAGCGGCGGCGACACGGCGGCGGTAAGCGCCGATACGACGGCGACGCAATATACGCAGCTTCTGGCCGATCAGCATGCCACCATCCTCGCCGGCGTTGGCGGCAATGGCGGCAACGGTAACACAGCTCGCGGCGGCGACATCTCGGCAGCATTGGTTCACACGGACCCATCAACGACGACCGTGAACAATGCTCTCGATCATTTCACGAACGACTTCGGTCATATCGATCTCAGCCATCTTGGCTCATGACCTCAGGCCCTGAGGGTCGCCGGCTTCGGCTGGCGACCCCCATAGGTTGCGGAACCCGCCGGCAGCCTCGTCTTGTCAGTATCAAGTGGAGCGAGATCGGATAATGGCAACACTTTCTGTAAAGCCATCGCGCCCACAGACACAGCTCGTTGTTGCGCTCCGGGCTTGTGCCGGAGCCTTCGGGTTGGTTTTCCTTTACAGCTGCGGCTACAATCTCTTTCTTCTAGCCCCTTCCATCTATCTCCTGCAGATCTATGACAGGGTTCTGTCCAGCCGAAGCGCCGACACGCTCCTGATGCTGACGATCATCATCGCCATCGCCGTCGTGGTCGGCTCCATTCTGGATATCGTGCGCAGGGCTGCTCTTTCGCGCATCGGCAGCTGGCTGGATCACAGGTTGCGGCCCATGGTGCTCACCGCATCATTCGAATATGCCGCTCGCGCCGATGCCGGAGCCGCCACGGAGTGCTACAGGGACCTGGCCACCTTACGCCAATTCCTCGATTCCCCAGCGAGCTCCCTTTTCTTTGACGTTCCCTGGGCGCCGGTCTTCCTGCTCCTGCTCTTTCTTGTTCATCCGCTGCTTGGGACCATCGGTCTTTTGAGCGCAGTTGCGCTTCTTCTGTTTGCATTCCTCACGGAACTGGCGACGCAAGAGCCGCTTTCCCGTGCCAATCTTGCCCTCTCGAGGAGCTATCTGCGATTTGCGAGCGCCCTCAAAAACATCGAAGTAATCCGGGCAATGGGCATGCAGTATGGTGCAGCGCTGCTCGTCTATCGCGATGCGGAATTGGCAAGAAGAGCGCAGGACATCGCGATGCACCGTACGGAGATAATTCTTGGTTTCTCCAAATCGATCCGCACCCTCGCGCAGATCCTGATGATGGGATCGGCGACATGGCTGGTGCTTGCGAGTAACAGCAGTCCCGGCATCATTTTCGTTGCGAGCTTACTGCTCGGACGCGGCCTCGCACCGATCGAGGGTGCAATCGGTGCATGGCGCTCCCTAACGTTTGCGCGGAATGCCTTCAATCGCCTGAACAGAATGCTGATCACCATGGCATCGGAACACGATGCCCGAACGGTTCCGCAACCGGAACCCAGTGGCCTCATTCTCGATAACGTCGGCTATATTCAGCCATTCGCCAACCGGCAGATATTGACTGGTATCACATTGCGCCTGGCACCCGGCGATTGCATAGCGCTCATCGGCCCGTCTGGATCGGGAAAATCGACGCTGGGCCGCGTCATAGCGGGCGTTGTTCAGGCAACGAGCGGGTGCGCCCTTCTTGGTGGGGTCGATATCTCGGCTCTGCGCCTTTGCGGAGGGACCCACCACGTCGGATACCTGCCGCAGGACATCGAGCTTTTTGGCGGAGCAATCAAGGATGTGATAGGCAGGCTGGACGGAGGAGATCTCGCCAAAGCGATCGACGCCGCAAAGCTGGTTGGATTGCACGAGGCGATCATCCGGCTGCCAAAGGGCTACGAGACCGATATCGGCGAAGGTGGAAACCTGCTTCTTCGAGCTCAGCGCCAACAGCTAGGACTGGCACGGGCGGCCTATGGAAATCCGTCCCTCATCGTTCTCGACGATCCGAACTCGAGCCTTGATTACGACGGCGAACGCATGCTGTACAAAGCGATTGAGCGCATGAAATCCAGGGGGATGACCGTCGTCATCATAACTCACCGGATGGGTATCCTGCCGGTCACCAACAAGATTGCCATTATGCGTAACGGGACGATGGCCGCCTTCGGCGATAGCGAGCAGATTTACGAAACCCATCTTCAACCGCCATCTCGAACAGGAACGTAGGGAGGGAGATGGTCATGACCCTTGTTCGACTGGACGAAACGTTGGCGAGATTTTCAAATTCGTCAAGAGCGAGCCAACGGTTCGCTGAACGATCGATTGCGACGCCCAAGCAACTGGCAGCCTACTCGCCGGTGATCGAGTCGAAAAAGCGCGGCCCCGCCCCTCCTTCGCCGATACCAGGGCTTAGAGGCGTTATCTGGACAGGGAACCTGTTGGTCGGCGTCTTCATAGTCGGATTGGGAATCTGGTCGGTTCTGGCGCCGCTGAAAAGCGCAGCGGTCGCATCGGGCGTCATCGAACCGGAGTCCAGCCGCAAGACCATTCAGCACCTGGAAGGCGGCATCGTGCGGCGCATACTCGTCAAAAACGGCGACGCGGTCACGGCCGGACAAGTCTTGATAGAACTCGACGACACGAAGTCCCGCTCGGAGCGCGACAGTATTCAAGGGCAACTTTGGGACGCCGAAGGAAGCCGTGCCCGCCTGCTTACCGAGCAGACGGGCACCGACCATATCGCCTTTCCGCAGGATCTCCGGGCGGCAATGGACAAAGATCCCTCGGTCGGCGCGATTCTGACCGGGCAGCGAAAAATTTTCGAAGCGCGTCGCCAGGTCATGCAGGCGGAAGCTGGCATCACCAATGAAAAGATCGCACAGGTGCGCCAGGAAATCATCGGACTTGGCGCCCAGAAGGCCGCATTGACCGACAGAGTGGCAATCTCTCAGCAGGAACTGGATCAGGTTACGGCCCTCAGCGCCAAGGGATTGGAACGAAAGAATACTGTTCTCAACCTCCAGCGGGAAAAAGCAGACCTCGCTGGCCAGCAAGGTCAGGTGGAGGCGCAAATTTCCCGCGCCTACCAAGTGATCAGCGAGGCACAGGCCGATCTTGCAAAGCTTGAAAGCGACCGGCTGAGCGAAATCGCGCAGGGCATGCGCGACACGGAAAGTCAGATCATGCAATTGCGCGAGCGCTTGTGGGCGATCGACGACCAGCTTTCAAGGACCGATATCCGCGCTCCGGAAGACGGAACAATCATGAACCTGCGCATCCATACGGCCGGCGGCGTGATCGGCGCGGGCGAGCCGCTCGTCGATCTTGTGCCGCGCAGCGATCGTCTCATCGTGTCCGCCCACGTCAGACCGGAAGATATCAATCTCGTTCATGCGGGACTTGAGGCGCAGGTTCACCTCCTTCCATACAATCAGCGGCGCGTTCCATTGCTGAAGGGCCGGGTCGAGTATGTATCGGCGGACCGTCTCATCGACGCACAGAGCGGCCAGCCATACTTTGCCGCGACGATCCGAGTGACGGACGAACGGTTGGCGAAAATGAGCGATGTCGAACTGGTCCCGGGCATGCCCGCACAGGCACTGATCGAAACGGGCGAAAGCAGCGTGGCGTTCTATGCCATCAGACCACTTCTCGACAGTTTCCACAGAGCATTTCGTGAGGACTGAAGCGGTGATGGGCAAGAGAAAATTCGACGACGACCAGATTACCGGCATTCTGAAAGAGCACCAAGCGGGGGTGACGGTTGCTGATGTTTGCCACAAGCACGGCATCAGCGAGCCGACCTTCTACCGGTGGCAATCCCTACAGTTTGGAAGCGCTGGTCTCGCTGCCAAAAGAATGAGAGCCCTGGAAGAAGAGAACCAGAAGCTCAAGAAGCTTTTGGCCGAAGCCATGCTGTCCGCCGCAACGCTGAGCGAGATGCTGGCTAAGACATCGAATGGTCGAAACTAACCTCTGATCACGGGGTGCGATCACCTTCGGGCCTTATATTTAGGGCACTCTGAAGCGGCGAAGGCGGGGGCATCGCCGATGCATTTAGAATCTAGGTCCTGTCGTCAAAGTTCGATCAGGAGCTTGCCGCCCTTGCTGATCGAGATATGCTCGATCGATGACAACTTTGCCTTGCCCGGTTTATCTTTTTAGAAGCGCAGGTTCGCTCCGTGGGGCGATACGGTCGTCAGCGTTGCGCCGCTGGATCGCGTTGTCGCGGTTTATGGGGCCGGAGGTGTCGTTGGTGAAGGCGGCCTGTCTTCAGCTTTTGGTGGAGCTGTGGTCTTCACGAACGATGCGTCCGGAGAGTGCTTTGCTGGTGTATGGGGAGCCCGCAACGCCTCGCGCTTTCGAAGTGAGCTTCGAGCTCATATGCAAATCGCGGTTTGCAAGGAAGTCCCAAACGCTCGACTTTCCTTTTGGGGAGCAGAGAAAGAGCGCTCTAAACGAGCTGTGCGCAAATGACAGGGAGCCAAAGTCTGGCTGAGGCCAGAGCAAGGAAAGCCGGCGAATTCGTGAGAACAACGGTGCAAAGCAACAAATTTTACAGATTTTCTTAAATCGGTTTTTTTCAAGCCCATGTTCAGCTAACATAGCGTCAAGAACGGATGTAACTTCGATATGATTCAGCGACATCCCTCCGCCACCATTTTCAAAGCCCTGCAGAGGGCCACACTCGGTACCCTGTGCGCCATCGGCGGTTCTGTTGGTCTTTTCCTTATATTAAACTTATGGATGCCGGATCGACCATTTTTGGTCGGATTTGTCGGTGCAGCGCTTTTTTCCGCATTTATTGCCTTTCCGCTGCTTTTTGCCTTGCAGCTCCACAAAGGCGTCGTCCGCGAGATGCAAGAAAACGTCGCCCATGCGGCGCGCCACGACAGCGTTACGAACACGCTGAACGGCACCGCATTCGCCGCGGCCGTCGAGCACTTTATCGACCGGCGCAAGCATACCACCACCGATGCCGGCGGCATCGTCATCGCCGTCATCGTCGATACGCTTGACGATATCGGCCGCCGCTACGGGCCGCAATGGGCCGACACTGTGATACAATCGCTTGCCTCTATCATCCAGTCCTCGGTTCGTCGCGACGATCTGGTGGCCCGGCTTGCGACCAACGAACTCGGCATCTTCCTGTCTGGCGCCACCATCGAGGATGCCCGCGACATCAGCACCCGCATCCGCACACGCCTCTCCGAGGCCACCTTCAGCGCCGACGGCGCGCCGCTTTCCGTCGCCATCCGCCTCGGCGGCATCTCCTTCGACGGCCCGGCCGACTTCAACCAACTCCGCCAGCTCGCTAACCAAATGGCCCTCGAACGCGACGACGAGAACGACGACATCCCCATAAGGGTGCTGCCGGCCGCATGAGCCCGGCGACCCACCGCCGCGGTTGAGATCAGACCTCTAGGAGGGATAGATGTCGATGTGCGGTCCCGGCAGCGGCCCTCTGGTATTTTCATGTCGGGGCACTTCGGCAAGTGGGGTTCTTCTTGCTGGCGCTGGACTTATGAATATGGCGCGACAATCCGGCCGTCGCTTCAACTACGAAACGGCAACCAATCGAAATGTCCTGGCGCGCTTGCCCCTTTCCCCGCTTCGCTCGCGGATTGGGCTGGTGCAAATGTCACAACCGGTTCCTCGTCGAACGAGGAACCGAAGTGCCCACAATTGACCGCCAGCAGCGCAAGCAACCGCAAATCACATTGCGGACTTCGAATTGCTAGGGGACTTCGCTCACGGGGACGCGAGCGAATATCCTTCCTGAAGGTCGTCGACGACAGTCCCATTGATGGCGACCGAATATCCTCCGGCCGCATCCGCCTTCGAAACCGAGACCTCGTACCTGCCGTCTGGAAGTTCCAGGGTGGCCGAATAGCCGTTCCAGCCTGCCGGCAAGACAGGCTTGACGTGCAACCGTCCGTTCTCAGTACGGATGCCGAGGATGCCTTCGAGCGCCGTGCGGTAGAACCATCCGGCCGACCCGGTATACCAGCTCCAGCCACCACGGCCCCTAAGGTCGCCTTCGCCATAAACGTCGCCGGCGATCACATAAGGCTCGACGCGATAGGTCTCCGCAGAGGATTTATCGAGCGCGTGGTTGATGGGGTTCAGCATTTCGACAGCGCGCCAGGCGTCTTCGCCTCGACCCATCCGGGCCAACGCAAGGGCCGTCCACATGGCGGCATGCGTATATTGGCCACCGTTTTCGCGCACGCCTGGCGGGTAGGCCTTGATCACGCCGGGATCATTGACCGGCTTCACGAAGGGCGGCGTCAGCAGGCGGATGAGCTTGCCCTCGTTGTCAACCAGTTTGTCGAGGACCGCGTTCATGGCCATAGCGCTACGGTCGGCGTCACCCTCACCCGAGAGCACGCTCCAGGACTGCGCAATCGAGTCGATCTTGTCTTCCGCCGATTGGCTGGAGCCGAGAGGCGCGCCGTTGTCGTAATAGCCACGGCGATAATATTCGCCATCCCAACCGGCCGTTTCGATCGCGACCTTGAGCTTTGCCAGATGATCCGACCAGCGGCTGACGCGTTGCTTGTCGCCGCGCTTTTCGGCATAGGCGATGAAGCGGCGCAAGGCGCCCGCAAGGAACCATGCAAGCCACACGCTCTCGCCGCGACCGGCGATGCCGACACGATCCATCTTGTCGCACCAGTCGCCGCTCATCATCAACGGCAGGCCGTTGACGCCCGTGCGCTTAATTGCGAGATCGAGGCCAAGTGCGGCGTGCTCGTAGAGCGAAGCGGTCTCGTCGGAAACACGCGGCTGCAGGAAGGCATCGTACTGGCCGGGGCTGAGCTGTGCACCTTCGACGAAGGGCAGCATCTCGTCCATGATCGAACTATCGCCGGTCACCGTGCAATACTGGTCGACGGCATAGGCGAGCCAGACCGGATCGTCGGAGATGTTCGTACGAACGCCCGCGCCGCTGTCTGCCAGCCACCAGTGCTGAAAGTCGCCTTCCGGGAACTGACGGCGGCCGGTATTGAGGATCTGCTTGCGTGCGATTTCAGGCGAATGCAGCAGAAAGGCCAGCGAATCCTGCAGCTGGTCGCGCAGGTTCCACGCGCCGCTCGACTGGTAAAAGGCGGTGCGAGCCATGATGCGGCAGCTATAGGTCTGATAAGGCAGCCAATTGTTGACCATGAAGTCGAGCCGTTGGTCCGGCGTCGAGACACGTGTCTTGCCGGTGAAGGTCTTCCAGAACCCACGCGTCTTCTCAAGAACGTCGCCAAAGCCGACGGAGCGTATCTCGGCGATGAGAGCGGCGGCTTCTTCCTGCGAGGCGGCGTCACCCATATAGAAGCAGATGTCGCGCACTTCGCCGGGCTCGATCGTCAGATCGAATGCCATGGCAGCCGCCGGATCACCATCGAGGTCGACGGCATTGGATAGCCGCGAGCCGGCCGAGACCGTGCGCGGCTGCTGGATCGTTCCGTGCCGGCCGATGAATTCGCGGCGGCTGGTGGAGACGCTCGACGGTGTTTCACTTGCCGCAAAAGCTGCGACGCGCGTCCCGAAGTTTACGCTGAACGGATTTTTCGCAAAGACCGCTCCGCTCACGCTGTCGAAGCTCGATATGATGAAGGGCTTGCTCTTGGTCGGGTTGTTGCCGAGAATCCATTCAGCGTAGCCGTAAAGACGCAGCTTGCGTGCTTCACCCGCATCATTGCGGATGCGCAGCTGCGTCAGCTTAACGGGCTTTTCCATGTCGAGGGTCTGGGTGACCTCCAAGGAAATCTCGTCCTGAACCGTCGAAAAGATCGAATAGCCAAGCCCGTGACGGGCTTCGAAACGCGTGTCTACGCGCTGCGCGAGTGAGGCGTACGGCACGATGACGGAGCCGCGATCGAGATCCTTCAAATAGAAGGCCTCACCTGGCCGGTTGGTCACCATGTCGTTGGTCCAGGGCGTCAGCTGATGGTCGCGGGAGTTTTGGCTCCAGGTGAAGGCAGCACCTTCCGCCGAGACATGGAAGCCGAAGCTCTCGTTGGCTACGATATTGACCCACGGATGCGGCGTCTGTTCGCCGCCGGACAGGCGCACGACATATTCGCTGCCATCGGCCGCAAAGCCGCCATAGCCGTTCCAGAAGGCAAGATCGCTGCCATCGACCGGAGAGATCCCGGCAGTGTCGCGAACCATACGCGGCACCAGGGTGGAATCGCCCCACTGACCAAGCAGCGCAGGCGAACCGGCAACGGAACGAGCCTTCTGCACCTGATCGATGAGGCTGCCGTCGCGACCGCGCAGCACGACGCGCGAGGCGGCGATGATGGCGTCATAGGCCTCCGGTGTCGTCAGATCCTTGCGCAGGACGTAGATATTGCGCTGGATGCCGGCGACCTCGCTGGCGTGACGCGCCGCATCACAGAGCTGGTCGATGGTCCGCTGCATTTCGGCAGCCGCCTCACCGGTGCGCTCGTTGAAGATGACGAGATCGACCTCGACTCCGCGCGACTGCAAGAGGCCCTGCGCACGCAACAGTTCCTTGACAAGATCCGTGCCGAGCTCGTCGGTGATGCGCAAGGTCATCAGGGGTGCATCGCCCGACAAGGTAGCGCCCCAAAGAACGGACTGCGAATTCAGCCCCTTACGGACCGCCTCGTTGTCGGCGCGCAGAGCCATATCCGGATAAATGATGTAGCGGGCAAAGCGTTGGTAGGCGGCCGCCTCCTTCGAATTGACGCCGATCTGGCGCAGCTGGCTCTGCGTTCTCGTCCAGGCCTGAACGAGACCTTGGGCAAAGCTTTCCGGTTGGCGATAGTGCTCAACCGCCGCCTCGAGTTCGGCGCGTTCGGCCGCGGCAATGGTCCAGAAGGTTACGCTGACCTTCTCTCCTGCCGGCACGCGGAGCGTCCGACGCAGCGACAAGCAGGTGTCCATCGTGAAGCCGCTGGAATTGGAAAGTTCCGCACCGGCGTCGAAGGCCGCAGCCTCCGTCAGCGTGCGACCCCGTCCAAGGAAGCGCATGCGATCCGTCTCATAGTGAGTCGGCAAATCTTCGCCCGACGTATCGACGATCAGATGGGCGATGGCGACGTCGGGATCCGTCACACCGCGTTTCTGGCGCTCGACAAAGATCGCATCGCCATTCTCGGCGATTTCGGTCTTGAGGAACATGCGGGCGAAGACCGGGTGACCGGTATCGACGGCATCGAGCGCTGCAACGGGCTCCATGTAGGAAGTGACTTCGATGACCCGGTCTTCCGCGCCGGTATTGCTGATCGTCAGACGGCGGCCTTCGGCATCGTAGTTGCTGGCAACGAAGACCTGCATTTCGCTCGTCAGCTCGCCGACGGTCTTGATGAACTCCGCCTTGTCGTCGCTGAAGCTTACGCGAACATGCTCGTTGGCGATCGAACGCGGCTCTGCCGTCGCAGACCACCATTCGTTCGATGCCGTGTCGCGCATGAAGACGAACGATCCCCATCGATCCTCGGTCGGATCGGCGCGCCAGCGATTGACGGAGAGGTTTTTCCAACGGCTGTAGCCGGAACCGGTCGCCGTCAGCATGGTTGAGTAACGGCCGTTCGACAACAGCAGCAACTCGCGCTCGCGCGATGCCGGGTCTTCGAGGCGACGCACTTCCGGACGCATCAGGTCGCCCTGGATGGTCGCGGGCGCATCGGTTTCGTGCTTCGAGGCCATAACGGGGATGTCACGCGGCGCCTTTTCCTGCAGCAGCAGTTCGGCAGCCTCGATTACCGGATCGGCATGGAACAGCTCTCGCAGCAGGCCATCGAAAGCCACGTTGGCAACAGCGGCAATCGACATGCCGTGATGGTGCGCATAGTAGTTGTAAACCACTGCGCATTGCTTGCCCTCAGGCACGCGGCTTGCCGTGAAATCGACGGCATCATGGAAACCATACATGCCGAGCGCGCCGACGGCCCGCAACCGATCGAGGTTTTCGAGGGCTGCGACCGGATTGTATTGGCTGGCCAGCAGCGAGGCGTAAGGTGCGATGACGGCGTTCTGGCCGAGACCGCGTTTCAGACCGAGCGTCGGCACCCCGAAGTTGCTGTACTGATAGTTCATCTGATGATCGCGGGCGTTGAAGGCCGCTTCCGAGATGCCCCATGGCGTGCCAAGCTTGCGCGCATAGTTCATCTGCTCGAGAACGATCAGATTGTTGGTCTGGTTGAGAATCCCGCCGCTGCGCTCCTGCATGACGAGGGGCGGCATCAGATATTCGAACATCGAGCCGGACCAGGAGACCAGCGCGCCGCGCGTACCGACGGGCACCACGTGGCGGCCGAGCTTATACCAGTGCTCGGTCGGCAGATCACCCTTTGCTACGGAGAAGAGGCTCGTCAGACGCGCTTCAGAAGCGAGCAGATCGTAGCAAGCGGCATCCACTTCCTCCGTCTCGACGCGGAAGCCGATCGACAGCAGCCGGCGTTCCGGGCGATAGAGGAAGCTGAAATCCATGTCGAAGGCGATTTCGCGGGCGCGATTGCCGACCCGCGTCAGCCTTTCGCTGATGTCGGGCGCCTGCGAGGGATCGAAAGCCTTGTCGATTTGATGGAGTTCGCAGGTTTCGACCAGCTTCTCCGCCCAATGGACAACCTCCTCGCTCCGCGTGGTCTTGACTTCCCTGTCGAGGCTTCCGGCAAGCTCGCGGATTTCCCGAGCCTGTCCTGCAAATCGTTCAATGAGACCCGAGGAGAACTCCTTCTCGCGCTTGCCGGTCGCGACCGCCGCTTCCAGCTCGGCAATCCGGCCGTCGAGCCGGTCATGAAGCGAGCGATTCGAGCGTGTATCGTCATCGAGCTCGGAAAGCACCTCGCGCAGAATTGCGGCGACATCGCCGATGCCATCGAGATCGGTATGGATATGGGCGAGCGGCGACTGAGCCCAGATACGGCACGCCGATGAAACGGCAATCAGATGGCCAGCAAAATTGCCGCTATCGACCGAGGACACATATTTCCGGCCCAGCGGCTTCAACGTATCGGTATGATACCAGTTGAACAGGTGCCCACGATATTTTTCCAGCTTTTCGACAGTTTCGATCGTCTGTTCGATGCGCTTGACCGCGTCCTCGAACGAAATCCAGCCGAAACGACGCGCCGAGATGACCGACAAGAGATAGACGCCGATATTGGTCGGAGACGTACGCATGGCAACGACGGCATGCGGCGTCTGCTGAACGTTGTCGGGCGGCAGGAAGTGCTGATCGGGAACGACGAAGTGATCGAAATAGCGCCAGGTACGTCTCGCGATCTTGCGCAATTCGTTGCGGACGTGATCGGGGACGACGAGCCGATCTTCGGTTTCCGCCGTCTGGCTGACCAGCCAGGCGATGGCTGGCGACAGCACCCAGAGAAGCACGAAAGGAAGCCCGACCAGCCAGGCGATGTCGCCGGAAGAGGCTGCGAAGACCAGCGCCAAAATGGCCAGCAGCGGGGCGCGCCACATGACCTTGTAATGACCGAGAATCGTCGTTTGGGCCATGGCCTGCGCGCTTGCAGCGGTACGCCATTGCAGCATCAGCTTGCGGCTGACGAACATGCGGTAGAGCGAGCGGACGATCGCATCGGCCATGACGCAGGCGATGTCGGCGATGAAGATGATGCGCAGCGCCACCTGGGCGTTGGCATTCTCAATGTCTTTCCAGACGGTGTGGAGATGCGCCTGCAGGATGATGTCGCTGGTTCGCGGGATGATGCCATTGATCAGCGACAATGTCGGGGCGACGAACAGGCTAAAGATCAGCAGGATCTGCCAGATGAGCGCCCCGAAAGGATCCATCCAGTACCAACCGAGCACGGAAGCGAAGAACCAGGCGATCGGCGTCAGTGAGCGACGCAAATTGTCGAGCATCTTCCAGCAGCCCAGCGCGGTAATGCCACGGCGCTCGTCGAAAATGTAGGGAATAAGCTGCCAGTCGCCGCGAGCCCAGCGGTGCTGGCGCGAGACTTCGACTTCGTAGCGGATTGGGAAATCCTCGACCAGCTCACAGTCCGTCACCAGACCGCATCTAGCCATCGAGCCTTCGAGCAGGTCGTGGCTCAGAATAGAGTTCTCGCTGATACGGCCCTTCAATGAAGCTTCGAAGGCGTCGACGTGATAGAGGCCCTTGCCGGTGAAGGTACCCTCGCCGGTGATGTCCTGATAAACGTCGGAAACCGCGAAGACGTAAGGGTCGAGACCGCGATTGACCGAAAAGACGCGCTGGAAGGTCGACGCGTCCTTGCCCGTGGTCAGCGATGGCGTCACGCGCGGCTGCAGTACGCCATAACCATCGACGACGCGCTGCTTCTTGTCGTCGAAAACCGGGCGATTGATCGGATGATGCATCTTGCCGACGAGTTTGACGACGGTATCACGTACAACGCGTGTATCGCTGTCGAGCGTCATGACATATTTGACGTCTGCCGGCACAACATCGACACCTGCGATAAAGCTCGTGTCTGGGCTGCCGCGCAACAGCATGTTGAGCTCGTGCAGCTTGCCGCGCTTACGCTCCCAACCCATCCAGACGCCCTCGGCCGGGTTATACTGCCGGCGGCGATGCAGGAGATAGAAGCGCTGCTTGCCTTCTTCCGAGTAGCGTGATTCCAGTTCGGCGATCTTGCTGCGCGCATAATCGAGCACTTCGAGATCGCGGGCGGTCTGTTCTTCCTCGGCATCCGGCCAGTCGGTCAAAAGTGCGTAATAGATCTCGCCGCGGGCGTTGGCAAGGTAATGCACCTCAAGATTGCGGACGAGCTCATCGACATGCTCGCGCCTGCCGATCAGGGAGGGAATGGTGACGAGCGTGCGGGCGTCTGCAGGCAATCCCTTCTTGAACTCATAGCCGACGAGACGATCCGGAGTGATGAAGAAGGTGGCAAAGAAATTGAAGAGACCGGTGGCACCTTCGGAGGCCGGGAGCGCGAACATCAGCAGCAGAACGATGGTCGCAAAAAGCGGCATGCCGGCGTCGACGAACACCCACTCGACCAGGACCAGCGCCAGCAATGTCAGGAGAAGTACGGGAACGGCGATCGATAGCCAGTTCAGCTTGCGGACCATCCGCATGAACCGCAGGCCGAGCGTCGGCCGGAAACCGATCTCCGCCTCGAGTGCCGGGCGCCCGTTGCCGACGAAATAGTAGCCGATATTGCTCGCTGATCCGTCCCTGCTCTCATTTTTTGCACGGTCGGTCAGCCTCACGGCGGCCTCGGCGATATCCATTTCCGTCTTGTCGGAGCGCTTTGCAAGCTTTTCGATCTGACGGCGGTAGCTGTTGCGAGATCCGGCATCGAGCTCGGCATAGTCCGTCTGCTGCCAGAGCAGCTTGTCGATGGTGCTGACCTCTTCGACCCATTCGGACCAGTCGGTGTCGTTGATCTCGCGCAGACTCTTGATGATGCTGCCCATGAGCGCATTGGCTGCGCCAAGACGGGTCTGCTCGGCCGACATGACAGCTTCGGCATCCGTTCCCTTAGCGGAAAGCTTGCCTTCGAGCCAATTCAAGGCAGCTTCGGTTGGCTCGAGCGCATTGCGAAGACGATAGTGCAGCTGCGTGACGAAGGTCGTGTCGTCGAGATTGGCAGCGAGCGTTTCCAGATGTTGCGCTGCGCCGGCGTCACCGAGCGAAATTACCTCGGTAGCCGCTGCATTGGCGGCCGCGCGCATTTCGCGGCTCTTATCGATCTGCGATGCCACCCGGCGAAGATTGTCGATCAACACGTAGCGCACCAGCGAAGGGAGCGCCCAGAGTTCGCCGATCCGCAGTGTTTCGCGATCCTGGAATCCTTCCGTTACAGCGGTCATTCCGGCATTGCTTATATTGCTGTGCGCATGCGCCATGTAAAGCCAGGCGAGCGCAAGGGTGCGCGGCACCTCCACGCCGTCGAGCTTGATCTTGCGCAGTTCACGATAGAACTTCTTCGGAAAGTCGCGGCGTACTTCCTGAATTGCTTCTTCGACGATGTAGTGATTGTCGAGCAGCCATTCGGCAGCTGGCGTAATGCTCTCACCGGCGTCCACATCCGCGGCAGCAGCGCGATAGACCCTGAGAATCTCGTTCTCGTTCTCTTTGTGCCGGAGATAAAAATCGAAGTCTTTAAACCCGACCAGATCGAGCGTGCGACTCTCAGCAAACTTCGCAGCATTCGCTCTCAACTGTTCGTTCGATAGAAGAGCGGCGCGGATTCCGAATTCGCGATCCGAATGAGCCACCTGGGGAGTTGAAGCAGAATCGTTTGCAATATTTTTTGACGACATGTGTCTTTCGCTTTTGTCGGGTCGTTTCTCGAATGCGAGTTTCTAGAAACGAGAACCGGGAGCCTGAGATCTTCGTTGCAGCGCCCCACTTGACAGCAACCGGGGCAATCGTTGTCGCCTAACTAGCGGCAACACCCTGAACGCACGATTAATCATTTGACGCGTTTGACACCCTGCATGGCTGTTCGGGTTCTCTTCTTCAAGGAGCTGCCTCTCCTCACTGGGCATATTGTTGAGCGTCAGGGACTCTCCTGAGGGTCTCCATCGACACCCATGATGACCGAATGCTCTGTCGAATTGCCAGACCTTTTTTGCCTTGGTAGGCAGTTGCGAGCTAATCCCTCCCATAAAGCCCCCATCAGTATTGGAGCAAAAGAATCTTCTTCATCTTACCCTTGAATTAATTGACACGCGATCTGGCGCCCTATTTTTATACCGCAAGTTCACGAACAGATTGAATTTCTTGGTGGAAGAGCCCTAATGTCCGTGACTGCCCCGCCCTTTCATATGTGATTGAAAATATTGAGCGGTTTAAGGGGAAGCTGGACGCCAGCGCCGATCTCGTGACCCATCAGGCGCTTATGCAAGGAATGGAAACGTGGCAGATGATGGATGGCGACAAGATCCTGACCATCCGCCCGGAGGGCCGTTTCAAGGCTGACAACGGCGCTGCTCTCGTCGTCGCCGCTTCGGCAGGATTGGGTATCGCTGTGCTCCCCGATGGCCTCACCCAGGATTACCTCGATTCCGACGCTCTGGTGACAGTCATGAAAAATCATCCGCCGCCGCCGGCCGGGATCTTCGTCGTTCGCCCGCCAGGGCAGCATTCCTCAAGAAAAGTGCGCGTGCTGACCGAAATGCTGATCGAATGCTTCGACAGCAGCAGCCGAGAAAACAAAAATTGTGACTGACGATATCAAGTGGCTCACGGAGACCGTTCCGGACCAGCCTGGAGCAGCAACTACGTGATCAGATGCTTCGAATAAAACACCGGGAGCCGGTCGGTAGCCTGATTCACGTATTCCGGCTTGTAATACAAGTCGTAGTGGCCGGCGCTTTCGACTCGGAAAAAGCCCCGCTCACGGCTCGGTGCAGGAGCGAACAATATGGAATTACGAAATCGCCCTTTGTTTTTTCGCAATTCCAGACGAAAACCGCTTCGCACTTTTCCGGGAAACTCTAACGGCTCGCCGACTGACCGTCTGTGCCTATGAAAGGATTGCGCTTCAGTGCAGCAAGCACAGCCCATGCCGTCGCTCCGACATGGGGAAGGCGGAAGTAATTGAAGTCAACGGACGCGGAGTCGGGTCCGACCTTCAGGCCGGTCGATAGCTCAGCGTTGACCGTGGCATAGAGCAGCCCGTCGGGGGCAATTTGCCTGGAAATCGTTTCGAACAAAGGTTCGGCCTCTTGCGCCCTGCCGCTCAGACGAAACACGAGGGCGGCTTGGGCAGTGCCCTCCAGCCAGATGCCGTCTCGGTCGTTGTTGAAGTCGAAACCGCCATCAACGCCATGATTGCGTTTCGTCCATTCCAGGACGCGCGCGCGCCTGAATGCGTAGGACGGCACAGCGATGAGCGGCCACAATTCGGCATCGAGACCCGACATCTTCATATTCGGCGCATCGCTGTCGGGCAGACTTCCGACGAAAAAGCGGCCGTCCTCGAAATCCCACATGACCTCCAGAAACGCGCGCGCTTTCTCGGCGTGATGCGTCCAGTCGCCCATGGGATCGAACCCGGCAAGCCAGCGATCCGCCGCATAGACGTCGAGATTATGTTCCGTGGATTTCCAGCCGATGCGTTCTGGTGAGGGCTCCTCACCAAAGAAGCCACCGAAATAGCCAGGCGTCTGCGGATCTGCAGTGCTGCGATGGATCCAGTTCATGATCGTTCGAGCAGCGTCCAGATAGGGCATTCGGCCGGTCTGCTCGTAAGCGGTCAGTAGCGCCAGCGCACCCCAGGCCGTGCTGCCCGTCGCGCTGCCGACCTGGTAGTCGTCTTCAATCCAGGACTTGCTGATCGGGCTCCAATAGCCCGGAAGCAGCATGCTGCCGTTACCCTCAACCGGGCCGGCACGATAGGCGTTTCGCAACCGTCCGTCGTGATAAAATCGATCCGCCTTCAGAGCGAGCACCAGGGCATCGGCGACGCGGCCTGCTTCAGATTTTCGGCCGCAGGCATATAGCGCCATCACCGCCAGTGCGTTGTCGTAGGTAAAGCCGGCATTTTCAAGCGCGGGATGGAGCGGCGAAGCATTGTCCGCGGGCTCGTAGCTGCGGAAGACGAAAGGTTGCGCCGGCTCGCCGCTCATGTGCGCAACGAGGCCGGCGCAAAGCTTGGCGGCGAGCTGAACGTGTCGTTCCTCGCCGGCCCATGCCGCGTGCATCAAATATATGACGACCGCGCCGGTCAGAAAGGCCCTGATAGAGCTTCGCATATGTCACCCCGCGTCTGTCGAATGGTCCTGCCCGCCCATCAGGAGAAGGCACGCGTCAAGAGCATGTGCATTGATTTGCGCAAATCGCCCCGTTCCGCGACGTTGTCGGGCGCGCTCCTGAAAAGCAGCCGCAGGATGGCATTGTGCTGCTCCGGCGTCGGCATAAGGCAGAAGGCCGTCGATGATGGCGCCGCTCTGGCCGGGGAGGAAATCCAGCCGATTTCCGGGATGAACACCGCCTCGTCCTTCGCACCGGCCGGGCCGTGCTCCGCCAGCGTCGCGCCTTCCGTGGACAGGGCTGTTATCGTCACATCGCCGATGTGTCCATTGGCCCGGTGCCGCCCGCGAAGCCGGACTTCGATCGGCTCCTCCTGTCCGAAGCGCGGCAGCTCAATGCAGCAAAGCAGGCTCGTGAACGCAATGATCATCGCCACCGACGACCAGACGAGATTGAGGCATTCGCGTGCGGAAAATTCGACGGGCGCATCCCAGCCATAGACAACCCTGACGACAGACAGGCCCGACAAGGCCGCTACAAAGCCGAAAAACAGCGCCGTTGGGCGGTGAACGCGGATCGTGGACCTGTCCCCTCCCTTCTCCGTCACTTTGAAAGGGCGGCCAAAGGGTTTGCGGATCGCCTGGAACAGGGTGATCGTGATCGGCACGGCCGTCAAGGCATGGGTGACCTCGGTGAAGAGCGGCAGCGTGCGCCTTTCGGAGATCCACGTCGAATAGGTCCAGAACAGGAAGAGCGAGCTGAGGCCGTATTTCATGAAAAGCAGTTCATCGGCCTGCAACGCCGGAACTCCGGTCAGCCAATAGACGGACGGCGCCAGCAAAAGGCAAAGGATGAAAGGCTTCGACAGCCAACAGAACAGCCCGTGCAAATAATGCAGACGCTGGATGAGCGTGAAATTGCCGCGCCAGAGCGGTCCATCGTGCAAGAGGCCGATCTGAATAGTGCCGAGACACCAGCGAGTTCTCTGCGTAATATATTCGGGAACGCCTTCGGCCGACAAGCCGACGCTCAGCTTCTCATTCAGCCAACGTGTCACGTAGCCCCGCTCCATCAGGCGATAGGTGAGCAGCATATCCTCGGACAGTGCATCATACGGAAAGCCGCCGATCTCATTGACGGCGGCGCGGCGTACCACGAAGCTGGTACCGACGCAGAACGCGCATCCAACGGCATCCTTGGCCGGCTGGAACGTGTCGAAGAAGACGCGCTGGTCATCGACGAAGGAGCGCCGGATGCCGAGATTGTGCTGGATCGGATCGCTGTTGAAATAAAATTGCGGCGTCTGCACGACGGCGACCTTCCCATCCTTGAAGAGACCGATGACGCGATTGAGGAAATTTGCCTGAGGGGCGAAATCCGCATCGAGAACCATGATGAAATCGGAAATCTCGGCGAGCGCGTTCGTATGGTTCAAGGCATTGTTCAGATTGCCGGCCTTGGCATGCTTGTTATCCGGGCGCGTCAGATAATTCACGCCGACGCGTGCGCAATAGTCGCGCACTTCCGGGCGACGGGTGTCGTCGCAGACGAAAATCCGAAGCCTGCGGTAGTTCATCGCCTGGGCAGATATGACCGATTTTTCCAGGACATTCAGCGGCTCGTTGTAAGTGCAGATGAACACGTCGACGGAAGGAATGTCCGCCGTGGCCGCCAGTTCTTTTTCACCGCGATCGGCCTCCTTCGTCCAGTCGCTCGTTCTCAGAAGGATCAGGATCGAACCGATGGCGTAAAGCACCGACACCGCCTCGAAGAGGAAGTAAACATAATTCCAGAGCACTTCGGCAGAAAGCTCGAAAGGCGGAAGCGTGTCGAGGGCGCGCCACGAAAGGTAGAGCCCGAGCGACAAGAGCATGAGCAGACTGAATGCAGCCCGCTCGAACGGTCTCTTCGGGTTCGCGAGCATTGCGAACAGCATCGCGCAAGCGGCGATGACAAGATCGAAGGTCAGAACGCTGAATAAATCGTCGTCGGAATCAAAGAACACGATCTGTTTCTCCCTGACTTCAGCTTGGATGCGATCCATCACGGGCTGCCGGGTGCCGCGGCGGCTTACGTCAGCTTTTCACCGGCGCAGCTTTCATTCGGTCGTTGAGGAGCTCGACGGCATGCGCCTCGGCACGCCGAGGCTGGGGATAGAGGATCCTCCAGCTGACGCGCATGTCCCGAGGGCCCTTTGCAACGCGCTCCTCCAGATTGAGCACGCCGAACCGTTCGGCCGACCGCCGGACGAGACCGGTCAGTTCCGTTTTGGCGGTGGGCCATTGCGCGGCGGATGCCTGGGCTATGCCAATGAGCGAGGTCGATGCCTCGCGTATATAATGCTGCGTTTTTTGAAGCCATTCCTGCGGCATCGTCACGTCGACCCACGTGCCGACGGAGCAGAACCGGCTGTCTCGCAAATCTGCCTGGCCGGGCTCTGTCAGCCGGATGTACGCATAAAGCTCGCGACGCTCCGTCGGCGGGAAAGGAACGGCGTAATCGAGATCCACCCTGTCGGTCGTACGAGGAACCAGCCGCTCAACGACGCCGCTTGCCGCTTGCGACCAACCTTCGGCATTGACATCAACCTTCGATCCCACGGCGAGGGCTTGCGCCTGCCGCTCGGAAAAGATTGCGACGACAAATGCGTCTCGGCAGTCGAGCGTTTCAGCAAGCGTGTCGCCGGCCGTGACTTCGCGTCCGGATGCAGCCACCGGCTTGTAAAGCTGGCTCGTCGAGGGAACATGCAAATCGGCCCGCGCCAGCCTGTCGACCCGCAACGCCTCCGTCGTCACGAGCGAGCCGAGCTCGGTCTCCTTCGAGCGCATCGTCGCAATCAGCAACTTGATCTGCAGGAGGTCGGCCTTGCGCGTGCGTATTTCCTGCTGGAGATTTTGCAGCGACTGCAGGTCGGCGCCGACATAGACACCCTGGCGGGCAAAATCAAGTTCCGAGGCAAGCTTGGCAACGGCGAGCTTGGCGGCTTCCAGCTTGGTGTCCTCCAGACGAACCATATCGGCGACCTCGCCTTCGCTGCCGGCGGCAATACCCCGAGCCATGAGCCTGAGTTTACGGGCCGCCTCGGCTTTCGCGATACGGGACGAATAGGTCACCATCTCAAGAGCCGCCTCGGCGGCCTTGAGATCAGCAGTGATCCTGACGAGGAGTGCCGCCTGCTGGCCTGAAAGGTCGTTTTCAAGGTCGCCGATACGCTGGGCATAATCCCCTACGATCGAATTCTTCTGTTCCATCTCGTTGCGCAGCGCGGCAAGCTGAACCTTCAGGCCGATCAAGGTCGAATTGTCGACGCGATCGTTCTCGACCGTTATTTCGCCAGCCGCGCCGAGCGACGTCACCTTGCCGCTGATCGGCGTTGTCAGCGGCACAAGCGGTGCGTTGATCACAGCGCGAGTAGAAGTCGACGTGAAGAATGGAGGGAATGCGGATGAGGCAAATACTGTACCCATGATACCAAGTACAGCGTAAGATGCCAATCTCACCGACGCATCATTATTTCTGCCATCTTTGCTTTTTCGAAAGGGAAACATAGCCATAGATCCTTTGATGAATGCGCTATATTCTTCCTCCCGAAAGAATTCATGGATCGTGGCACGGTTTTTTGTGCGCCGCAATATAGCTAAGATTGTGCGAGCGCCTGACCCGCAGGTTGCCCAATAATTGATCAGCAATCCAAAAGGGCCATCTCCGGATTGGGATCAGCCTCTCAGGCCATCCCACTACAATAGCAGCCGTTATACCCACTACGGCAAAAATCGAAGCCCATCGCACGCAAGTGAAACATGTGGCTTATTTGTGCATCTTTGGCTTCTCGGACCTCGGCGAAACCGGCCGGATACAACTTATAAGATCAATTATTTTGCTAAATACCACCATTGTATTATCTGTAGCTTGGAAACTCACCATAAAGGGGTAGATGAAACGCAGCACCGGCACGGATTCCCGCCGCTTCTCCCCACCTTCTGGTGTCGGCGCTACTTCAAAAGGATGATCAGATCCGCGGCGCTCGAACTTCTCGCCCTCCCAGATCACTATAATATAATATTAGCAGATTCAGATTATGGTTAATAGCATTTTAAACAGTTTACAGTAAGTTTTACTACAATTTAACTTCGGATATTCCGAACAAATACAGGAATGATCGAATGGTTATCTTTGATCGTGGCTCAGATGCCATTGCTGTTCTTACCGCATTGTCAAAATCGCAGGCCATGATCGAGTTCGATCTTGCCGGCAGGATCCTCACTGCCAATGAACGCTTTTGTCTAGCACTTGGCTATGAACTGGCGGAGATCGCCGGGAAACATCATAGCATGTTCGTCGCGCCAGCTTATGCGGGCTCTCGGGAGTACAAAGCCTTCTGGTCAAAACTTGCGGCCGGCCATTTCGATCAGCAGCAGTATAAGCGCATCGGTAAGGGCGGAAGGGAGGTTTGGATCGAAGCCTCCTATAATCCGGTCTTTCGCCGCGGAAAGCCAGTCAAGGTCGTCAAGATTGCTACCGATATTACGGCAAGCAAGCTGAGGACAGCCGAGGACTCTGGCAAGATCGAGGCCCTATCGCGAGCGCAGGCTGTGATAGAATTCACTCCCACCGGCGAGATCCTGACGGCCAACGAAAACTTCCTGTCGGCGCTCGGCTATTCACTGACGGAGATTCAAGGCAAGCATCATTCAATGTTCTGCGAACCGTCCTACACGGCATCGAGCGCCTATCAAGACTTCTGGAAGAAGCTCGCTGCCGGTGATCTGGTTGCGGACGAATTCATGCGGCTCGGGAAAGCTGGCCGAAAGGTCTACATTCAGGCGTCTTACAACCCCATTTTCGATCTTAACGGCAAGGTTTTCAAAGTGGTCAAGTTCGCGACCGACGTGACCAGCCGCGTTGAAAATGTCAATCAACTGGCCGGATGTTTGACAAATCTCGCCGAGGGCGATCTCTCGCAAGAGATCGAGAAGGCTTTCATTCCTTCGCTGGAGCGGTTGCGAACCGATTTCAACAGTGCCTCCGACAAGCTGAAGCTGGCGATGGCAACGGTCGCGGAGAACGCCCATGCGATTGCCTCCGGATCGAATGAGATACGGGTTGCTGCAGATGATCTTGCCAAGCGCACCGAGCAGCAGGCAGCCTCCATCGAGGAGACCGCTGCCGCCCTTGAGGAGATCACCACGACAGTGAAGAATTCCAGCCAAAGGGCCGAAGAGGCAGGAAGACTTGTTGCGCGAGCAAGAGCCCACGCCGAGCATTCGGGCGGCGTCGTGCGCAACGCCATCGGTGCCATGGATCAGATTGAGGCCTCTTCGCGCGAGATATCCAGCATCATCGGCGTTATCGATGAGATTGCCTTTCAGACCAACCTTTTGGCATTGAATGCGGGAGTAGAAGCCGCGAGGGCCGGAGATGCCGGCAAGGGTTTTGCCGTTGTGGCACAAGAGGTTCGCGAACTCGCTCAACGATCGGCAAAGGCGGCAAAAGAGATCAAGACGTTGATCACGGCATCCGGCGCTCAGGTCGCCAATGGTGTCGCCCTGGTTACCAATGCCGGCGGGGCCCTGCAGGAAATCGCCGCCCAAGTCCAGGAGATCGACACCAACGTCGTGGCCATCGTCGAAGCCGCAAGAGAACAGTCGACCGCTCTCGGCGAGATCAATCAGGCAGTCGATACAGTCGATCAAAGCACACAGAAAAATGCCGCCATGGTAGAAGAGCAGACGGCGGCCAGTCACAGTCTCGCACGCGAGGCGGCTGCGCTGTTTCAGCTGCTCGGGCAATTCAAATATGGCGAGGCGGTGCGAACCGCCCAACCGGCCAAGCCGCTCAATCGTCCAGCCCATCCACCCGTTCAAGCCGCTGACCGACGCGTTCGGCCGCAATTCCAGACACAGGGCTCCGCTGCCTTGGCCGTTGGCAACGATAGCTGGGAAGAGTCTTGACCGACCCCAAGCGCCGCATATCGCATTAAAGGCGTTTGCCGCCGCGGTCGCCACAATATCAATTGGCGGCATACGGTGTGCCTAACCACCCCGCTCTTCACAATCCTGACCATTGTTCCACATTGGCTGTGAGCATTGTTTGCTAGCTACCAAAAGAGAGTTTCATGTCCCGCATCTTCATTTCCGGCTCGTCCACCGGCCTCGGCCTTATGGCGGCTGAACGTCTAACCGAGCAAGGCCACCAGGTCGTGCTTCATGCGCGTAATCCGGCTCGCGCCAGCGATGCACAGCGCGCCCTTCCGAAGGCGGAAGCGGTCGTGATCGGCGATCTCGAGACAATCGCCGGCGCAAAAAATGTGGCTGCCAAAGTCAACAAGCTCGGCCGGTTCGACGCGGTGATCCACAATGCTGCCGTCGGCTATCGCGAAGCTCATCGCCTCACCTCCGATGGACTGCCGCATGTCTTCGCCATAAACACGCTGTCGGCCTACATCCTGACCGCACTTGTCGAACCACCGAAACGACTGGTCTACCTGTCTTCCGGCATGCACCATCATGCGGATGCCAATCTCGATGATATTCTTTGGAGACAGCGCCGGTGGAACGGATCGGAGGCCTATGCCGAAAGCAAGCTGCACGATGCGATGCTTGCGTTCGCGATCGCGCGGCGTTGGAAGGACGCATTCTCGAATTCGTTGGAGCCCGGCTGGGTTCCGACCAAGATGGGCGGCCCTGGCGCACCCGACGACATGGCTCAGGCCCATCTGACTCAAGCCTGGTTGGCAGCCGGCGACGATCCGAGAGCAGATGTCACGGGAGAATACTTCTATCATCTGAAGCGCCGAACCGCGAATCCGCAGGCGCATGATTCAGCGCTTCAAGACCGCCTCATCGCCATTTGCGAGAAGATCTCAGGCGTCACTTTGCCAAAATGATCATCGGCGGTCGATCTTTTAGATCTTTACCAGAGATCCAGTCAGCTCGCACGCCGCGCCTCATTGCGGGAGAGACCGCCGCATCTTCATCGCCAACATTAGGGCCGCGGATGTACATGGCGTTGCGCGACATGCCTTAGCTGAGGTTTCGGTTTGCTGTCACATGACAAAGGGTACGAACAAACGCCCCTCTGCCGCCAAGCCCCATGGAGCGCTCAGAACTCCTTCCACTCGGAAGCGGCTCTGCCGCCAGCGGCGACCGCTCTGCGCGCCATTTGCGCAACCGGCTCTGCCATGGCGCGCGCCGTCTGCCGCAAGATCGCAGAACTGGCAGAGGCCGCGGCCTCGAGGCGGAATTGAGATACGAGTTCACTTAGCTTGCTGGCCTCAGCGGCAAGTGCCGCGGAGGCTGCCGTCGACTGCTCGACCATCGCCGCATTCTGCTGCGTCGTCTGATCCATCGTATTGACAGCCGCATTGACCTCGGCAAGGCCAGTCGACTGCTCCTTGGCGGATGCGGCGATGGCGTTCATGTGCTGGTTTATGCCGGAGATGCGCTCACCGATTTCCTTCAACGCGACACCCGTTTCACGCACGAGCTTCACTCCACCATCGACCTCGGCCGAAGAAGCATTGATCAGCACCTTGATCTCTTTTGCCGCCGCAGCGGAGCGCTGCGCCAATTCCCGCACTTCCTGTGCGACGACTGCAAAACCCTTGCCGGCATCTCCGGCACGCGCCGCTTCCACACCGGCATTGAGCGCCAATAGGTTGGTCTGGAAGGCAATGTCATCGATCACGCCGATGATGTTGGAAATCTGCTGGGAAGAACTCTCTATTCGCTGCATGGCTTCCTCGGCCCTGCTAACGACATCAGCCGACCGGGTAGCGCTATGATCGGCGGCGGTCGCTGCCGCCCGCGCCTCTTCCGTCCGCTTGCTCGAATTGCTTACATTGACCGTAATCTGATCGAGAGCGGCGGCGGTCTCTTCAAGCGATGCTGCCTGCTGCTCCGTTCGGCGGGAAAGATCGTTGGCTCCGGAAGAGATCTCCTGCGTGCCGCTGTCAATCGATACAATGCTCTCGGCAATCGCGCACAATGTGCTGCTCAATTGCTGCAGCGAGGTATTGAAATCATGCCGAAGAGCTTCGAAATCGGGGGCAAATGGCTCATCAAGCTGAAAGGAAAGATCGCCCGATGCCAATCTCTTCAGCCCCCTGGCAAGACCGGAAGTTGCGACCCGAAGACGCTCCGCGGCATCGGCTTCCGCCTGCTGCTGGGTAGCGATCCTGTCGGCTTCCGCCTGCTGACGGTCCCTTGCGGCATCCGCTTCGAGCTGGTTATTTGCGATCGCTGCCTTTCGGAATACTTCGACGGCTTGTGCCATCGTCCCTACTTCGTCCCTTCGGCCGATGCCCGCACAAGCGATATTGGTCTCGCCGCCCGCGAGCTTGGCCATATCCGCGCAAAGCGCCAGGATGGGTTTGCACACGGTCCTGCGGAACAATACGAAGAGCATGATGGAGAACAGCGCCGTCAGCCCGAGAAGCCCCTGCATGAAGTCGCGAATGGAATTTGCTGTGCGGGTACTCTCCGCCGAGATCGATTCCGATACCTTTTGTATCTGATCGCCCGCTTCTTCCATGGCAGCCTCCAAGGTGGAAAACTGCTTCATGAAATCGGGCAATGCCTTCAAGGCGCCGGCTGGATTCTTCTCCGCCGTCGCCACCATTTTGGTTGCGTTGTCGATATAGGCCAGCAACGGAGATTCGACGCCGGCAAGCACCTTTTGGGTTTCCGGATCCGCCGCGAGCGCCTTGTTGGCCTTAATCATCTCGCGAAACGAGGTGACATGTTCCGAAAGATCCGAGTTGACCGTTTCAAAGCGGATGCCGGATGCGGGATCGGAAGCAAGCAATGCAGCCAGCACATCCGCTCTTAAAGCATCATGCATCATATCCGCCTGCATGTGATTACGCAGAACCTGAGCCGATCCTGCTATTTTCTCGGCATTCTGCGTCAGGGTCGAGGCAGACCATATGCCTACACCAGTTGCGCCGCCCGCAATCACGAATATTGCAACGCTTGCAAGGATGATTTTCTGCTGGATCGATGCCATGAAACATATCCCAATATTTCCTCAAGAAAAGGATGTGGGATCGTCGTTAATTATCCGTCAAAATATGTCAATCTCCGGAAATTTACGCGCAAATCATCAAAATACAACTAATATGATAGTACCTATCTTGGTACATACCGCTAAGCGTTGATCTTTGACGTCGATGAGAAAATATACATTAAGACAGATCTGATAAGTAATACTATATCGTCCATGAGATCACCTGAAGAGAATCGAACTCAACTCCGGCCCAGCAGAAATTGAGGAAGAATCCGACTCAATGCCAAACGACAGCCGCCAAAGCCTTTAGGCTCTTATGTTGCTGGTCAGTGATGCCGATTGCCAATCGGCTCATCCAAGATGCCCTCTGAACTGAGAAACCCAGAGTGGCACATATGTGGCCACCGTTACAAACGTCTCGTGAGCCCGAATAGCCATGTTCGATTCCCGGGAGTGGGCTCATTCCTGGCTGAAACGCTGTATTTCACGAAGTCTTCGCTAACCTCCGGCATAGCCTCGGCTACCGCCGTGCAAAAATTCTGTTCTCTATCGCTCCGATATTTTGATCATTGCATCGTGCACGGGAACAAGGCAGCGTATTCTTCCTTGGTGCAGCAGACCGATAGATTTTTTGTATTTCTTCGAACCGTCACTTATTGCCGGGGATGGAGGGCAAAGGGGCTGAGACCATAATGGTGACGCGTGCGCAGCAAATTGGCGTCGTTATCGGTCTGACCTTCGTCACGGCATTGACGACCCTGCGGGCAAGCGATCCTCCGTTGCTAAGGCTCGCCCGCGATTTGACATTCGACCAGTATCAGCGCCTGGTGCCCCGGACGTTCGAAAACCAGCCTGTCCGGGTCGTCGACATAGACGAGGCGTCGCTGCGGGAGTTCGGTCAATGGCCCTGGCCAAGAAACCGGATTGCCGCGCTTGTCGACAGGCTTTCCGATCTGGGCGCGGCCGCCATCGCTTTCGATATCCTCTTCGCCGAGCCGGACCGCCTGTCGCCGCGCAACGTCATTCGCGATGTCATTGGCATCGATCCGTCACTGCTTGGCAAACTACCGGATAACGATGAGATTTTTTCCCAATCGCTGTCGGGAAGGCCGGTGGTCCTGGGCTTCGGCCTCTCCAACGAGGGAAACTATCTGCCGCCGGTCAAGGCAGGATTTGCCTATACCGGCGAAGATCCCTCCGGTGCGCCACCGAGGATCAAGGCCGCCACGCCACTGCAGCCGCAATTGGAAACCAATGCTGCGGGGCTCGGTCATATCAGCCTCAATCCTGGCGCATCATCGGCAGTGGTGCGCGCGGTTCCGCTTTTCCTCGGCGACGGCAAGCAGCTTTATCCCAATCTAGCGCTCGAGGCGCTTCGTGTCGCACAGGGAGGCTCCACCTACGTGCTTGACGCTGCGCCGCACACGCCCAATACCCTCACCCGGGTCAAGATCGGCAATTTCGTCGTGCCGGTAACGGCAGCGGGCGAGCTGTGGCTCTATGTCAGCCGCGACACCGCCGAGCGATATATTTCAGCGAGCAAGATACTCGCGACCGGAGGCGCCTCCACCGATATCAGAGCCGCCATCGAAGGCAGTATCGTTTTCGTCGGAACCTCCGCTTCGGGGCTCCAGGATGTCCGCACAACGGCCCTTGGTGAAAACGTGCCTGGTGTCTCCATCCACGCTCAGATCGTCGAGCAGATCCTTACAGGCCGTTTCCTGTCCCGGCCGGATTGGGCAGACGGACTGGAAATCCTGTCCATCGCCGTCTTAGGCAGCCTTCTGGTGATCGTCACCACCTTCGTCAATCCGGCCGCAGCCCTCGCCTGTGGCCTGCTGATTACCTTTTTTGCCCTTGTGGCCTCCTGGGCCGCCTTTCTTTATGGGGGACTTCTCTTCGACCCGCTGGCACCGATCGTCTCGGGATCGATCACGCACTTCGCTGCAACGGCATTCCGCTTTCTCGTGACGGATCGGGAGCGGCGCGACGTGCGGCGGGCTTTCGGCCATTACCTCTCGCCATCGCTGCTCCATCGCATCGAGCATACGCGCAATGCACTACGCCTCGGGGGAGATGAACGCGAACTGACGGTCATGTTCGTCGACGTGCGAAACTTTACCCAGATCAGCGAGGAGATGAGCCCGAGCGCCGTCGTCGCCTTTCTGAACACGCTGCTCGATGCGCTCAGCCACCATGTCATCGCCAATGACGGCACGCTCGACAAGTTCATCGGAGACTCGATCATGGCCTTCTGGAATGCCCCCGTCGATGTCTCCGATCACGCAGGCAAGGCCGTGCGTGCGGCTCTCGGCATGCGGGAAACACTCGCCCGCCTCAATGGCGACGATGCCTTCGGTTTCGGAGACGCGCGGCGGGTCGGAATAGGGATCGGCATCCACACGGGGCTGGCATGCGTCGGCAATATGGGGGCCGAGACCCGTTTCAATTTCACGGCAGTCGGCGATGCCGTCAACATTGCCGCGCGTATCGAATCCGCCTGCAAGGACGTCAATTTCGACATTCTGGTATCTGAACCGACGGCAGGTTTGCTGGCCGATTGCGCTCTGCTCGAAGCGGGAGCGCTGACGCTGAAGGGTAAGAGTATGCGAACCAAACTCTTTGCGGTGGTCGGCGATGAAAGCGTGGCAAGATCCGCCGGATTCGTCGAACTGCAGGCTACGCACAGGCAGCTTGTCAATGCTCTTCGGGTACGCTCGACAGGCAGCCGCAAACTCATCAGCACCGCCAAACTTAAGGCGCAAGCCGCGGCAACAGGACTATTGCAGGATTTTTACAGCCAGATTTCGCGACGGGGCGGACACTTCGTCGACGAGACCGCGGAGGACAAGGCAGCCGACATCTAGAGCAGTTCCAGCAAAAGTGCCGAGCGATTTTGCGTCCGGAACTGCGTAAAAACAAGAAGATAGAGCGTTTTCGCGATTCGAAGAAAAGCGGAAATCGTCTATCTGGTTTGAAGCCATCCTGCGCAACTCACGGCGCTATCGCTGGTGATGCCCACCACCGTGACCGCCATGGTTGCCGCCATCGCCTTGGCTATCCCCGTCATCTCCTTGATGATCACCCCATCCGTGATCGCCTCTGCCATGATTGTCGTGATGTTCATGGCGATCGTGATGCTCGCTTTCGTCGCCATCATGCTCGTGCGGTTTGCCTGATTTGTCGGGCGCGCTTGGCGGATTCGAGACATCCGGCGTACTGGGAGTTTCGTGTGGTGCGGCAGGCGCATCGGCGTGTGGTGATTGCTGGGGACTGGGTGTGCTCGGCGTATCGTGCGGTGCCGGTGCAGGATTATTCGCGGGAGCGCTGCGGGGAGAGATCCCGTTCGGCTGGCTCCTCGTCGCCATCGACAGACCACAACCACCGCCACCGACAAAACCCATTCGCCCTGAAAGTTGCTGATCCCCCGACAGAAACGGCAGAGCCCGCTGGTTGCCCAGCGTCTTGAGAACGTCGCGATTGACCCGGCGAGGTTCGCTGATCTGACCGTTGCGCTTCGCAACGACGCAATCACATTGCTGTTTCAGCTGCCTGCAGCCACCCGCGCCGCAGAATTGCGCGGCGCCGTTCAACAGAACGACCGCAGTCGTGCCGTTGGCTCCGACATAAAAATCAAACGCGGTTCCGCGCACGCCGATCGTTCCGGCCGGCGTCACGATCTGATAGGCTGAGTGGTTCGAATTTCCGCTCATCCAACGAAAGCTGCCCTTTGCCGCATTTATGGTCAGCTTTTTCACTGCGCCCGAGTCATCGAACACGAATTTGTCAATGGTAACGGACGATCCGGCTCCGACGGCCAATCTCGTGCCGTCGCGAAATGTGAACTGTCCGAGACCCGAAATCGAGGTGCGAATTTGCTCGTCCCGATGAACGGGATCATCGACCGCCAGCGCACCGCCAGCACCCGTAACTTCGGTTTTAATCAGCACCGCCTGGCCGACCTGCTCGGCGGCTTTCAAAGACAATGGTGCGAGCAGCATGGCGCTCAACACAACGGTCATGGCGTGACGGAGATAAAACACCGCGCCCTCCCCAAGCTTATCCATGTTTTATCACAATATATTTTTGAATACAAATTACAATTTCTGATTATAATAATGTATATTATGCTACTACTGGATTAACATTCGATGAAATACGTGTGTATTTTAGCGACGATTTTCTTTATATTTCTTCTGAAAAGGGAACTTATAAAAATAATTACAATGATATGACCTGCAGGATCTTTTCCAAAACACTCGAAAAAGAGCGGCTATTCAGGGTTGCCGAGCTCGAAGGATTTGAGGCAGGCTCATTGCCGACGCAACATGCATCACACGATTTACAGTCCGTTCGGAGTTGTTGGGAAACAACGCGAGCAACCACAACGTTGATTTCCGCTTGGCTTAGGACCCAATGATTGGATGTGCAGACGACATCATCAAGCGCATGGTCTCAAACATATTCGCTCTGACACACAGGAGGAGTTCGTCGTCAAGACGGTCTAAGATCGTCGGAACGTGACGATTGGTGAAATGGTCGAGCGCCTGGAAGAGGTTCATGCCCTCCAGACGACGTCAATCGCTTCAGACCGGGTTTATTAGCCGTCCAACACTCTGAAGAGGATCGAATGCCAACTGATCTACCGCTTAAGGGGGAATTGATCGGCTAACCTCTTGGACCCAGTATCCGGCTAGGTTGTGCCCAAAGCATCGGAGGAGCGACGATGCCAATGGATAAGTTACCCATCGACAATCTGCAAGATCGGATCGATGCGGACATTCGTGAGCGCATCAAGGAGCACCAAAAGACAATCGCACGAATTTCCGCCGGAAGACAGGCTGCTGCGCGACTATCCGCAAAGGCGATAGCACCGCCCTTCGTCATGATGTCCGTGGGAGATTCCTGGTTCGACTATCCGCTATTGAACAACGGTCCCGCCTTCCAACAAACCGACGTAATTTTCCAACTTCAAACCTATGGGACGCATCCGGTAACAGTGTTGAACCTTGCCCACTGGGGCGATGCGTCCACCGATATGATGTCAGGGCCGAAGCAAGAAAGAATGATTGCTCAACTCAGGGACGGAGCCAACTGGATCGGAGGCAAGCCGCATGGCATCTTAGTGTCGGCCGGCGGAAACGACGTCGTTGGCAGATTTGGAATGTTCCTCGAATTCAACAACGGTAAGAATTCCGGTCTGAATAATGATCGATTTGCGAAGGCCCTCGGCATTGTGAAGGAATCGTACCTGTCGCTCTTCGAACTTAGAGACAGGTACGCTCCGGGAGTCCCGATATTCGGTCACGATTACGATTTTCCGATTCCAAGCTATGTGCATCCCTTGTGTGCCGGGCCATGGCTGAAACCCGCTCTCGATCTCAATAACTGGTCGCAAATCGATGGAGAGCGTATAGCTAAGGATGCTCTACAGCGATTTCGAAAAATGCTCCTAAGCCTTGAGGCAGTCGAAGGAAACAACTATCACCTCATCAATACACAAGGGACACTTACCAGAGACGAGTGGGCAAACGAACTCCATCCGGTATACCTCGGTTTCCGCAAGGTAACCAAAATCTTCTATCAAAAACTCAAAAACTATGCGGATTCGGGATCAAAGCGGGCCGACCGGCATGTTGGGAATTTTCGGAAAGAATTCCAACCTTACGACGTCGTAATTGCGGAAGAAGCGGCATCGGTCGAGGGGGCAAGCCCCTCTAACGACAAGGTCCACATCCCAGAACTGATCGAGAATGGAAAATCTCCGCAGGGACTTACGAAAGCGTGGAAGACCGCTTCGAAAGTCCTCCCGGAATTTCCACACAACGGATGCGCCGCGCACCTAAGCGCACTCCTTCAAGAGTCCGGAATCGACATTCCGATGACCGTCGGAGCAGGCAATCTGGCGCGACTGCTCGAAAGGCGAGGCTGGCAGCGCATTGAGGTTCGCTCCCAGCAAGCCGGCGACGTCGGAGTAACTTACGATCTGGATCCAGACCCTCCCGGACCCGACCATGTTTACTTAGTCGTCGAGCGGCTGGATGAGGACGACATGCTGATAGCGGACAACCAGAGGCATTCGGATGAACCACACCACCGGTCCGCAACCGGGAAACATGGCAAGACTCCAACCGAATTCTTCTTGCGCGCGACCTGAATTAGCCATGCCATTCTTAGCGATTTCGATCTCATTCATGGTAGGTTTTGGCTCCGCACCAAATGGACTATAAGCGTTCACAGGGCAGGCTGCTGCGTCAGTGCCGATGAAGATCTCGTGTCATTCCGGAACGACGCCCTTGAGACGGCATGATATCTGTTGACCTCCGATCGGTGTTCGTGACTTCCTCTGGCGCGAGACACATCAGAGGGCTGCCATGTATCGCTTCTCCACCATCTTCGCCGCATGTGTATTTGCCACATCTGTTGTTGCCGCGGACTTCAAACCGTATGAAAACGGCCGCTTCGGGTACGTGATCGACCTTCCAGCAGACTTCAAAACGATTCAGACGCCCGACAACGGCGACGGGATCGGTCTTGAGAGCGCGGACGGAACGGCGAAGCTGTCGGTCTGGGGCAACTATCTGACGGAAGGCGGCTTCAGCCAGGAGAGTGACCTTCGGAAGAAGTTCGAGACCGAGGACGGCTGGAAGTTCACCTACGAGAAGCGCGGTGCCTCATGGGCGAGCTTTTCGGGAACCAAGGGCGACCGGATCATCTACATGCGGCAGATCGCGCTCTGCGATGACGCAATGGGAAACTTCACACTCGAGTATCCCGCCACGCAGCGGAAGCGGTTCGGGCCGGTGATTGACAGGATGGTGAAGACGCTTAAGGCACCAAAGCACTGCGACTGAGAGTCGCCGGCTGTATCACCAGAGGGCGTGCCGCATTCCGCTCCAGAATGCCGGCAAGTTCGTTGTCACCAGCCCAGAATGTCCTTTGCACCATTCAGCCACGGCATGCGACGTTGCTCCGGAAGGCGGTCCAGTTGCCACCAGGATGTGAGGATTTCAATCCGATCTGACAGAAGCAAACAAAGCCAACGGTTTCAAGAAGTTGCGAGTGCGCAGCGGGTGATCTAAAATGTGCAAGTGGATCATTTTCAGCTGGTAATCAACAGGCAGCGCCCCAAGCGGCGCTCAAGAAATGCCTGTCCTATCCCAAAGCGTTTTGCGCTGCGCAAATTCTGTCGATCAGAGCATCGAGCTCGCCCTTTGGGGGACGATTTTTGGAGAGGCGATGCTTCAAATGCATGATCGGTTCGGCGAGGATTTCGTCCAGGTTCTCGGCGCAGGTGAAGTCACCGGCAACGCGCTTGACCTTCGAATTGTCGAAGATCGCGGTCCAGGCCTTGTCGCCGACCAAGGGGCCGACCCAATCCGGATTATACTTGATGAGCGTATCCGTCGGCACGTGGACGATTTTCGCCTCGACACCCAGCAATCTGGCGATCGCCTTCTGAATATCATCCCATATATGGGCGCGATCGGAGGTGATGTGGAAGATTTCAGTCAGGGCTGTCTGCTTGCCGAAAAGCCCGACGAAAGGCACTGCGAAATCGACCGAGCGCGTCAGTGTCCACGGCGTATGGCCATCACCTGCGACGATCGTGGGCTCGCCATCCAGCATGCGCCTCGCCACTATGTCGCTATCACCCATCATGATCGGCAGGCCGGTGCGCACGGTGTGACTGGGACGGACGATCGTCCAGGCCAGCCCCTTTGACGCCATGAGCAGCTGCTCGCAGGCGATCTTGGCCTGGCTGTAGGGCCAGTAGGGATTGATGGCCGGCGTTTTTTCGGTGATGACGTAGTGGCGTGCCGGCTTCTGGTAGACCGAAGCCGAAGAGATGAAGATGTACTGGCCGCAATTGCCCGCAAACACCTCGATGTCTCGCGCAATCTGATCCGGCGTGAACGCGATGAACTGGCATATGACGTCATAGTTGGCTCTGGCGAGATCGGCATAGGCAGCCGATCCGAGTTCGCCTGTGATCGAAGTCACACCCGCAGGCAACGGGTCGCCCCTCAGGCCGCGGTTGTAGACACTGACGCGATGCCCCTGGCCAACAGCACGCTCGACGCAGGGATATGAGATTTGGCCGGTACCGCCAATGAAAAGCACGTTCAAAGCCATGTGAAGAACCTCGGCGTCTGATTGGTAGGATCAATGACTACCATTCATAACGCGAAAATGCCCGATCGTCTCCCGTCGATCGCCCTCACGCTGACCATCACCATCAAAAAAAATGGGAAAGGCTTCAGATCGGCCGCATGCCTGCAGCACCTCTGCAAGTCAAAACGAAGCTACCAGCGCAGGGTGACTTTGCCGACCAGGCTTCCGACCAGCCCACTCAGCAGGATGCCGAGCGTGTACCATATCGCGATGAATGGGATACCGTTTTCGACACAGGCCCAGGAATATACCCAGCCGCCGACGCCCCCGGCGCAAGCACCTGCGACGAAGCCGGCAAGCATAGGACGCGTGGGGGCTGCACGTCTGAGAAACCAGATATTGGCACAGAAAGCGGGAATGCCGAAAGCCACGATCAGGAACGGGCAAAAGGACGCCGAATATCCAACGATCAAACCCGGATAGGATGAAGCCGGCGACAGCCAGAGTTGAGCGATCGCCAGAAGAATGACGATACTGAATGCCACGACCGGAACCCGAACCATGTTCCCAATCGAACCCTCCGGCCGCGCAACCCGGTCAAGGGCGACGATCGTCGCGCTCATCAATACGGCTGTGTATAAAAACTTCACCCAAAACGCCGCCACCGTCACATGATGCAGATGCGGGCGAAAGACGAGCGATATCAGCAGCGCAACAGCCGCGCCGATCACGCCGACAACGATCGTAAGCGCAAGCCGCATTCGCAGCGCATGACGGCGAACCGGGGCAAGATCGCTTACCAGAACCTCGATGAATTCATCATTTTTCGTCATTGGCAAAACCCAGCTTGCGTCCAATCGCGCGCATCCCTCGGTGAATGCTGACGCGAACCATTGCTTCAGACTGCCCGCTCTCGATCGCGGCTTCAGCAGTGGTCTTTCCGGCGATCTTTACCTGCCGCAGAAGCTCCTTCTGTTTGGCGGGCAATTGATCGAGAAGACGGTCGACGTCGAGATGAGCAAACAGCGCCTCCTCTCGAAATTCAGCCGCGATCTCGTCTCCCAATGCTATTTCGACACCACTTTTGCTGCCATTTGCCCTGAAATGATCAATCAACTTGTATTTCGCGATTTGGAAAAACCACGCGGTAAACGGCCGTTCC
Source organism: Rhizobium centroccidentale (assembly GCF_030182565.1). NCBI lineage: Bacteria > Pseudomonadati > Pseudomonadota > Alphaproteobacteria > Hyphomicrobiales > Rhizobiaceae > Rhizobium > Rhizobium centroccidentale. Next base: position 211,809 of record NZ_JAQJCG010000001.1, on the reverse strand, counting down.
CGATCATAGGTGATGCGCCGGCTATGCACCGCCAGAAGCACCTCCTGGACCAGATCCTCAGCGTCGCGGTCGGCGTTGGACCCAAGCCTCCGCCGATAAAAGGCCAAAAGCAGATCCCGCAAAATAACGAGCAAGCGTCTGTATGCAGCTTCATCGCCATCAAGCGATAGAAGCATCAAGCCTTTCAGGACTTGTTCCGACACCGATTTCGTCATCCACGGGCAGTCATTCGTTGACGAGCGCTACTTGTTACATCCTGAACCCGATTTTTTGTCGCCTTTCTTGTAATCACAACGGCGTGATCGCTGTAACGCATTCGCACGGGCTCCGAATGAGGGTGCGGAACTGAGGGACAATCTGCTATTGGCGACAGGACGCGATAGCCACCTTGCCCCGTTTCCAAAGCGATCGCCCTACCTGCTTCAGATAGCCGGATGGGCATCATATCGAAAATATGCAAGATATGGAGAGCAGTATGTCGCTCACGAAGTTGAAGATCATGGGTATGGTGCTGGCGCTTGGAGCCGTGACCACACTATCCGCGCAGGCTGCCGATAAGGCGCGCGTTCGCGGCGTCGTGGAAAGCCTCAGCGGCGATACGCTGATGGTCAAATCGCGCGAAGGCAAGGACGTGACGATCAAGCTGAAATCCGGCTGGGCCGTTAACGGCATCGTCAACGCCTCCGTGACAGACATCAAGCCTGGGGATTTCGTCGGCATCGCGTCCGTTCCGACCGACAGCGGCATCAACGGAGCGCTCGAAGTGCTGATCTTCCCAGCCGCAATGAAAGGCACCGGCGAGGGCGATTACGGCTGGGATCTGAAGCCGAAGAGCTCGATGACCAATGCGACGGTTGCCAGCGCCGTCACCTCGGTCAACGGCCCAACCCTGTCGCTCACCTATAAGGGCGGCGAGAAGAAGATCTCGATCCCGCCGGGCACGCCGGTCGTCACCTTCGGCAAGGCGACGAAGGACGACATCAAACCCGGCGCAGGAGTCATCATCAACGGCACGACCGATGGAGACAATACGGTTGAATCCGACCGTGTCGTGGTCGGCATAAACGGCGTCATCCCGCCAATGTGACGCATCTATGCCGACATCACGGGACTGCCCGGTTGCCGATCGCATCCGGGCAGCTCAATGAGCGGCAATAGCGTCGCAGCATAATGATTTCGGACACCGCCTTCCGGCGGCACGTCAGGAGAATTATCCATGGCAAGCATCGAGCAGATCGGCACCGCGCCGCCATCTCCCCCGGTCAAGATCTTCATTCGCCGTCATTCGGCTCTTACGCGGATAACGCACTGGATCAATGTGCTGTGTCTGACCTTGCTGCTGATGAGTGGCATGCAGATCTTCAATGCCGATCCACAATTACATTGGGGAAATTACGGAGCAGTTGAAGATCCATCGTGGTTCGAAATCGCCAGCAATCAGGATGGCGATAGCATCACCGGAATATTGCGCATCGGCCGTCTCTCGATGACCACCACCGGCATACTCGGTGCTTCCACGGCCAACGGTGAAATGATGCCGCGCGCATTCCCGGCTTGGGGGACGATACCCGGCTACCAGGATCTTGCGGCTGGCCGGCGTTGGCATTTCTTCTTCGCGTGGCTGTTTGTCATCAATGGGCTCGTTTACATGGCCTACGGCCTGATCGGCGGTCATTTCCGCCGCGATCTGGCGCCGACGATTCAAGATATCACGCCTGGGAATATCTGGCATGAAATCAAAGATCATGCCCGGTTGCGCTTCCCGCAGGGCGAAAAGGCGCGACACTACAATGCGTTGCAGAAGCTGACCTATCTCATCGTCATCTTCATCCTGCTACCGCTGATGATTGGTTCGGGATTGACCATGTCACCCGCGATAGATGCCGGTTACCCCTTCCTGCTCGATATTTTCGGTGGTCGCCAATCGGCCCGCTCCATTCATTTCATCACCGCCTGGAGCCTGGTGGCCTTCGTCGTCGTGCATATCGCGATGGTCATTCTTTCCGGCCTTTGGAACAACATACGTTCGATGGTGACCGGCCGCTACGCTATCATCAACGAGGAGACCGACCGATGAGCTCCATCTTCACTCGCCGCCGTTTTCTCATCGGCTCGGCCGCCAGTCTGGGCGCCGTGGGCCTGACCGGATGCGATGACATTTCTCAGAACCAGCATGTGCAGAAGGTGCTCGCTCTGGCGGAGCGGGTGACCATGGGCACACAGCGGCTCATCGTTTCGCCGCAGACGCTTGCCCGGGAATATACCGACGCGGACATTTCGCCGAACTTTCATCCGAATGGGTCAATTCAGCCAAACAGCGCCGAATATGTCCAGATGGTCGAAACCCAATTTGCCGACTGGCGGCTCAAGATCGACGGCATGGTCAATAGGCCGATGGAATTTTCGTTGGCTGATCTGAAGAAGCTGCCTTCTCGCACCCAGATCACCCGCCACGACTGTGTCGAAGGCTGGAGTGCCATCGGTAAATGGCAGGGTGTTCCTCTCGGGCTGATCCTGCAGACTGCCGGTTTGAAGCCAGGCGCTCGCTACGCCGTCTTCTATTGTGCGGATGAACTGGAACAGACGCTCGATGGCAGCGGCCGCTATTACGAGAGTATCGACCTGATCGACGCCTTTCATCCGCAGTCGATCCTCGCCTACTCACTCAATGGCAAGGATCTGGAAGTCGAACACGGTGCCCCCTTGCGCCTGCGCGTCGAGCGCCATCTTGGCTACAAACACGCCAAATACGTCATGCGTATCGAAATCCGTGACCGGTTCGATGATCTCTGGGGCGGCAATGGCGGGTTCTGGGAAGATCGTGGCTACGAATGGTATGCCGGCATTTGAGATATCAATATTTAGGCGCGGCGAGACCGTAGACGATATAATTGGCACAGGCGTACTCAAGCACGCAATTTAGCCTCGCTCTTGCACGGGTCAGAACTAACGGCCATCCAAATCGACGACCGCACTACCTTTTGAATTGGAAAGCTTTTTCCGGCCTGTGTGAGGCGTCCAGCAAGCTTGGCTCAGTCCGCGGCAAGAACATAATAGGTCGAATAGCCACAAGCTTCTTTTATCAGCGTCAAGGTGACAGGCATTGGCACGGTGACGCCGGAAGGTATATGCCGCGACAGCAGTCGCCTTGCGATCCCCTCAATCCGGCTGGATCTTATGTCCAGCCGGATTGGTTGCAGAGTTCTATTTACCGGTCATCTGCTTTGCATTCTCAGGCGTGATGGCGGTTGTGTCGACCGTTACCGTTGCAGGTACCGAGGACACGCAGTCCAGCAATATCGACTTTGCCATATCGATCGCTTCTTTCGCGCCCGTCGGATACGTGAATGTCGCGGACCAATCACCCTTGGCGACCGCTTCAATCCCGCCAGCTGGGCCGGGCAATCCGTCAGTGCCGATGATCTTCACGCTCTTTCCGGCACCCTTTGCGGCAAGCAGAGCACCCGCCGCCATCATATCGTTGCTGGCATAGACCATTTTGATATCTGGATGTGCCTGAAGCATAGCGGCGAAAGCTGTTTGCGCCTTGTCCGGCAACCAGTCAGCCGCTTGTTCCGCCACGATCTGGATCTTGGGATTAGCTTTTACGCCATCCTTAAAGCCATTCAGTCGCTCGACTGCAGGCGTTGAACTCGGGAGCCCCTCCAGCACCGCAGCTTCGCCGCCATCGGGCAGAAGCGTCTTGCTTGTATATTGACCCGCCGCCAGAGCGATCTTGTAGTTGTCTCCTCCGATAAACGCAGTGTAGTCCTTCCCGGCTTCACCATTGGTCTTCCGATCAAGCTCGATCACCGGAATACCCGCGTCCATTGCTCTCTTTACGGCGGGTGTAAGGGGCGCCGCCTCGAAGGGCGAGATCAACAGAAGGTCGACCTTTTGCGTGATGAAATTGTCGACCTGCGATGTCTGCGTGTTGACGTTGCCGGCGCCGTCGGCAATCTGCAGCGTGAACTGCGGAACGGCCTTGGCGGCTGCCTGCAGTTCATCGTTGACATGCTGGCGGTAGGGTTCCGCATTGTTTGCCTGCGAAAAGCCGATCACGAATTCGCCGGTCTTGGCACAGGCTTTCACGAGCGGATCAGCAGCCTGAGCCACATTGACGATAGCCAGACAAGAGCTCGCCAGCAAGCCAATGCGCCAGGCATTCGAGAATCGAAGTGCATTTGTCATTGCTTTCTCCTCCACGTTAATCCCGGCTCCACCTTCCGGGAGATGCCACCAAACTACCTTCCCAATCCTTCGCGGCGGCGAACGAGGGATTGGAGGACTGCCGCCAGGACAATAATCGCCGCTGTCGCAAGCAGCTGCATGGCCGGCGTGATGTTGTTGAGCTGAAGAATATTTGCCAGAGCGCCCAGCATGATCGTACCGGCAATTGTTCCCACCATCGATCCCGAGCCGCCGAAGAGGCTCGTCCCCCCGATGACAACCGCCGCAATGGCCGTCAGTTCATAGCCGGTGCCGTCGTTGGCGCTTCCAAAATTGAACTGCCCCGCATGAACGATGCCAGCCAGCGCGGATGCGAAGCCTGTGATGGCATAAACGGCGATCTTGATTGCCGATACCGGAACACCCGAGATGCGGGCAGCACGCTCGTTGCCGCCGACAGCATAAACATACCGGCCGAACCTGGTGGTGTTTAGGATGAGCGTCGCAATGCAGGCAAAGATCAGAAAGACAATCGTGGCAACGGGAACGACGTTACCGAAGAGCCGGCCTCCCAGAATTGCAAAACTTGGCGGCGCGAGCCCAGGTCCATCTCCGTAGGAAATGTTGATGTACTGATTTCCCGATACCACAAGTGCAAGCCCACGCGCGGCCTGCAAACCGGCAAGAGTGACGATAAATGCCTCAAGCCGAAACTTGCTCGAGATCGCTCCCTGGACCAATCCGAAACAGGTGCCCATCAGCAGCACCGCCAGAACCGTTGTTATCAATCCAAAGCCGCCAGACACCATGAGCGTTGCTGTAACGACGCTCGCAAGGCTGAGTATCGCCCCGACCGAGAGATCGATTCCAGCGGTGATGATCACGAACGTCATCCCGATCGCTATGATACCAGTTTCGGATACGGCGCGGACAACGTTGGCAATGTTGTCGGGTTGAAGAAACAGGATGACACCATGCCGACGCGGCGAGAAAATGATGCCACCGGCGAAGACAAGTACAAGACCGATCAGGCTTTGGAAGCGGACCATCACCGCAAGCGGATCAATACGCTTGGCAGGCTCGATCGCTGGACTGGACGTGATTTGTTGTTCGGACATCAGACCTCCCTCCCGTTGGCGGCCACTAGGACCGCATGCTCGTCGACGCCGCCAGAAAATTCAGCAACGCTGCAGCCGTTGCGCAAAACCACTATTCGATCGCAAAGGCCGATCAGCTCAGGCATTTCGCTCGACGCGACAAGAATGCCCAATCCCTCAGAAGCAAGGTTGCGCAAGCGGGTATAAATTTCCACCTTTGCGCCGACGTCGACGCCTCGCGTTGGCTCATCGAGAAGCAATAGGCGCGGGTTGCCCAGCACTTCCTTTGCAAGGACCACCTTCTGTTGATTTCCCCCTGAGAGAGCTCCGACCGCGACACCGGGATTCTTTGGGCGGATGTCGAATTGGCCGAAAGAACTCTTGATCGCTTCCTCTTGGCGTCGCCCAGACAGCAAGCCATTGGGTGATATCCGGCGGATGACCGACATGACCAAATTGAGGCCTACCGACATGCGCAGCATGAGACCGGCCCCTCGCCGATCGTCGGTTACGAATGCCAACCCTGCCCTACGAGCGGCCGCGATCGACTTGAGCTTAGCCGGCCTACCGCCAAGCACAATCTCACCCTGCCAATAGCCCGGCACGCCTGCTCCGTAGAGAGCGCTCAAAAGCTCGGTGCGACCCGCCCCCATAACGCCGGCGAGCCCGACGATTTCACCACGCCGAACATCCAGATCGACCTTGATCGGAGCCTGCCAACCGGGAGACGCACGATATGGATGGAAGGAAGCCTGCCGCATCCGCAGAAGTACATCACCAACATTGTCTGAGCGACGCGGATAAAGCTCGTTCAAGGGACGTCCGACGAGAAGCTGGACGAGTTCGCCCTGCGGCGCATCCGGTTCGGTTACGCCAGCCACTCTGCCATCCCGCATGACCGTTACACGATCGGCGATCTGGGGGACCTCCTCGAGACGATGCGAGATATAGATGATGCCAACTCCCGACGATGCCAGGCTGCGCACTATATCGAACAAGCGGTCCACTTCGCCGACGGTCAAGGCAGCCGTCGGCTCATCCATAATGAGCGCTCTTGACGCGTAGGAAAGCGCCTTGACGATCGCGACGACCTGACGCTGACCGATGGAAAGCTCACTCACAAGCTGGGCCGGATTGATAGACCGATCGATCGTGTCCAGTCTTTCGCGCGCCGCGTGCAGCATTGCCTTGCTGTCGAGCATGCCATGCGGACGAACAAGCTCGTGCCCGAGAAAGAGATTGGCAGCCACACTTAGGCTTGGAACGAGATCCAGCTCCTGGAAGATCGTTGCGATGCCCGCTGCTTGTGCATCGCGTGGGCTATGGAACAGCGCAGGCTTCCCGCCGACGAATATCTCACCCTCATCCGGTGTATGCACACCAGACAGCAGATTCATCAACGTCGACTTTCCGGCACCGTTCTCGCCCAGCAGCGCATGAATCTCCCCGGCCTTTAACTCGAAGTCGACGCCACGCAGCGCTTGAACCCCACCGAAACGTTTGGAGACACCTTTCGCAGAAAGAACAATCTCGCTCATGCCGCCTCCCCACACGATTCGCGCACCCGCAACAGAGGCAACAGCCGGATGGTTTCGCGCGGGCGACACTTATTGCCGATCCGCTCGATGAGCAGGTCCGCGGCCTTCCTGCCAATCTCGTCGCAAGGCTGAGCTATCAGCGTCAGGCGCGGTTCGAAATAGTCTGCCCATTCGAAATCATCGATCCCCAGCACGGAAATGTCCGCAGGAACGCGAAGTCCCCGTTCCCGGATCGCTCTCATTGCGCCGATCATGGTGAGATTGTTCGATGCAAGAATGGCCGTCGGAGGCTCCGTCAATTCGAGCAGACGATGCGTCGAAGCAGTGGCGTCAGCGGTGTTATTATTGCTGTCGCTAATCAAGTCGTCCGGCACCTCTATTCCATTTTCCGTCATTGCAGCCCGAAAGGCATTCATTCGCTCCACGGTCGTCGCAAAACCGGGCTGCCCAAGAATGATCCCAACTCGCTTATGATGGAGCGTCACGAGATGATCCACGAGCATGCGAATGGCAGCGACGTTATCGGTCCCGACCTGGTCGAAACGGCTGTCGGACAGCCTGTCAACGAGTACACAGGGAAGATCGGCTTCGATGAGGTAATCCAGCGACCTCTTAGGATCGCCCGAAGGGGCAAGAATAATCCCGTCGACCCGACGCTGATGCAGATGCTGGACCAGCTCCAGTTCTCGATCCGGGTCATCCTGCGTGTCACACAGGAACACGATCAAGCCTCGCTTGGAACATTCGGCTTCAATCGCACAGATAATGTCACTGAAGTAAGGATTCGAAATCGCCGATATTACGAGCCCGATGGTGCCCGTGGAGGAAAGCTTGAGCGAGCGAGCCAGGGCATTGGGGATGTAGCCGATCGCCTCCACGGTATCCATCACGAGCTTCACCTTCTCGGGCGAGACGTAGCGCGTCTTGTTGAGAACATGCGAAACCGTGGAGACCGAGACCCCGGCCGCCTTTGCCACTGCAGAAATAGTCGTCACTAGCGCACTCCGGCTCTCACCAGCAGCGCAACAAACAGGCTTTTCAAAGTATCCTCCCAAGCGGAATTCCAACCTCCAAGAGGCCTCCACAGGATCCGCTAATATGGCCACGCTAGCGTCATCGAAACGTTTGCGCAATCGTTTTTTCTCACTGTCCGTCACAGGAGGTTTCTTGCGAGGGAATTATCGTGTTGAAGGGTGTGCCTCCATTTATCACGGCCGATATGCTGTGGATCATGGAAGGCGCGCCGGTGTTTCCCCGATCTTCGGGATATCAGCAAGATAAGCTGATCTTGCTGGTCCTATGTGGACGCGAGACAATAAGAGATGAGCAAGGTAGGAGTCGTGTGCGGAGTCCGTTTCTTGAATAGCCGGCCAACACCCGCACTTTCCGTGCGGGCATTGGACCTGAAGGGCAAACCGCAATGATCGCGAACTGGGTCCAGTATGAACGTTTAGGACCGGGACCAGCTTATTGTCGGCGCGTTCGTTGATCAACGTCACAACAGATGCTCAGCAAGACACGTCCTCTCTCGCGGTTTGAACGGCAGCAAACATAGCGGAGTCTCGGGATCGATCAGATCCGGGCTCCACCTGTTGCATCAATCATCTGGCCAGTGGTCCAGCGCGCATCGTTCGATGCCAGGAAGGCGATGACGTCGGCGACGTCCTCCACTCGGCCGACACGGGAGAAGACCGAGAGGGCTTCGGCGCCGGCGCGCGCATCAGGCGATGCCAGCCACTCTGCATTCATATCCGTCTCCGTCACACCCGGCAGCACGGCATTGACCGTAATCCCCCGAGCCGCAAATTCCGGTGCCAGCGCCAATGTCAATGTCTCCAGCGCGCCCTTTGAGGCGGCATAGGCGGGATGCGTCGGTGCCGCGATCCGTGTAAACCCGGTCGAAACATTGATGATGCGGCCGTTGTCGCGGATGTGGTCGGCCACGACCTGGATCAGGAAGAACGGCGCCTTGTAATTAATCGTCATCACCTCGTCGAAAGCGGCTTCGCTCGTCTGCTTCAACGGCAGGGCGGGCGCGATACCGGCATTGTTCACCAGAATGTCGAGAGCGGACGAGCCCGTCTCAGCACGCGTGGCTTCACTGAACTGCACCCAGAGATCGTCGGCCGCGTCCTTGCCCTGTCTGAGATCGGCCTTCACAGCGACGGCCTTGACGCCGAGCGCTTCGATGTCGCGCACCGTGGCATTGGCCGCATCCGCATTGGCGGTGTAGTGCACGCCAATCAGCGCGGCACCCTCCCTGGCAAAAGCAAGGGCAGCCGCCCGGCCGATACCGCGCGAACTTCCAGTGATGAGGGCTATCTTGTCTGCGAGTCGTTTGGACATTGATCACTCCGTTGCCAAAATAAATAGTGATCCCTACAATAAGAGGCGAAATGCATCTGGTCAATAATTTAATAGGGATCACTATTTTAATGGAGAAGCCAGTCCGCAAACGAGGCAGGCCACGTGTGCTCGATCGCGACGTTGGGCTTGACATCGCGGCACGGCTGTTCTGGGAACGCGGTTACGAGGGAACATCGACCGCTGATCTCACAAAGGCCATGGGGATCAATCCGCCGACGCTCTATTCGATGTTCGGCTCGAAGGAGGAATTGTACCGTCAGGCGCTCGACTTCAGCGTTGCCCGCGAAAACAGCCGTCGATTGGAAATCTTGCAGTCCAATCGCCCGCTTCACGAAGCCCTGAGGCTCTATCTCTACGATATTGCCGACGGAGACACGCAGCCCGACAAGCCGCGCGGGTGCATGGTCTCGACGGCTGTCCTGCAACATGCGGAAGAGAATGCATCCGTGGCAAGGATGACGGCAGCATTGCGCGAGACGTCGATGCAGACCCTCAAAGCCCGCTTCGACCGTGCCGTTGAGGAAGGCGAACTGCCTTCACACACCGACACCGACACGCTCGCGCGCTTCTATGGTGCGATCATCCAGGGCATGTCCGCTCAGGCTTGCGACGGCGCCTGCAACGCCCTGTTGAAACGGCTGATCGACCTCGCACTCACGGCCTGGCCTGGAAAGCGTAGCATCTAACGGGAAGTTCGACCCAAAGACACGTCAAGTGGTCTTGCTGGCCGGAAGCGTCGCAGGACTTTTCTGGTGATTGCCCCGGGCGCTCTTGAAGAGAATCGAACCCACGACCTTGTTACCAAGAAATTCCCCTCAAGGGCGAGAACCTGGGCTTCGCACAGCCCGCCTTGATCGCCGACATCGAGTTTCGGGGACGGAACGATGACCGGGGCGTGCCGAACTGCATTCATCCTCAATCGTAGGTACAGGACGATTGAACACCTCAATATCTGGCTAAAAGAAGCCTTGGATGATTTTCACGTCGCGATGAGCGATGAGCGATGAGCGATGAGGCGGAATAATCGTCAATCATCCGTTCGGATGGAACAACTTGCGCGGATGGCTATTTCCCAGTTATGGCCAATGCGCGCTGCTGTTACCTTGCGATCTCGATCATTTTGACATCATGGCATCCGGCTGTCGCTGCGGCGATAACCGCACAAGATGTGAATACAGCTTCCATTTCGTCCATACAGATCGAAGCGCCAAGCGCCAAGCCGAAGGATCCTGACGCGGCGATCGTAAAACTCCAGATTTTGCTAGATCGAGCCGGCGCTTCACCGGGCGCGATCGACGGCTTTCGCGGGGAGAACCTCGACAAGGCAATTGCCGGATTTGAAGATTTGCAAGGACTTCCCGTTAGTGAAAAACCCGATGCCGCCGTAATTGCGCGGCTCGATGACCAAATCCCGGTCATTCAGAGTTATTCAATAACAGCAGACGACGGGAAGGACCTCGTACCGAACATCCCCAAGGACTATGCCTTGCAGGCAAAGATGCGGCATCTCGGTTATACCAGCATTGCCGAGAAATTGGCCGAACGTTTCCATATGAGCATTGCCCTCCTCAAGACACTCAATCCGAGCGCTTCCTTCACCCCCGGTGAAACAATCTCGATTGCGGTATCTGGCGCTGCAAAGAGCGGCGCGGTGAAACGAATCGAAGTCCATAGAAAGTTGGGCCAAGTATACGCATTTGCGGAAGACGGATCATTATTGGCAGCCTACCCAGCCACGATCGGCAGCGAGGAATCACCTTCTCCTTCCGGCAGACACAAGGTCAAAGGTGTCGCGCGGTTGCCGACATACACCTATAATCCGAAGATCAACTTTCAGCAGGGTCATAATAAGAGGATGTTAAAGCTACCGAGCGGGCCGAACAATCCTGTCGGTACAGTCTGGATCGATCTGACGGAACCCACCTATGGGATCCACGGAACGCCGGATCCAGAACTCATCGGCAAGGTCGGCTCTCATGGATGCGTCCGCCTGACAAATTGGGATGTAGAAGAGCTCGCAGGAATGGTTAAGCCGGGCGTAGTTGTTGAATTTCTCGACTGAACATCAGCCGGCATCCTCGTTGCCGGAGAAGGGTTCGCGATAGTGGCGTGCTTGACGCACCTCGGCACAAGCAAAGCCGAGCGTTCTTGAAACTATGGAATAGGCCGGTGCGTCCTGGAAGGGTGGCTTCTGCTACTTCGTTGTCGGGTCGTCCATCTGCGTGTTCTCCTGCTGTTCGAAGCCGATCACGCGGCGCAGGGAAGGACCGGTGCTACGAGCGTTGCGCTTGCGGCGGCGAGGATGGAGTGTCCGCCGATCGAAAATGGGTGCGGGAATTTCATGACTGCCACCTTCGGCGTGTGGGGCGTTTTCTGCCCGAGGCACCGGGGCGCTGTAATGTTCCATTCACCGGAACCAAGCGCCGGCTCTGCGTGTTGCCTTGTCGAACCAGGAGTATTGTCATGCCGCACCTCCACACCCGTGACCTGCAGATTGCTTTCGAAGAATCGGGAGCACGCGACGGTCATCCAGTTCTCTTGCTGCATGGATGGCCCGACGACGCCTCCACTTGGAAAGCTGTGTCGTCAAACCTGCAGCACCGAAACCTTCGTCTCGTCGCGCCTTACCTTCGCGGCTTCGGCGGAACCGTTTTCCGGAACGACAAGGTGTTGCGCACCGCGAACGGCGCGGTTCTCGCAATGGACGCGATCGCCCTTATGGACGGTCTCGGCATCGAGCGGTTTTCCGTCGTCGGTCACGACTGGGGGTCGAATATCGCCGAAGCGCTTGCCATCGGATGGCCGGGCCGCGTCGACAGGATGGCGCTTCTTTCCTCGCTGCCGCGCTTTGGCGGACTGAAGACGCCGCCCTTCCGGCAGGCGCAGCGCTATTGGTATCATTGGTTCATGGCAACGAAGCGCGGCGCCGACGCGATCGAAAGGGATCCGCACGGGTTCGCACGGATTCAATGGGAAAACTGGAGCCCCGACGGCTGGTTCGACGAGGAGACGTTCGACGCCGTGTCGAAATCCTTCGACAATCCGGACTGGGTGGCCATTACTCTCCACAGCTACAGAGTTCGGTGGGGCGAGGCCGAGCCCGATCTGCAAAGCGTCTGGCTCGAAGATCGCATCAGGGAGACGCGATCCCTTTCTCTTCCAGCGGTTTACTTTCAGGGCATCGAGGATGGCGTCAATCCACCGGAACTGTCCGAAGACCTGCACAAGAAGTTCTCCGGTCCCTTCGACCGGATCGTCCTTCAGAATGTCGGGCACTTCCCACAGCGGGAAGATCCGGAAACGGTGGCCCGGGAACTGGCGATCTTTCTCAAAAAGTGAACCTGACCCCGAAATATCAAATGGTAGCTGACTGTCACCTAGTGTGGGGAGCCACAGCCCGACCTCGGCGCTGATTTGTTGAAAACACAATACGCTCCCGAGGAGAGATGAATCGAAAGACCCTGTTGCTTCAGGACTACCCGTTTGAACTCCTCATCAGCAGTGGAGGTCGGCTTGGCCTGCACGGAATGACCGATTTGGGTTGACGGCGGCCGACCTGGACTGAAGGCGGTGACAGCGGAGTTCAAGACCTGGTTTGTATCGAGCAACTGGACACAAAATATCGGCACCTGCTCTCATGCCACCAGCCCCTTGGTAAGTTCGAGTGCCTGTCGTTCGAACAGCCTGCGGTAAATGCCGTTATTGAGGCGAATGAGCGCTTGATGGTCACCCTCTTCCACGATCTTTCCCTTGTCGAAGACCAATAGACGATCCAGCGCCCGCACCGTCGAAAGTCGGTGCGCGATCACCAGCGTCGTGCGGCCCTCCATAAGGCGTTCCATCGCCTGCTGGATCTGCACCTCGCTCTCGCTGTCAAGGCTTGAGGTCGCCTCGTCCAGAATGAGAATGGGTGCATCAGCCAGAAAGGCTCGGGCGATAGCGACACGCTGACGCTCGCCGCCGGACAATTTGACGCCGCGCTCGCCTACCATCGTCTCATAGCCCTTCGGCAGATCCATGATAAAGTGATGCGCACTGGCCTGTTTCGCCGCATTCTCGATCTCGCGCCGTGACGCGTTCGGCCGGCCATAGGCGATATTTTCGGCGAGCGTGCGATGAAACAGGATCGGCTCCTGTTGGACGATGGCAATCTGGCTGCGCAGGCTAGACTGCGTGACATGCGCGATATCCTGTCCATCAATTCGGATCGATCCAGACTTAACGTCATGGAGGCGCTGGATGAGCTTGACGAAGGTCGTCTTGCCGGAACCGGAATGGCCCACCAGTCCGACCCGCTCGCCCGGTTTAATGTCAACCGAGAAATCTTCATAGAGCGGTGTAGGATGAGCCCCGTACTGGAAGGTAACGCGATCGAACACGATTTCGCCCCTACCGATCGAGATCGCCTTCGCATTTGGCTTATCCTCAATACCCAGCGGCGTTTTGTCGAGCAGGACAAGTTCTTCCATATCGTTGACGGCGCGCTGTAAGTTTCGAATGTCTTGTCCGACCGAACGCAGATATCCCTGCAGGACGAAGAACATCGCCAACACGAATGTGATGTCGCCCGGCGTCGCCAGCCCCTGCTGCCACATGACAAGGCCAGTGCCAAGAATACCGGCCTGCATGGAGACCATCATGAAACCCTGGATCGTGCCGTTCAGTGTCCCGCGCTTCCACGTCCGCCGTGTTCGACTGTCCCATTTGGCCAGCACATGGCGCAAACGTTCCTCTTCGCGGTTTTCGGCGCCGAAAGCCTTCACGACCGAGTTGCAGCTGATGGCATCCGCTAGCGCGCCACCCAGCTTGGTATCCCATGCGTTAGCGAGCTTTGCCGCCGGCGACACGTACCCCGTCGAGAGCATGACGGTCACGCCGATATAGATCAGCGATCCTGTAGCCACGATCAGACCCATGATCGGCCAATAACTGCCGAGCACGATACTGGCGCCCACGAGCATGATGATCGAGGGCAGCAAGGCTATCAGGAGGAGGTCGTTGAGCGAGTCGAGCGCCCACATGCCACGAGTGATCTTGCGGACGGTCGAGCCGGCGAAACTATTGGCATGCCAATCGGTCGAGAAGCGCTGCACTTTGTGAAAGCCGTTATTGACCACGTCCGCCATGATGCGCAGCGTCAGACGGATGATCCCGTCGAAGATAAACCAGCGCAGTGTAACGCTGGTCAAGCCAAGGGCTACGACGATGACGAAGGCACGGATGGCGTCAGCAGCCGCACTGCCGCTGGCAATCGCGTCGACGATCTGGCCGGAAAACACCGGCACCAGAACTTCGGCCAACGTGCTGGCAATTACCAACAGGATGATGGTCCCTACCAGAGCGGGACGATGAGTCCACTGACGAAAAACAAAGCCGAGCACATTGCGATAAGCATCGGCACGGAAGTCGAACTTCTTGCGAGTCATTTTAACCAGTCCGGCTCCGTGTTTCGGCGGCCGGCCCCAAAATCGAGAGTTAATAGACGCGGCCGGAGCGGAAGACGAGCTAACCCCGGCAGATTGGTTGAGTTGTGAAGGAAACGAAAAACCGCATGCCGTCGTGCCCGTGGCGGGAGACGAACGGAAATGACCTAGTGTCGGATCATTCCGGACGGAGGCGTTTCGATGAATGCTGATGTCATACAACGCCTCCTTTGATTGATTTGCAGCGATGGGATTTCTGTATCGGACTAATTCGGCTTTGCCAACTCGTTTTTTCTACTTTGCGGAGTATAATGCGCGAATCCACACCATTTCGACGCATGATGCGACCGCATCCTGTCTGGAGCTTGTCGCAGTTGCGGTGGATTCACGCCGCGAGTCAAAACCCGCCTTGCCGCACCTTCAGGGCTTTGCGCCTGTCAAAGCCGAACTGAAGCACGTCACTCAGCGGCGGAGGAGCGTGAGCCGGCGGCGATCGGCAAGCCTATTATCTCCACTTCGGAAAATAACATAGTTTCCTAGCGGAGCAGAATGGCGGCCCCAATGACGATGACAAGGAATGCAGGCGGCAGAAGGACGATAGATTGGAGCCAGACGCCGGAGAGCGAGTCTGCTTGCGCATGGTTTGGATTAGCGGGGTCGTAAAGGATCGCCAGCTTGGAACCGGATGCATATTCCTGAGAGGTTGAACCGACGCCGGATGTGAACGACACCACCCGACCATCGGCCGTGCGAAAGGTGAATCTGGGATAGTACATGACCCCATAGCTGGTATTGCGCTCGACAGCACCCTCGAAGCTGGCCTCGGCCCGCTGTGCCCGCATAGCGAAACCCAAGCCGTGCGCGAAGGCCACGATACCAGGCACCAGCAGGAGCAGGCCGATTCCCAGGACGATGCGGCCGCCCTTCCGGACACGAACGTGATGCTGATCGTCGACGGGCATCAGGCTCCCTCCCCTTACAATGCCCGCGAACTTACATCCACGATACAGAGACACCAAGCGCTCTATGCTCGCCAATTTGATCCTCTCTGCTAGAGTGCGCAAACGGAGTTTGACAATAGTATCCAGCGAAAGAGGCGAACCGTGGTGCTGTCCCGCACTTGGGTGAAGAGTTCGGTTGCGGGTCAACGACAACGAACTGAAATCGCCGTTGCTGGCGTGATGAATTTGTTGACGGAAAGGCGTGTCGAATGGCGAAATGGGAAGCAAATGACTTCGGCCCTGAGAGTATTGCGCTGGACTTCGACAAGGGGTTGCGGCCGGTCACCGCGGACGAGTTGGGACGTCAGATAATTCGGATCAATCGGCTGTGTACGATTTTGTCCCGTGTTCTCTCTGCGGCGGAAATAGCCGTGACGGACCGCGAGCGGATCTGGACGGAGATTGAAGAGTTTCAGGATCAGAACTTTAAGGCGTACAAGTCTCTGCTTGGGCGTGACGCTGCGAGCAGCCCGTAGCCAGCTCTTCTTTAGATCCAAATTGCTTCCCGGTTGAGAAGACGCTGGTCAGCGCCGCGGCGATATCAACCTATCGCCAACCGGCTCTCCATTGAACAGGCGGCGTTACTCCGAAAGCTGCAATTCCGGGCTTCGCGCGGCCCATCTCCTGATAGCGATGGATGTGGTTCGATTACCTCTTTCGAGATTCCTTCGGGCGTGGATCAGCATTCATGATTACCCATAGCGCTGGAAAAAATTCTCGGAAGACATCAGTCGGAAGTGGTACCTTGGGATCCTGATTGCCGCTGGAAGGGAGCCCTGCGGGCGCGCGCGCACCTCAATTTGTCCGCCGTCCACCGCCCTCGGCCCGGAGCTGATCGATGGCATCCAGCGCCTCATCCGCTGACCACCCCGCCCGCAAAGCCGCGGCGACCAGGCGAACCTCCACCTCCTGCTCCAGTTTAAGAAAGGAAACCTCAAGCGCTTCTTTCGCCGTCACGACGTGATCATCATGCGGCGCAACGTCAGGAATTCGTGCAGTCTTTGGCAATGTACTCTCCCGTCAAGTCGAGGAACTATCTTGATGGTTTAGTTGCCGTCCGGATCGCGGCCTAGAGGTCTTCGCCAGCCCATTGCGCACTTAAGAGGTTCAGTCAAAGTCTAATCAACGACCGTCTCACCCGCGGACGTTATAAGGATAGATGCGAGCTGGCAGAGAGCACGCGTATCGGCGCTGCTAATCGCAGCGCCGGATGGTTTTAGTGATCTGATCACCGTTTTCATCGGTGCGAGTGACGGTCCTTGTCATGCATCCGCCGCGATCATTATAACGATCGTAACGGTCACGATCGCGACCCGATCCGATAGCGATGCCCCGATCGCTTAGCGCCACATATGGATGGTGATGGCGATGATGACGATAGCCTTGATCATACGTAGGCCCATCGACGATTACCTCCTCTGCAACCGCAGCCGCAGGCAAACCAGCACCGATAACGATGGCCGCACAGGCAACAATTATCTTTCGCATTTGCGTATCCTCCTTAATTTCCCTCATGATCAACTGGCAAAGCGGAATAATGTTCCACCCTCCTCGCCTGATGGCCGAGTATGGTGCGAAGCCTTTTCACATCCTGGCCGGTGCTGCCGTCATCTTTCGGAAGCGATCAAAGGGGCATTGCCACGCATTTAAAGAGAGTCTGTGGAGGCGGGACTGCGCAGCGGCGACACCTTATTAGTTTGTGCCACTTCAACTCCGCCCAGATGAAACACTTTGCGCACGGGTCGTTGCCGCAATCGACTTTGCGATTTGCAATGCCTCGATCCCAATCTGGCGAAGCAGGCCGGTGGTGGCAGGATTGAAGCCGCAGAAGTATAGATTGTCCTTTCCCGGCTGAAGCTCGTCCCTTGCCGGCTTCCCGGCATTCGAAAACCGCTCTGCCAAATCCGGCAGAAATGCTTCGAGAGATGGTCTATAGCCGGTCGCCAGCACAATCGCATCGAATTCAACGGATCGGTCATTGACGAAGAACACGTTGGCGCCGCCCGACATTTCGATGCCGGGAAACACCTTAATCCGACCATCCCTGATCTTCGCGATGGTACCAATGTCGATCAAAGGAGTCCGGCCTCGCTCTATCATCGTGGTCAGAGGACCTTGCCGGGAGCGCTGCAGACCGAATTCCTCAATATCGCGGTAGCGCAAGTGCAGAATGGGCGCGTTTACCGCGTCGACCATTCTGTGCGGAAAATGTTGTTGAGCGATGGCGATCGTCGCACTTGGCAGGCCAAAAATCTCCCTCGGTACGATATTGACCGGACCGCGGACCGACATGGCGACGTCAAGACCCGCTTCGGCACATTCCAGCGCAATCTCTCCTGCCGAGTTTCCGAAGCCGACGACCAGGATGCGACCGGCGCCGAGGGCAGAAGCATTCCGGTATTCGGAAGAGTGAATAATATTTCCTGGAAAATTGTTCTGACCGGCCCAATGCGGTCTGATGGGAGTCCTCGACAGACCGGTCGCGACTATAACCGCTCTCGCCTCGAACACATCGCCGTCGGTGGTCTCGACACTCCAATCCGTCTTTTTGGCTACGCGCGCCACGGTCTTGTCGGTGAGAATTCGAAGGTTGTTTTCCCGCGCATAGCTTTCGAGGTAGTCGATGACCTGCAGCCGCGACGGATATTTCGGAAAGCCGGCGGGCATCGGTCTTCCGGGAAGGGCTGAGTGGCTCTTGTCAGTATGGAGGTGAAGACGATCGTAGTGCCGCCGCCAGGACGCGCCAAGCTTGTTCGTTGCTTCGAGGATGATGGAACGGCAGCCACTTGCACGGAGCGCCGCGGCGCATGCCAACCCCGCCGGGCCTGCACCGATTATGACTGTCTCCTCATCAGCCATGTGCACTTCCTCAAGTAAGGTCCCATCTTCAACACCGGAGGCTACACCATCATCGGGCTCCAAGCCTATACCGGCAAGCGCGATGTCTGCGATGCCATTGATATTGCCGGCTTCGATGAAGAGCCATTGCCGGATGATAAGTTGATCGTCGCATCCCGCGAGCCCTATGGATCGACTAACGTCACCAATGAGAGTGCGCTGGTCAGCCAGCCGGAAGTGTTTTAATTCTGCCGGTATGCGCTGCCGGGAGACGGCATTGGACGGAACTACATGAGCGAAGAAAAGATCTGCACAGAAACAGGGCCAATGCGGATGGTGACGCTTACCCGCGCATTCCTTTATGCCTACTATGTTGGCGCGGCGATGTTCCTGTTCTATTGCGAGTTTATGGTGCCTGAAGCTGCCGCCCTGCGACAACAATCGATCTGGCAGAACCTCGAGATGGCCTTATTCGGGCCTGTTATGCTTTGCGTGTTCTTTTTCTTTTTCACGATCGTGCCGGCGAGTGTTCTGATCGCAATCGGCGAGTTCCTGATGGCTGGCTTCTACTATTATATGTTTGCCGGCGTTGCGCTAGCGATCTCGGTTTATTGGGAACTTCATGGGCATCTGCCGCAGTTACTTCAGGCTTCGCGGGGACAGCCGCCGTTCGAAGCCTATCTGGCGGGTTCGCTGGCGGCGAGCCTGACCTTCTGGCGTTTTGCCTCTGGCGAGCGCACACGAATGACAGAGGCCGCCTCCAAATAAGCGAACAGCGTCTGAGGCCCTTCGCCCGTGCGACGATCCCTTCGCTTATCAAGGATAGAGGTGTCGCTATCCGCAGAGCCCTTGTCGGGTTCGCGCTTCCGCGCTGGTGCTTGGCCGATGCTTAAGCAGCAATTCGCCAATCATGCTGTCGCGGAACTCCTGACATTTACTGAGATGTTCTAATTGATGTTGTAGGCGGAAGGTGATCCTATTCCGTTAGTTGAGTCCTCGCCCGTCTTCCATTTAGAGTTCGAGCACCCATGTCGATTTCAGATGTGATCTACCGCCCCTTCGAAGGCCTGATCCGGCCGCTCGACATTCCCTACCGGCCGCTGCCGTCAAACGGGCCATGGGCCGTTCTTCTTCACTTCGTCCTGATGTTTCGTGGCATCCTGGTCACGCTCGCCCTTTGCACCATGGCGATTGAAGTCATGAGCCTGACCATCGTTTGGGGCCTGTCCGTCATTGTTGACGGGGTCACGCAACAGGGCGCTGCCGCTTTCCTGCACAACGACCGGATGCTGCTGATCTTCCTCGGCGTGATGCTTTTCCCCTGCATCCCGATCGGCTCCTTCCTCGTCAATACGCTCAACTCGCATACGCTTGGCATCGGCATGCCGGCCGCTATTCAATGGCAAGGGCACAGGGCGGTGGAGCGGCAGGACCTCGCCTTCTTCCATGATCTCTATGCCGGCCAGGTCGCCTCGCGCCTGCAGCAGGTGGCTTCAGCCGTGCAGCAGCAGGTCATTTCAGCCTTCCAATCCATTCCGCGCTTTATCATGCAGATGATCGGCTCCGTCATTCTTCTGGGCGCGCTCTCCTGGCAGCTTGCCCTTCCGTCCATCATTTGGATCACGCTCAACGTGCTTCTCGCCATCAGGCTGGCGCCCGTCTTCACTGAACGCTCTCGCCGCTCGGCCAAACGTCGCAGCCTGATTTCCGGTGCTGTCACCGATCTTTACGCCAATATGCAGATGGTCAAACAATTCGCCGCGGAAGACAGCGAGGCCGGCGCTATCAGAGGCATAATCGACAAGGCGATCGAAGCGCAGCAGAGCGAACAGCGCATCTACCGTACCGCTGAGGTCATCGTCGTCGTCCTCAACATGATGCACTGGCTAGCAATCCTGTCGATCGGCTTTACCGGGCTCGTGGATGGCTTCGTCACGATCGGCGAATTCACGGCCGCCGTTTATGTTCTCAACCGCTTCTCCGGTCACACGTTTACTTTCCTGCAGATGGGCCAGCAAATCTTCCAGGCGATCGGCACGATCAAGGACGCGATGCCGGTCATGACGACCCCACCCACCATCACCGACGGGCCGGACGCAAAGGACCTTGTCGTCCCGACTGGCGAAATCCGCTTCGAGAACGTTCGTTTCGCCTACAAATCTGGCAAGCCCATCATCGATGATCTTTCGCTGACCGTGCGGCCGGGTGAAAAGGTCGGTCTTGTCGGCGTCTCAGGCGCCGGCAAGACGACGCTCGCCAATCTGCTCCTGCGCTTCTACGATATCAACGACGGCGTAATCCGGATCGACGGGCAGGATATTCGGGCGGTGACGCAAGCAAGCCTTCGCCGCGCGATCGGCGTCATCGCCCAGGATGTCGCGTTGCTGCACCGTTCCGTCGGTGACAATATCCGCTATGGGCGACCGGAGGCGACGCAGGAAGAGGTCGAAAGGGTGGCGAAGATGGCGAGCGCCGATGGCTTCATCGCCGACCTCGCCGACAGCGAGGGCCGCAAAGGCTATGACGCCTTCGTCGGCGATCGAGGCATAAAATTGTCGGGCGGTCAGCGCCAGCGGGTGGCCATAGCCCGCGTGCTCCTGAAGGATGCACCGATCCTGGTGCTCGATGAAGCGACCTCGGCGCTGGACAGCGAATCCGAGGCCGCGATCCAGGAAAGGCTGAACCTCGTGATGGAGGGAAAGACCGTGATCGCGATCGCACATCGCCTCTCCACGATTGCGAAGATGGATCGGATCGTAGTCCTCGATCGGGGACGTATCGTGGAAGAAGGCGGGCCAGACGAACTGGTGGGAAAAGATGGTCTCTTTGCCCGTCTGTGGAAACATCAGACCGGTGGCTTTATTCCTGACGAGATTGGTTAACCCATACCTTCACCGCAAAATCCCTAATCTTCGTTGCGGAAATCGGCGCTACATCAATCTGAAGTTGGCGGAATGCATAGCGCCTAAAAATGCATCCATGATAAGGATTGTCGATGCTGAAATATCTGGCCACGCTTGCAGACCGTTACTTTGAGATGCGCCTGATGGCGGAACGCTACGTCAGCGACGGCATGATCCCCGAGACCGGCGACATCGAACGGCTGACCGCGATTTTGGCTCGTCCACTGCACAGCTATCGCGACTTCGCGGTTGCGCTAACGACCGCCGCCTGAGATCCCGCTGTTGGAGGAAATCCGCAAGCCGTTCGCGGGACAACGGAGCGCCCGGTCTTGGCCACGAAAACGAGAAGCGCGAGCGGCAGCAACCGCTCTCGCAAAACAGCTGCGAGCACCGTCGAGGGTCTCCGAAGATCGGCATCCGGGACTGAAGCAGCGACCACCTACCATACCTCACAGCGTGTTGCCGACCGAAGCGACCATTACCAGGCCCACAGGTGGAAAATTGTCCAGTGAGGATCAACGCCGTGAGAACTGCCTTAGACTGCGGCGTCGGGTGAGAATCGGAGAGGCTCGATGTGACGCATGGTCCTCGGCGTTCCCTCTATTTCAACGTCAGCCAGCGTAGACGCGTGCCTAGTCCAACCGCGACCATCAGTCCGGCGGCATAGGCCAGAACGCCTGCGCCGATCTGAAGGACAAGAACGGGCCGCCAGGACAAGTCCTCGGAAAAATACTGCCGGACCAGTCCCACGGCCGCGACCATCATGATGCTCGCCGGCATGATCAACAGGACGACTCCCCGCGCAATTTCCAGCCAGTTCACACCCACGAACTTTGACTGCAATCCAATGCAGGTCGCCAGCGCGAACGCCGCTGTGAAGCATTGCACGATCGCCAATTCCCACAGTCCGAACCGGGCGGCTGCGATAATTGCCACAAGCGAAACGATGACGTTCAACAGTGTTACGGGGAGCCGGTACCGAATGTGACCAACCACAGACAGCGACGCTTCATTGATGTAACCTGGCGAAAGCAGCAATTGCCGCAGACAAAGGAAGGGGATTATGGAAGCTGCAGGTATCCATACCTCGCCGAGCGTCAGCCGCACGACAGCGTCGGATACCTGCGCCAGTCCGAGATACATGGGCGCGGCGATGGCGAGGAGAACGAGTAGGAACCGGATGCCGGCATGGCCGACCGATCGAGCTGGCGCGCCAGGCTGCAGATGCGCGCGCCGGAAAACAACCCAGCTCAACGACCTTGCCGGCTCTCCCAGCAATTCCGAAACAACGGCGACGATACGCTCGGCAGCACGATAGAAACCGGCGTCCGCTATTCCGAGAAAACTTCCGACGACGAGCGTGCCCGAATACGAGCCGAGAAACGCGACGAGACGATTGCCGACGATCTGGCGCGAAAACGCCATGACCTCGGCAAGAACTGGCTTCGTCACGCGCAGACGCGGCAGCCGCCTCGTGGCCCGCACCGATCCTATAAGGAGAACGAGCTGGCAAATTACCTTGGCTGCCGCCAGCGCCGATGCATGCGCATGAAGATGGAGCAACACCATTGCGGCGATCAGGCCAGACGTTTCTCCCACAATCCTGACGATCGCACGTTGACGCAGGCGGCCGGAGACGACAAGTGTTCCATCGAAAGCCGCGGTCAATGCCGCAGGCAACATCCAGCAGCTGAACAGGGCAAGAAGCGCACTCTGTTTTTCGTCGCCCGTGAAGCAGTAGAAGACGGCGGTGGCAACCACGCCGACGGCGGTGAATAAACAGCCGCTAAAAAGCGAGATGGTGGTGACTTGATCAAAGCAATCGTCCTCATCGCCGGCTTTCATCATGAATTCCGCCCACCCGCCCTCCGCCACGACCACGAGCAGCATGGCAATGGCGGAAAAGAATGCGAAGAGCCCGAACTCCGCCGGGCTCAGCAGGCGCGCAGCAACGAAGAACATCGCGACCTGGGAAAGCTGCGAAACAATCTTCGCGGTGACGATCCAAACTCCGCCGGATACGATCGCCGGCTTGAACTGACGTTGGCCAGCTCCGACCGATAGCGGTCGCTCCAGGTGTTCCCGGGGTTTGGCATCTTCGACAGGTGAAAGCATCGTCAACGTTCCATACTGGCAGATCACTGGTTTCGGTCTGCCCGATGGGCAGACTTCGGCGGCCACCATGAGCCGATCTACGCGCTATCGGTTGCAAGGTGAAAGATGACCGAATATCGCCAAGCCCAGTCAGGCGCGCTGCGATCCAGAGGCTCCCGCGCCCAGCGAAGCCATGGCCAGCCATTCTTCCATGCCTCAGACGCCCATATCTCGTACTGCCGGGTCACCACGGGCCGGAAGCCAGATGTCTTCAATACTTTGGTTTTGACGTCGAGATCGATTCCGTCGACGATCAGATATCCGCCCGGAGCGACCAGCCTCATCACGTTGCGCAGGCACCGTTCAGCCATGAGGTCGTCCATGGGTCCCATGAAATTATTCGCCAACAGGAAGTCCTGCCGTCCAACAAGGTCCAGCAATTCGACATCCGTAGCATCGGCCGTGAGCCAGGTAATGTCACGTCTGAGCCAGTCCCTCACCTGTAAGGATCCATCTGGAAGAGGCTGCAGAATCTCGACGAGCGACGGCAGGTCGGCGCTTGCGACTTCCGCTCTGCCCGCGGCGTAGGAGCTTCCTTCAGCGGCCGGAACATTCGGAAAGTAAACGCCCCGCTTCGCAACCTCCACGACTACGCCGGATATGTCTGCGCCATGCGCTGTGACATATAGATCACTCCGGGCCTTCTTGATCGCATAGAGGACCGAGTACAGTTCGGCTCCCGTGCTGCAGCCGATCGACGCGACCTTGACATCGCCATTGCGCGGATATCCGGACGTGAGCATTCCGATCACGGACAGCAGCGGTGGGTTGCGCATGAAATGGGTATAGTGGGACTGAAACCGTGCGGTGTTCTTGGTGAATCTGCGGTAGATGTATCGTCCGGTACGGAACATGAACGGCGTTCGCCGTAATGGACTTGGAATGGACTCCCAGAACACGCGACAAAGGCGACGAGGGGTCTGACGTAGGGTGTTTAGACCGGTCATGGTGGTCGACATCGATAACTCCTTCGAACATGCCGCCGGCTCCTGCGGAGATCGGGCGGGCAATAAGGACTCGAATTGGTTTAGGGCAACTTGCGAACCGCCGGGCTGACCTCACGTGAAGCTTGCCGAGATCCACGTCCTGAGACGTGATTATTTTCGGCGGCCTTTGTCGCAGATGTGTCGACCGGCTTTGAGCTTCGCGTTTCGTGGTAGGAACGACTTGTCCTGCCGAATGCAGAGACGCCTGGCGGAGTTAGGCAAGAAGGCGTTTTGGAGGACGAAGAAGATCTTGGGGATCGGAAGAAGACAGTGGCGGCCAATACCGTACGAGGAATGTCCGTACGATCTCAGGACCTGTGACCTGGAGCGGCGAAGTGATGATGCCGAAGACAGAACAGGCGACGGTTTTGCGGCATTTGTGATGATGCGTCTGTTTGCTTCCGTCGCTGCGGTCAGCCTGGCCACAATCCTGCAAATTACACGGCGCGGCGGATATCGCCATTACCTGGTAAAGCTCGTGATGACTTGTTCCCGACGGGACATCCGGGATGCCCATGGCGAGCGCTACGGTGGCCAGCAATCCGACCATCGTGAGGAGCATCTGGACCAAAGTCATCTGGAGTTTCTTCATGCGGAAATATTAGGCCTGTCCATCCCTGCGGCTCAATTCGGCAAACTGGGCCGCGTCATGACCAAAGGAAGTAGCGCTACGTATGCTCCTACTCCGCCAGCAAGAATTATGTAGACGCTATGGCATTGCGGTTGAGCTTACGGCTTGGGCCGGGTCGAGGTCAGCGAGAGGCGCTCGGGTTATGTTGCTGCTTCCACGAGGCCACGAAACACGGCGTTGCGGTCAGTCGATGTGCCAAAGAGCGGCATTTTCACAACCCCTCCTGGTCATCCGAAGTCCTGTATCAAAATCGAGTGCCGGATTTTCAGCTTTCGACTTCAATTGAAATCGACAGGGCAAATGCCTCATCCGCCCGGAACCGCACATCTAGGATATTGGCGCAAGCTCAGGAGGCATGGCCGAAAGCTCCGCTTTGGTGGTCGGCGATGCGTTTTTCAGCTGCTTTTATTCCGATGAAGGAACTCTGGATGCCCACGCGAGTTGGGGTCTTTCTTTCAAGGAGGACAGAGACATGCAAGTGAACGCAGCAATGACGCGCGACGTGCGCGTCGCAAATCCCAACCATTCCATTCGCGACGCCGCGGTCATGATGGCCGATCTCGATGCCGGCGTTCTTCCTGTTGCCGAAAACGACAAGCTCGTGGGCATGATCACGGATCGCGACATTGCAGTACGTGCAGTCGCACGCGGCAAGGGACCCGACACCAGGATCGGTGACGTGATGTCGGCAGAAGTCAAATACTGCTTCGAGGATGACGATGTCGACGACGTGATGACAAACCTGGGGAACATTCAGGTGCGGCGGCTGCCGGTGCTCAACCGTGACAAGCGGCTGGTCGGCATACTCTCGCTCGGAGATCTCGCCGTTTCCATGGCCGATGGGTCCGCCGGCCCCGCGCTCGCGGAAATCTCCAGACCCGGTGGAGCGCATTCGCAGACCTGAACCAGAAATCATCGAAGGAATGACGCCATGTCTGCATCAAAAACAACGACAGACCACGAAACAATCCGTCAATGGGTGGAAGCAAGAGACGGACGTCCATCACGTGTGAAAAGCGCCGGCGGAAATGGCAGCCTCTTGCGGATCGATTTTGGTGAGCCCGAGCAAAATTTCGAAGAAATCGGCTGGGACGAATTCTTCCGGATCTTCGACGAGAATAAGTTGGCGTTCCTCTATCAGGAAGAGACGGAGGATGGTCGCGAAAGTCGCTTCAATAAGTTCCTCAATCGGTCGTGATGCCGAAGGCTGGCTTATGCCGCTGCGAATCCATAATTCCCGGAAAGGCGGTTTAACATGCCCAAGATGATGGCCATTAGAATGCATGAATTCGGCGATGCGGATGTATTGCGGCTTGATCAGATCGAACGCCCCTCCCCCAGTGAAAACGAGGTTTTGGTCAAGGTCGCGGCAGCAAGTGTCAATCCGGTCGACTGGAAGATCCGCAAGGGCGGCTATCCCGCCGTCAAGCAAAGTGATCTGCCGATCGTTCCCGGACGCGATCTTGCGGGCACCGTCGAGGCACTTGGTCGCGAGGCAACCGGCTTTGCCAGCGGCGATCGTGTAATCGCGTTCCTCGACATGAAGCGTGGCGGCTACGAGGAATATGTCGCCGTTCCGGCTGCGTTGCTCACGAAAATGCCATCCTCGATCAGTTTCGAGGAGGCCGCAGCCATTCCGCTCGCCGCCATGACCGCATGGCAGGGATTGTTTGATCATGGCCGCCTTCGAAGCGGTCAGCGGGTTTTGATCCATGGAGGGGGTGGAGGCGTCGGCCATTTCGCGATCCAATTCGCAAAGGCCAAGGGAGCCTGGGTTGCAACGACTGTGTCAGGGCTGGACATCGATCTTGCCCGGCGCCTTGGGGCGGATCAGGTCATCGACTACAAGTCCGAACGTTTCGAGGAGGCGCTTGATCCGGTCGATATGGTTTTCGATCTTGTCGGGGGTGAAACGCAAAAACGTTCGTTCGGAGTTGTCAAGAACGGAGGAATTCTGGTCTCGACGCTCGGCGAGCCGGAACGCCCAGACACCGTATCCGATAATATTGGGATTGCCGGCTATATGGCCAAGCCGAATGCGGACCAGCTTCATGAAATCGCTGATCTGATAGAGCAAGGGCAAGTCAAAGTCCTCCTCCACAAGGTCTTCCCGTTTGATAAGGCCGCCGACGCGCAACGAACCCTGGAAAATGAGCACGTCCAGGGAAAAATCGTCCTGAGCGTGGACTGATCGGCGAAGGCGGCGGCCGTGGTTCCTGCGCCGCCATGATGCACGGCGAGCGTCATGCACGGCAAGAGCCAGTCATGGGGGGTGCTCAAGCACGAACGCTTGCATCGATATCCAGCGTCTCGCTGAGCCACCCCATCTGGTCGCCAGACTCGTGGCGCAATGATTTCAGATTGTCGGCATCGATTGGAATCGCGCAACTCCGCGACCTCGCAGGCCGCGGAGCATGGCTTCGTCGCAAGAAGAATATTTTACAAGGAAGCAGAGCATTTTCCGCCCTTGCCCGGCACGATCAAAGGCCGTGCAACGAAGCCTTCGGTTTATCTTCGTTCCGGATTTACTTCGGGGTCACGTCGAAGCCGAACCATTTCTGAGACAGCTTTGCGATCGTGCCGTCGGCTTTCGCCGCTGCAATCGCATCGTTGAACATCGCCTTCAGCTGGGTGTCGTCCTTGCGCAGGCCGACGGAACTGCCGCGGCCGAGAAGGCCGCCCTGGAAACGCGGTCCGGTCACGGTCATGTCCTCATTGCCGGGCTTTGCCGCCGCCGTCGACAGATAGGCCATGGACGCCATGATGAGATCGACACGGCCGGCCTTCAGGTCGAGGTCGTGCTGCTCGGTCGTCTTATATTCGCGAATATCGGCAACGCCCTTCAGATACTTATCAAGGAAGGTTGCCGCGATCGATGCCGTCTGCACCCCGATCGTCTTGCCCTTGAGCATCGGTTCGAGTTCCTTCAGCGCCTTGACCGCGCCGGCTTCATCGGTTGCCAAAGAAAACACCTGGCCCTTCATGGGAAGATCGACAAGCGAGGAATCCTTCAGCGTTGCGAAAGTCTGGCCGGTCGTGCCGTAGGAATCGCTGAAGGCAATGACTTCCTCCCGCTTTGCGGTTGCCGACATGCCGGAAATGATCGCGTCGAATTTACCTGCATTGAGCGCCGGGATCATGCCGTCGAAGGGCTGGATGACGGTCGTGCATTCGACTTTCATGTGATCGCAAAGATATTTGATCAGTTCGATCTCATATCCGTCCAGGCTGCCGTCCGCCTTGGTGAAATTCCATGGGCGAAAGGCGCCTTCGGTCGCGATGGTGATATGCGTCCACTTTTTGTCCTCCGCGTGCACGACGCTCGCCGTCGCGAGGGTGGCGACCATCATGATCGCAGTCAGAAGTCCGGTCAGGTATTTCATGATCGAGTTCCCCATTGTAATTGAGCTTGAAATTATTGGCTGATGAACTGGCGAAAGCGTTCGGACCGTGAACCGGCAAAGACATCCTGCGGCTTGCCGTCTTCCTCGACGACGCCCTTGTGCAGGAAGATGACGCGGCTCGAGACATCGCGCGCAAAGCCCATCTCATGCGTAACGACGAGCATGGTGCGTCCCTCCTCGGCGAGCGCACGCATGACCCTCAGAACCTCGCCCACAAGCTCGGGGTCGAGCGCCGATGTCGGTTCATCGAACAGCATGACCTTCGGATGCATGGCGAGCGCACGCGCGATGGCCGCGCGCTGTTGCTGTCCCCCCGAAAGATGAGCCGGATAGAAATTGCGCTTGTCGGCGATACCGACCTTGGCGAGCAGCGCTTCCGCTTCCTCGACGCATTCGGCGCGCGAACGGCCCTGGACGTAGACGGGCGCTTCGATCACGTTCTCCAGCACCGTCTTGTGGGACCAGAGATTGAAGCTCTGAAACACCATGCCGAGCTGGGAACGGATGCGATCAACCTGCCTTCCATCAGACGGGCGATGGATGCCACGGGCTGTGCGCTGCATGCGGATCGTTTCGCCCGCCACGGTCACTTCACCGGAATCGGGCGTCTCCAGCAAATTTATGCATCGCAGGAATGTCGATTTTCCAGAGCCTGACGAGCCGAGAATCGAGACGACATCGCCTTCCAGCGCATCGAGCGAGATACCCTTGAGCACTTCGACCGGCCCAAAGCTCTTATGCATGTCGCGCACGCTGAGTGCGATTGGCATGACGGTCATTGTGGATCTCCTACAGGGGCCGCCGCAGCGGCGGTATCGCGCATCACCGGCACGGGCGGGCGCAGATGCGGGCTCAGCCGGTATTCGGCAAACTGGATGAGGCGCGTCAGCACGAAGTTGATCGCCAGGTAGATGGCGCCTGAGACGACGAAGACCTCGATGGCGCGATAGGTCTCCGAAATGATCTTCGCCGCAACGCCCGTGACTTCCATCAGCGTGATGATCGAGGCAAGCGATGTCGCCTTCACCATCGAGATCATCTCGTTGCCATAGCCTGGCAGCGCCTGGCGGATGGCAAGCGGCAGGATGATGCGCCGGAACATCATGAGACGATGCATGCCGCAGGCTCGCGCAGCCTCCACCTGCCCATGCGGCACCGAGAGCAGACCGCCGCGGATGATTTCGCTGGCGTAGGCCGCGGTATTCAGTGTCAGCGCCAGGACGGCGCACCAATAGGGATCGCGCAGGAACGGCCAGAGAATGCTGTGGCGGATGGCAGGAAACTGGCCGAGACCGTAGTAGATCAGGAAGATCTGGACGAGCAACGGCGTGCCGCGAAAGACGAAAACGTAGAGCCGGGCAAACCAGTCGAGGACGGTGACGCCCGACAGACGCGCAAGCGCCAGAAGCAATGCGAGGATAGCACCGAGGCAGATCGACGTCACCGCAAGTTCGATCGTCAACGGGATCGCCGCGACAAGGCTCACGAAAGTCTCTTCAAGGAATTGCCAATCCATCAGCGTTTCCTCACACCGCGCGACAGATGGCGCTCTGCCTGCTGGATGATCAGGCTGGATAGGGTCGAGATCATCAGATAGATCACCCCTGCTATCAGGTAGAAATCGAACGGCAGTCCCGTGGAGCCCGCGCCGACCTGCGCCTGACGCAGCAATTCGGCGACGCCGGTGATCGAGACCAGCGCCGACTCCTTGAGGACGACCTGCCAGACATTACCGAGCCCCGGCAGCGCATGACGCAAGGTCAGCGGCGCGATGATCCGGCGCAGGCGCAGCCAGCGCGGCATTCCGCAGGCGATGGCGGCCTCGATCTCACCAGGATGCACGGCCTTGAACCCGCCGCGCAGCACTTCGGTGAACTGCGCACCGGACGTGACGCCGACAGCAAGGGAACCAGCCAGGAAACCTGGAAAACCGAGGAAGCCCTCCGCTCCGAACATCTTGCCGATGGTCGTGATGACCGCACTGCCGCCGAAGTAAAAGAGATAGATGACCAGCAGATCGGGGATGCCGCGAAGAACCGTCGTATAGGCGTCCGCCGTGGCGCGGGCAAACCGATTGCCGGCGATCTTGCCCCACGCGCCGAGCGTTCCGATGCAGGCGCCGACTGCATAGCCGACAATTGCGACAAGAATGGTCATCCAGGCGCCGGCCAGGAGAGCATGACCCCAGCCATCCGGACCGAAGCCAGCAAGCTCGAATAGGGTTGGCTGGTTCATGCGCTTGACCTGAAAGAATGGATGTGGGCAAGGGAAGTCATGGTCTTAGCCTCGGCCAGGAACGATGGATGTGGGACGCGCTCAATTGGCCTCGAAGGTCGGCGTCAGGTCGATCTTGCTCCATTTTTCCGAGAGCTGCTTGATTGTGCCATCCTTGGCCGCCTGCTTGATGGCATCGTCGAATTTCGCCTTTAGATCGGTCTCGCCCTTGCGCATGCCGAGAGCGACCTCCGTTGCCAGCATCGCCCCCTTCACCAGGGGACCGGACATCATCAGATCGTCGTTGCCCGGCTTACCAAGCACGGAGGTTTCGTAGACGCCGCTATCGAAGCCGGCATCGATGCGGCCTGCCTTCAGATCAAGATCTCGCTCTCCGGAGTTTTTATAGGCGCGCACCGTCACATCGGATCCGAAATAGGAATTGATCAACTGCTCCTGGCTGGTCGACTGGACGACGCCGACCGTTTTGCCCTTCAAAGCCTTGCCGATCTCCGCCATCACCGGATCCGCCTTCGCCTTGTCGTTGAGATTGAGCCGCTCACCCGTCATCGGCAAGGGTGAAACCGATCCATCTTTCACGAGCAGGAAGCTCGCGACACCGCTCGCATAGGGCACGGTAAAATCGACCACCTGTTTGCGCTTCTCGTTGATGCCGAGCGTCATCACAAGATCAAATTTGCCGGCGTTGAGGCTTGGGATCATCGCGTTCCATTCGCCGGCGATCAGCTCGCAATCGACCTTGGCGCGCTTGCAGAGATCGTTGATGAGATCGACGTCGAAGCCGGCAAGCTTGCCGCTCGAATCCATCAGGTTCCACGGCGGGAATGCGCCTTCGATGCCGACCTTCACCTGGGTCCAATCCTTAGCGCCGGCGGTCAGCGGAGCAAGGAAGGCAATCATGCCGAATACGATGGCAAGCATTTTTCTGTTTTTCATGTTCGTTCCCCTTTTCGGCCGCTTAAGCGGCCTTTTCTCAGATCCGGTATTCTCGGCGTCAGTTCTCCAGAGCCGCTCGCAGGGCGGCATTGGCCTCCCGCAGCGCGTGAGCGATGCGATTTCTCGTCTGACGCGCGTGAACGACGTAAAAGGCGGTATCCGGCGAGCCCTCATCCAGTCTCGCTAGCGCGCGCAGCCCCTCCAGAGATGGCCAGGCGACGTGCGGCAGCGCGGAGTCGGGATGGAAGCGTTCACCGCTCGTATAGTTCAGCGGCACCAGATGCCGCCCTGCGCGCATCAGCGAAGCACCGATCCGCGCCGCTCTTTCCGGCGTGGGATCCCTCACCTGCTGAAGCGAATTTGCGTTGACGCGCAAGTCTTCGACAGCCTGGGCTAGGCCGGAGATATCGAGACGACCGGCAAGCGCTGCCTGCAATTGCCCGACCTGCTCGTCGAGGGAGGCGGCATATTGGGTGTAATCCAGCGGCAGGACGGGCAAAGTCAGCAGCCGCCAGAGAACCTCGAGAACAATGGCCGTATCCCGGCAAAGATTGTCCGGATCGATATGTTCGGCGGTGTCGTGCGGCGTATGCCACCACCATCCGAGCGCCGTCAGCATTTTGACAGGCCCTGGCGGCTGATGGCTGAGGCTGCCGAACATCGAGGGAATACCAATGCCCCAGAAGGACTGATCCGCAGCGCGGCCATGACGCCTGCCGGCGTGTTTCTGTCCGGTCACGCGCTCGATCACATCTGCAGCCAAAGGCCTGAGCTCGTCGATCACACCGGAATTGGTGAGGACGGTCGCGCCTTCGCCGCCGGTGGAATCGACATTGACATGGACGGCGCAGCGGCGATCGAGCTCGTCGAAATACTCGTCCGCGTACCAGGCAGAGCCGGAATAGCGGCCATGGGAATGACCGGACCAGAAGCATATCCGCAAGCCCCGGCGCCATTCTGAGGCACGAAGCGCGAGCAGGCGCGCCGCCTCGAGCATCGTCGCGTTGGCGCCGCCATTGTCCATGACCCCGAAATGCCAGGTATCGTGATGGCCGGAAAACAGGACAAAAGGCGCATCGTCGCCTTTCGGTTGAAGCTCGGCAACAAGCAGCGGCGTCTTGCGCCAACCCGTATCGACGTCCGCGCATAGCGTTGCAGTCACCGCCTCTCCGCGCGCAAGCCTGTCGCGCAGGCGGTCGCCATCACCCCTCGCGATCGAGCAGATGACCGTCGTCGGCAGCCTATCGCGCGTGTGTTGCGATGGGCTGCCCCAGACCGGCGAGACGCACATCTCGTAGAGATGCTCGTTCGGGCTGATGTGAAGTTCGCCGAGCGCCCCGAAAGCACTCGCAAGAGCGGCCACTTCTTCGGTGGCGATACCATCGACCAGAACGATCTTGCCCGCAACATCCTTGCCCGCGAAATCGGCTTCGGTTCCCTCGCCTACATGGATGAGATTGCCGGTTACCCCCGCAGCTGAAGTCGAGACCGACATGGAATGCGTGATGCAACGAAGGCTCCCGCCATCGATCCCAACCGTGGCGGCGCCTGGCAGACTGATGAAGGCATCATGCGTCAGAAGCTGCGTGCGATAGCCAAAGCCGTCCATCTCAGCCTGGAGATAGCGGAAACTCTCCAGCTCCTCGGCCGTCCCCGACAGCTTTACCCGGCGCGCGAACTCGCCGATATGCGCCATCAAGCGCGCTCGATCGGGCTTCAGACCGGCCTCAGCCATTGGCCTTCTCCGGCAGCGGCGGCTCGACATCGTCCGGGATCGGATTGACGAAGGGCGTGCCTTCGAGTCGTGCCTTGTGATCTTCCTTGGCGGCCGCGATGAGCGCGGGATTGCGGATGAGTTCGGCGGCCGTGCTCGCCATCACCTTGGCGGCATGTTCGGTACCCTTATGAGCGGCAGGCAGCTTGCCCTGCGCGACGAGCTGCCAGGAGTGGCCGGGCGTGCCGATCGCATAGGTGGCGCCGCGCATCTGCACGGTCGGGACGACCCAGCTGACCGTTCCGACATCGGTCGAACCGACCAGCGTGCCGTCGCCGGCGTTCAACGGAAAGATTTCCTCGCAGAGCGCCTGGCCCTTCTTCGGCTTCAGCGCAAACCGGCCGTAGGAAGCGGCAATATCCTCTGCGCTGAAGGTCTGCTGAAATTTCAGCGCGGTCTCGCGATCCGCGTCGTCAAACACGGGCGGCCCGAGCCGATCCAGCTGCGCGAACATGCATTCCTCGAGCGGTGTATTGCCGACGAGATTGGCGTCGCCGCTGATGATCTCGCTGCGAACCGTCGTCTCCGTCATCAAGGCGGCACCCTCGGCAACCTTCTTAACGCGGGCGACCAGCGAAAGGAGTTCCGGCAGGGTCCGTGCCCGCACGAGATAACGCACGGTGGCGCGCGCCTGCACGACATTGGGGGCCGCACCGCCGGCATCGGTGACGGCATAGTGGATGCGCGCCGTCGACGGCATGTGCTCGCGCATGTAGTTGACGCCGACATTCATCAGCTCGACCGCATCCAGCGCGCTGCGGCCAAGATGAGGCGTTGCCGACGCGTGCGAGGCACGGCCGAAAAAGTGGAAATTGATCTCGTTGCAGGCAAGCGAAATGGGATTGTTGACGCCGGCAAAGGCCGCTGGATGCCAGGAGATCGCGATATCGACATCGTCGAAAACGCCGGCGCGAACCATGAAGCCCTTGGAGGAGCCACCCTCCTCGGCCGGGCAGCCGTAATAGCGCACCCTGCCCTTCAGGCCGTTTTCCGCGAGGAAATCCTTGACCGCAGCCGCGGCAAGCATCGAGCCGGCGCCCAGCATGTTATGGCCGCAGCCATGACCATTGCCGCCGTCGATCAGCGGCCGCTCTTCCGCGACACCGGCCTCCTGGCTCAATCCGGGCAGTGCATCGAACTCGCCGAGGATCGCGATGACCGGGCCATCCTCGCCCGCCTCGCCCATGACAGCCGTCGGCAGGCCGGCGATGCCGCGCTCGACGCGGAACCCCTGACGTTCCAGCATCTCGGCATGTTCTTCTGCGGATCTGTATTCCAGGTAGTTCGTTTCCGGAATGTCCCAGATCCGATCACTGAGCGCGAAGAATTCGGCGCTTTTCTTTTCGACGATGTCCCAGACCGCATCGGAATTTTGCATGGACTTGCCATCCGCCTCGTATAATGGATACTAAATTGGTACCAATTTATGTGCCAATAAGAACGGATGCGCAAGAGATGAGCATGAATATTTTTTCAGCAACAATGACGAGCGTCGTTGTTGAAAAATGCGGACCTATGATAGTCATCGCCAACTTGGAAAGGTGTGGGAGAGCTGCATGAACTCGCTGGAAGCTGAGGCGGCAGCGCCGTCGCACGAAGATATGCCCGACGTGACCGAGCTCATTCTCCAGGACATCCTCGCGGGCAGGCTCCCACCAGGAACATGGCTGAAGCAGATCGATCTGGAGCGTCGGTACAGTTGTACGAGGCCGCAGGTGCGGCGGGCGCTCGACCGCCTCGTGCAGAAGCGGCTTGTCGAGCACATTCCCAATCGCGGCTATCACGTGCACGAGCAGGACGGGCGCCGCGCTCAGGAAGTAAGCGATATCCGCGTGATCCTCGAAGTGGCGATCAGCGATCGTATCGTCGCCAATGCCGGCGATGCGGATATTGCCAATTTGCGTAGGCTGGCTTCGCGCTTCGACGATCTGGTGCTCAACGGCACCATGCTCGAACTTTACGAAGCCAACCTCGCTTTTCACCGGTACCTGCTGGTACTTGCAGGAAATCAGGAGCTTGTCGAGCTCATCACCGAAATCCGGCAACGTACCTCATCGGCACCGGTGTCACAATGGCGCACCCGAGCTCGTATCGAGCAGTCCGGCCGCGAGCACCAGCAGATGATCGACGCAATAGAGAGGCGCGACGTCGATATGCTCAAGGAGCTGACCCGCAGGCATATTTTGCAGTCATAGCTGATATCGACCACAGCCTGAATAAAGGCGCATGTTGCACGTCGCGGGCTGATCCCGGCCTGGACATCTGTCCCAGGTCACTCGGTCCGTCTTGCGGTGAACGGAATGATGGCGGCCGCCAGAAACAGAACGCCGCTGTAGGCGAATGGGCTCCACCAGCCGATGCCGTCGAACAGGAGCCCGCCTGTGAAGGCACCGGTGGTGATTGCCGCCTGGATCAGCGCCACCAGCAGCCCGCCGCCAGCCTCGAGTTTGTCCGGGATGGCGCGGGTCATCCATGTGTTCCAGGCAACCGGAATGGGCGTGGCAAAGAACCCGAACAGGCAGAGGAGTGCGGCAACCGCAATACCCGAAGGTGCGAACGGGATCAGCAGCAGAGCGATCGCAGTGAGCGCCGCCGGGAATCCGGCGAGGACGGCATCCAGATGCGCTCGCAGCAGGAAGCCGATCAAGGAGGTGCCTAGCAGGCCGAACAGGCCGATGCCGAGGAGAACGACCGACAGCTCGTTCACATCGAGCCTCGTCACCTCCCCAAGGACCGGCCGAAGATAGGTCGATAGTGCGAACTGGCCCATGAAGAACAAGGACATGGCGGCCATGCTGATGGCAAAGATGCGGTTTCGCAGCAACCCGAGCGGACCGCTCCCGGCATTCTTCGAACCGCCGGGCATCCGCGGCAAGGCGAAGATCTGCCAGACGAAGGCAATGATGCCGACCGGAACGACGATGAAGAAGGCACCGCGCCAGCCTATCAATCCGCCGAGGAAGCTTCCCAACGGCTGAGCGATGACCGTAGCCAGAGCAGTGCCGCCCTGCAGCATGGCAAGAGCTTTTGGAACGTCCTGTTCGGCAGCGATGCGCGCGACGATGGAGGTGGACAGCGACCAGAAACCGCCGATCGCGATGCCGATCAGCGCGCGGCCGAGCATGAAGACGAGATAGTTGGGCGCGAATGTGATCGCCAGACCCGAGAGCACCATCACGATCGTATAGGACAGGACCACCGTCCGGCGATCCAGCCGCCACAGCACCGTGTTGCTGAACAGGCTGGTGACGACCGCGAAAAATCCGGACACGGAAATCGCCTGCCCCGCCTGGCCCGCGGTAATGCCGAGCTCGTCGGCGATCGGGGTCAATAGGCTGACGGGCAGGAACTCGGAAGCGACGAGGGTGAAGGTCATCAGCGTCATGCAGATGATCGCGGCCCATGGGCTGGCCGCACGCTCGACGGCGCGGTCATAGGTGGTTTCCATATCAATTGTCCAAAGTTGCTCGAAACGCACTGTTCAGCGGATAGTTTCGATGGTCGCTGAGGCGCTCGCCGCGGCGATGAATTGTCTTTTCTTCATGGCCAGCTCCTCACATCCTGAGCAGCGCCTTGATGGCCCGGCGCTCATCCATGGCCTTGTAACCATGCGCGACATCGGCAAGCGGAACCGTCAGATCGAAGACCTTTCCGGGATTGATTTGACGGGTCATGATGAGATCGATGAGGTGGGGGAGGAAGCGACGCACGGGAGCCGGGCCGCCGAGCAGGTTCTTCTGCTGGAAGAACAGCATCTGCCCGTCGAGCTCGACGCCATGCGGAACGCCGACATAGCCGATCGAGCCACCGGGTCGGGCGCTATTGATCGCCTGCAGCATGGATTCCTGCGTACCGACGCATTCAAGAACGGAATCGGCGCCGATCCCACCTGTCAGCTCCTTGATCTTCGCTACGCCCGCATCGCCGCGTTCGGTGACGATGTCGGTCGCACCATATTCGAGCGCAAGTTCCTGGCGTTGCTTGTGGCGGCTCATGGCAATGATGCGCCCGGCGCCCATCTGCTTGGCGGAGAGCACACCCATGAGCCCGACAGCGCCGTCGCCCACCACGACCGCCGTGCATCCCGGAGTAACGCGTGCCGCATCCGCCGCATACCACCCCGTGCCCAGAACATCAGAGGCCGCAAGAAGGCTCGGGATCAAGTCATCCGACGGCATGGTGTCGGTCGCAACCAGGGTTCCGTCCGCAAGCGCGATCCGTGCATAGGGTGCCTGGGCAGCAGACATGAACTCGCGATGCTCGCAAGAAGACTGAAAGCCAAACCGGCAGTGCGGACATGTGTTGTCCGAAAGGCAGAACGAGCCGACGACGAACTGGCCTGGCCGGATCGTCCTCACTTCGCTGCCGACCTCCGCGACCACCCCACAATATTCGTGCCCCATATGCTGCGGGCCTGTTACCGCCTGGATGCCGCGGTACGGCCAGAGATCGGAACCGCAGACACAGGACGCCGAGAGCTTGATGATGGCGTCGGTCGGCTTGACGATCTTCGGTTCCGGGACTTCCTCGCAACGAATGTCACCGGGGGCATGAAGGACTGTTCCGAGCATGGCATGGTCTCCCGTCGGGGCGCACTGCGCCTGTCTGTTTCCTATTCGGGAGAACAGATAGCACTGGTCGATAAATCGGATTAGATACGGTAATTTGCATGAACCTATCGAAAATTGACATTAATATGCGCCACGAATTTGGGATAGGACAGGGTTATGCCACGGGAAAATTTCAACGAACTGCTGGTATTCCTGGCCGTCGCCGAGGAACGGAGCTTCACGAAGGCGGCCGCGAAGCTGGGCACATCCCAATCGACGCTCAGTCATGCCGTGAAGAAACTTGAAGAACGTCTGGGCATGCGCCTGCTGACACGCACGACAAGAAGCGTCGGGCTGACCGAGGCGGGCGAACGGCTGCAACAATCCCTGTCGCCGCGCATTGCCGAGATCGAAGCAGACATCGAAGCGTTGACCGTCTATCGGGAACGACCGGCCGGAACCGTCAGGATCACCCTTTCCAACCACGCCATGGAAAGTGTCGTGTGGCCGAAATTGTCGTCCATCCTTGCCGATTACCCTGATATCAAGCTTGAGCTCAGCGTCGATGGCAGCTTCCGCAACATCGTCAAAGACGGGTTCGATGCCGGCGTCAGGCTTGGCGAAAGCCTCGAGAAGGACATGATCGCGGTACGCATCGGCCCCGACTGGAGGCTGGTGGCGGTCGGCTCACCAGAGTATTTTAGAACCCGATCAGCACCGCTGACCCCACAGGAACTGATGCGTCACAACTGCATTCGCCGACGCCTCGACCGCATCGGCGGTCTCTATGCCTGGGAGTTCGAGAAGGACGGAGAGGAGATTCGGGTCAGGGTCGAAGGCCAGCTCACGTTGAATACCGACCGCGAGATGATATCGGCCGCTCTCGACGGACACGGAATTGCCTACGTTCCGGAAAGCTATGTCGAGCACCACCTGGAGGCGGGGCGGCTTCAGCTTGTTCTCGTCGACTGGTGTCCGAAATTCGCCGGCTATTATCTCTATTATCCCAGCCGCCGACAGAATCTTCGCGCATTCTCCGTCGTCATCGATGCCCTTCGGGAAAGAGGCTGAAGTCATACGAACGGCAATGATGATGCCGGCATGGCAAGCGTGTCAGATGAGAACTTCAGGTTCAAAATCTGAGACGATCGCGGCTACCGCGACCGTCAGCTGATAACCGCCATTGCGGATCGTTCTGAATATCGGCTCGTCGGCCGTTTCGCCGAGCTTGCGGCGCAGCCGGCTGATCAGAACATCGATCGAGCGGTCGGCTGGATCGCGGTCACGTCTCTGTGTCAGGTCGAGCAGTTGATCACGCGACAGCAGCCGGCCGGGACGCTCCAGAAAGGCCCTGAGAAGATCAAATTCGGCTCCGGTCAGCGCGATCGGCTCGCCGTTGCTCCTTGTTATCCGGCTACGCTGCGGATCAAGTATGATGTCCGCAAACTGAAAACACTTCGCCTGAGACGCCGGTGGCGCTCTAAAATTCATGCGACGCAACACGGCACGGATGCGCGCCGTCAACTCGCGAGGATTGAACGGCTTGCAGAGATAATCGTCGGCGCCGATCTCGAGGCCGAGGATACGATCGATGTCCTCCTTCAGCACTGTCAACAAGATGACGGGAACCCGACTGTGATGGTTCTGCAAATCGCGGCAGAGATCGAGACCCGATCCGTCGGGCAGCATGACCTCCAAAATTATGAGATCGGGAGGACACCGAGCAAGAATCTCCCTGCACCCATGAAGATTGCTTGCCGTCCTGACGCGGAAGCCTTGGTCGCCAAGGTGTTCGCTCAGAAGGTGGCGAATCTTGTCGTCGTTATCAACGACCAAGATATCGGGGACGATCGTTAAACTCATGAATTTCCTCTATCGCCAATCCGGCTATCGCGGTCATTGCCGACGCTCAAACTGATGATCGCCAAGAACTGCCGAAGACCGCGGCTCAAGCCGCGGTTCTCCGGAAGCGACGGTCAGCCATGACCATGTCCGCGCCGTGCATGATCGGGCCGGAATGCAACGGCTCCGCGGTCCACGGGCGCAGGAGCTTCTGTGGCACTTTCGGGGGATAGGCCGATCCGACGCAGGAGCCGCTTCAGGACTGTTTCCAGGTCATCGACGAAGGTGAAAATGACGGGGATGACGATGAGGCTGAGCAGCGTCGACATCGTCACGCCGCCGATCACGACGATCGCCATCGGCTGACGGAAGCTTGAATCGCCGCCCGTCAGGCTGAGGGCGACGGGAAGCATGCCCGACGCCATGGCAACGGTTGTCATGACAATCGGCCGCGCGCGCTTGTGACATGCATCGATAAGCGCGTCGAACCTGGACATGCCTTGCCGTCGCGACATGATCGCATATTCGATCAGCAGGATGGAATTCTTCGTCACCACGCCCATCAGCATAAGCAACCCGATGACGGCCGCCATCGAGAAGCTGATTCCCGTCAGCACCAGTGGCAACAGCGCACCTCCAAGCGAGAGCGGCAGGGCCATCAGAAGCGTGAGCGGCTGCAGGAAATCGTGGAACAACAGGACGAGGACCGCATAGATGCAGAAGATGCCGATCGCCATGGCAAGGCCGAAACTCTGAAACAGCTCCGAGCTGCGCTGCAACTCCCCCTGCTCCACCAGCGTGACACCCTGCGGCAGATGCTTGAGCGCCGGCAATGCCTGCGCCTCGCGGTTGACGTCGCCCAGAATGCGGCCGTTGAGCTCGACGGAAACCGTGACATTGCGCATGCGGTCGATCCGGTCGATCTCCGAGGGACTGCCACCGATGCGGATGTCGGCTATCGATCCGAGATCGACGCTGCCATTCGTCCCCACCACACGCATATTCCTAATATCGTCGAGATTGGTGCGCGTTTCCGGCGAGAAACGAACGACGATCGGGATCTGACGCTGCGGCAAGGTGAGCTTCGGCAGATCTGAGGAATACTCCCCGTTCGTCGCCACGCGTACGGCGCTGGCGATCGCGTTGGACGTTATGCCGAGCGCGGCGGCGCGTGCAAAATCGGGCGTAATCTGGATTTCAGGGGCTTGTCTGGCCGCCGTCGATGTGACCGCGCCGATCCCCCGAAGCGTGCGAAGCTGTTCCTCCAGCGCCGTGCCCGCGCTGTCGAGCACGCCGGCGTCATCACCGGCAAGAGTGATTTCGAGCTTGGTGCCATTACCACCACTGCCAACCTCCACACGTACTCCCGGAAGGGCCGACAGTGCCTGCCGGATATTGTTCTCGATTTCCGACTGTTTTCGATCCCGCTCGGAGATCGGCGTCAGGACGACCACGATCGTCGAGGAGGCGACATCACTCGTGGAACTGCTGTCGATCCCGCCACCGGAAGATGAAGAACCAACCGAGGAGAAGACATGCGTGACATCAGGCAGCTCGCCAACAATATCGGCGGCCTTGCGGGTCATTGCAGCGGTCTGCTGGATGGTGGAGCCGGGTTGCATCGTCAGCGTGATCTGCGTACGGGCGTCATCCGAAGCGGGCAGGAAACCGGACTTCAGGAAGGGAATGGTCGAAAGCGAAAGCCCGACGATGACAACCGTTATCGCAACGGTGGTCTTTCTGTAATTCAGGGCAGCCTTCGCGATCCTCATATAGGTGCGCATGATGCGGCCGTCCTTCTCCTCGGATGGATAGGCCTTCATGAAATAGGCCGCCATCATAGGCGTCAGCAGGCGAGCGACGACAAGAGAGGCAAGGACCGCGACCGCAGCGGTAATCCCGAACTGCCGGAACAGAAGCCCCGGAATACCGCCCATGAAAGCCGTCGGCAGGAAGACCGCAACGAGCGTAAAGGTGGTTGCGATGACGGCGAGGCCAATTTCGTTGGCGGCCTCCATCGCGGCATCGATCGGCCGCTTGCCCATTTGCAGATGGCGGGCAATGTTTTCGATTTCGACGATGGCATCGTCCACGAGGATACCGACCACCAATGATAGGGCAAGCAGCGTGATGATGTTGAGGCTGAAACCGGCAAAATACATGGCGAGAAATGTCGGAATCACCGACAAGGGCAGCGCCACCGCCGACAGAATTGTCGCGCGCCAATCCCGAAGGAAAATCCAGACAACGACGATCGCGAGGATGGCGCCCTCGTAGAGCATGTGCATCGAGCCATGGTAATTCTCCATGATCGGTCCGATCGTGCTATAGGCCTGATCGATTTGCACATTGGAATGAGCTGCGGTGAATTTCTTTATCGCCACATCAACAGCTGCAGCGACCCCGCTATCTGAAAAGCCTTTCGAGCGCTTGATCTCGACCGCCACGATCGGTTTGCCATCGAGATAGGCCATCGACGTTCGAGACGCAAAACTGTCCCTGACCGATGCGATATCGTCGAGACGCACGGCTTGCCCGTTTGCCAACGGAATCCTAAGCGCCCTCAGCGCTTCGACGGACGGGAGGTTTCCAAGCGTTCGCAGGGTCTGCCGCGCTTCCCCGATTTCGCCAAGACCGCCCGACGTATCGGCCTGCACGGCCTTGAGCTGCGACGACACGGTCGCCGCGGTAACCCCGAGCGATGCCATGGTCGATGGATCGAGATCCACATGAACTTCACGATCTATGCCGCCAATACGGTTGACCTGACCGACCCCCGGCACCGATAGCAGCGCCTTGGTCAGATCGTTGTCGACGAACCAGGACAACTCGGTCTCGTTAAGATTGGTCGAGCGGACGGCATAGGTGACTAGCGCGGAGCTTTGGACGGTGCTCTTTGTGACACTCGGCGTCTCCATTTGCGCCGGCAAATCTGCTTTGACGCTATCGACGGCATTGCGGACCTCGTTGAGAGCCGCCTCGCTGTCCTTGTCCAGTTTGAAGGAGACCTTGATCGATACGGTGCCGTCGGTGATCGTCGTCGTGATGTGATCGAGATAGCTCAGCGTGGCAAGACTGTCCTCGATGGTGCGGGCGACTTCCGTCTCGAGCTGCGTCGGTGCAGCACCATCGAGCGTAGCGGAGATATTTATGGTCGGAAGATCCATGTCCGGGAAGTTCTGGATCGCCAGCTGCTTGAATGCCCAGAGTCCACCGAAGCCAAGCATCACGAACAGCAAAATCGCCGGCACGGGATTACGAATAGACCATGCTGAGAAATTCATCAGTTCGTCTCCGCAATCTTGACAAGATCATTGTCCGACAGGAACGCGCCGCCCGACGTTACGACCTTTGCAGACCGGTCCAGGCCGGACACGATCTCGACCTCGCCATTGTTGCGACGGCCTGTTTCCACCCGTATCCGCCGCACCCGGCTGTCATCGCTGGCCGTGAAAACGTAATTGAGCCCGTCACGGAAAACGATCGCCGTTTCAGGAACAGTCATGGCCGGCGTCGTCCGCAGCTCTATGCTGCCCGTGACGTAGAATCCGATCCGCGGCTGCATATCTGTGGGTAGCGCGACATAGATGGTTGCGCGGCTGGTATCGGTGCTCACCGATGGCCCGACCAGCCGTACCCTGCCCTCGATCCGGCGACCGTCAGGGCCGTTGATGATGGCCTTCAAGCCTTCCGAAATGCTAGGAAGGTAGCGTGCCGACACTTCCGCCTGCCATTCGACACGCTGCTGGCGAACCATGCGAAACAACTCGGTGCCGGTGGAGACGACCGCACCGAGATCGGCTGAACGCGAGGTTATCAAGCCATCGTCCACGGCGGTAATCGTCGTTTGCCCAAGCTTGATCTTTTCGCTGTCGAGCGCCGCTTCCTCGGATGCAAGGCTTGCGGTTGCGGTCTGCTCGTCAGCGAAATATTCGGTGATCTTCTCGGCCGACAAGGCACCGGATGTGCGAAGCTGCCGCGCCCGATCCGCATTGGCCGTGGCTTTGGCAAGACTAGCCTTGGCCGTCGCCACAGCAGCTTCCTGTTTGCGAAGCTCGGCCAGAACACTGTCCTGCGATAGCCGCGCCAGCGTCTGTCCCTTCTTCACCACGGATCCGACATCGACCAGAACGTCCGTGATGCGCAGGCCACTCGTTTCCGAGGCTATGATTGCGTCCTGCCATGATTTCAGCCAGCCGCTCGCCGGGACGGTTTCAGGCCAGCTCCGCAGCTCTGGTGCGGCGAGGGAAACGGTAAGAGCGGGCGCTGCGGCCTGTTCCGCCGCGGCATTTCGGAAGGGAAGGGAAAGGAGAAGCGCAGCCGCGACGAACGCGGCTGCGAATCCTATGGACGGCTTTTTCAACAATGCATTCCTTGCGATTCCTGACAGGAGCGCGAGCTGTTCCGATCGAGCAATCGATCACAGCTCATCGGCGTCAATCAGTAGCCGAACGAATGTTAAGTGCGGTCAAGTGAGTGTTAAGTTATGTAAAACTTGGCCTGAGCACCGCCTTTATACTGTATGCGTTGCCGATATGAACGATGGACAGGATGAATGAGCAAGGTTCTTCTCATCGACGATGATGTCGAGCTAACGATGCTTTTGCAGGAATATCTCACCGAGGAAGGATATGATGTCGCAACCGACACGGATGGGCGCGCGGCTATTGCGGCCGCCGCGGCAAATACGGTCGACATCATCGTCCTCGATATCATGATGCCCCGGATGAACGGGATCGAGGTTCTGCAGCGTATCCGCAAGCTCAGCCAGATCCCCGTGCTGATGCTGACGGCAAGAGGCGATGACATCGACAGGATATCCGGTCTGAACCTTGGTGCCGACGATTATGTCCCGAAGCCGTGCTCGCCGGGCGAACTTGCGGCGAGGCTGCGTGCGATCTTGCGGCGGACGCATCAGC
Source organism: Rhizobium centroccidentale (assembly GCF_030182565.1). Classification (NCBI taxonomy): domain Bacteria; kingdom Pseudomonadati; phylum Pseudomonadota; class Alphaproteobacteria; order Hyphomicrobiales; family Rhizobiaceae; genus Rhizobium; species Rhizobium centroccidentale. Next base: position 167,041 of record NZ_JAQJCG010000001.1, on the reverse strand, counting down.
CGGCAGCTGCGTCGATTGACGCCGTAAAAGCAGGTCGGCTCGTGATCCATCCGGGCAAAAGAAGCGCCGAATGGTGCGGCGAGCCGCTCGAGTTGACCGGCACGGAGTTCGGTCTGCTGGAAGTCCTTGCTCGCAACGCCGGCCAGCTGGTGTCAAAGCAGGACATTTCCAAGCAGGCGTTCGGAAAGCCGCTTACGCCCTTCGATCGCCGCATCGATGTTCATATCAGCAGCGTTCGTCAGAAACTCGGCCTGCGAGAGGACGGGCAATCCTGGATCCAGTCCGTGCGAGGCTTGGGCTATCAACTGCTCGTGGATTGACCATGCCAAAACTCTTCTGGAAGTTCTTCACGATCATCTGGCTGACGCTCGCAGCAACCGTGGGCGCCGTGATAATTACAGTCAAGCTCATTCAGGCGGTCCCCTTCGCACGTGAGCTGGAACAGGACAGGCGGGCGCTCCTCGTCAACCTTGCTGCAAACATCCTGACCGAGGATGGCGAGGACGCCGCCAGACGTTTCGTGTTCACCAGCGAAAAAACGCAACCGATTGGCCTTTCCGTGTCGACGACCGCGAACGCCAATATATGCCCCCAGGAGAACGCGGCGGACACACGATCGGTTTTGAAGGACGGGAGTTGCTACCGAATTTTCGCAGCGACGCCGATGAGTTTCACCTTTGAAAACCTTGCTCCCATATTGCCGTGGCTCACGATCCTGATTTCGAGCACGATCGCGGCCGGTGCACTCGCCCGATATCTCATCCGCCCTGTCGTGCATCTGCGAAACGGCCTGAGCGCGCTTGCAAATGGCCGCTTCGACTTCCGCATCGGCGACAAGATGGCGGGACGAACGGACGAGGTCACGGCGCTCGCGCATGACTTCGATGCCAGCGCCGCGCGATTGCAGGAGCTTCAGGACGCACAGCAGCAGCTGTTTCACGATGTGTCTCACGAATTGCGCTCGCCATTGTCCCGCCTGCAGGCCGCCGTAGGGGTCCTGCGGCAGAGCCCCGCGAAACTCGATGCCATGCTGGACCGTATGGACCGGGAGGTCGAGCGCCTTGATGTGCTGGTGGGTGAAATCCTGACACTTGCCCGGCTGACCGCCACCTCAAGCATGCCGTTGAAAACCCAATCCCTCGATGTCATCGAACTCCTGAACGAAATCCTGGCCGATGCGACGTTCGAGGCCCAGACTCGCGATGTTTCGATCACCACCAGCATCGGCGGCGCATTCCCGGCTGAAGTCGAGGGGGAATTGATCTACAGGGCGCTGGAAAATGTCGTGCGAAACGCGGTCAAATATACGGATACCCGCTCACACGTAGCCGTGCTTTGCGAGATAAAGGACGGCGTCCTCACTGTTCGCGTCGCCGATCAGGGACCGGGCGTCAGGCGAGACGAGCTGGAGCGCATCTTTCAGCCCTTTTCACGCGGCAACGACGCCGTGACCGGAGACGGATACGGTCTTGGTCTTGCAATTGCCCGGCAGGCGATCGAGCGCCATGGCGGTCGCGTGTTTGCGTCACTGCCCGCTGCCAGCGGCCTTACCATTACGCTCGAAATACCTCGAAGGCCGACGAGCCACAGCAGACTGGGAAGTGCTTCGGATGCTGCTCAGTCCGCTAAAATCAACCAGCTGCGGCGGTAGCAATTCCTGTGATTGACCCGAGCTTTTAGGGCGGGATCAGATTGGGATAGATTGAGCAGCCTGCCGGATGCATCCTGAGATCCGGACAGCTTACGCGACGGTGGAATCGTTTGGCTGTTCATTCGGCTGCCTCGTCGATTTCCATATAGCGCGCCAATGCCAGAGCCGCATTCAGCATGTGCTCGCGCATGACCAGGGCTGCTTCCGTCGCATCGCCCCGGATCATGGCGCGCAGTATCGCCTCGTGCTCAAGGAATGAAGCCGTCAATCGCTTCGGTTGCCGCAGCTGAGTCCTGCGGAACGGCAGAAGTCTGGCCCGCAGCCTCATCAATTCATCAAACAGAAATTCATTATGCGCACCGCGATACAGCGTTTCGTGGAAGGACAAATTGAGCTTGTCATACTGTTCGAAGTCGTCTGCCTTCGCCGCGAGTTCGGAACGCTCATGAATTTCGGTCAGAACCGCGCGCTCCACGCCCGTTATCCGATGGGTCGCCAGACGGACGCACATGCATTCCATCTCGGCGGTCACTTCGAACATCTCCATCAGCCGCGGCAAGGTCAGCGGCAGGACGGTTGCGCCTCGCCGCGGGCGAATCTCGACCAGGCCGATCGCCTCCAGTTGACGGAGAGCGTCCCTTACCGGCGTGCGGGATGCGCCGAAGCGGCTGCTGAGCGTTGCCTCGTCCAGGCTTGTGCCGGGCCTTATGGCGCCGGAGGAAATCTCATCCATCAGCACAAGTTTAATGCGCTGACCGATCGATCCAGCTTCGTCAAATTCCGTCATTTCAAACCTTGTTTCCGATTTGGCGGGCAACAATTCAGTTTTACACCATCCAATTCGACAGATAGCAATCGATATGAAGCATCACGCCGCATCCGGCCTGTTTTGCCTGTTGGCGAGAAGGTCATCGACAACAGCCGGATCGGCAAGTGTTGAGGTATCGCCGAGCGCGCCGAATCGTGTCTGGCGTTCCCGTGCAGGATGCGGCGTCTAAGAGCCTTCTCCTGCACCGGTTCGACGGGCTTCCCATATTGTTTCAGCCGCCGGCAATCGCCCGTACGGCAAGGTAGAGGATCGAAGGCGCAACGAGGCAGCCCAGCCCCGTATGAAAGGTGGCCGTCAGTGCGCCATAGGGGACGAGACGGCGATCGGTCGCCGCCAAGCCGCCGGACACGCCGCTGACGGTTCCCATCAGGCCACCGAACACCATGGCGCTGCGGGGATTGTCGAGACCGATCGCCTTGGCCACGATCGGGGTTCCGACCATGACAAGGACTGCCTTGAAAACACCGGTCGCAATCGACAGCGCGATCACGGCCGAGCTTGCGCCCAGAGCTGCTCCTGTGACAGGTCCCACGATGTAGGTAACGGCACCGGCGCCGATCGTCGTTATGGATACGGCGTCCGTGTAACCGAAAGCGACCGCCAGCAACGAGCCGACAATGAACGGAAGAACGGTGCCGAGGCCCAGGGCAAGCGCACCGACAGCGCCAGCTTTGCGTGCTTGGCCGACATCAACCTCAAAGGCCGTGGCGACGATGGCGAAATCGCGCAGCATGGCTCCGCCCATCAGACCGATGCCACTGAGGATGGGAATATCCACCACCCCCTTCTCGCCCCCGGTCCACAGACCTGCAGCAAAGGCCGCAGCAAGCCCCAGGACGATTGCTATGGCCGAGCCGTGGACGCGGCCAAACAGGACATGTTTCGAGATGGCATTGGACAGCCACATGACCAATCCAACGATCGCAAATGCGGTGAGGAGGCTGTTGGCGGTCAAGTCATGCTTCAAGATCTCCATGGCGCGGCCTCCCTCAGACCGGATTGCCGGAGGTGGCAAGCTCACCCCTGGCCTTCGCTTCGATTTCGTCCATCGTTTCGCCTCTCTCGCCGATGCGGCTCATCAGGGCGACGGTCGCGAAACAAACGAACACCGTCACGATGCCGGCGATCAGCACCAGCGGACCGCTGCGCGCGGCCACCAGCACATTCTGTTGAGCGGCCATGGCAACGACGATTGGAATGTAGAGGGCGCCCCAGAACTCGACACCGAGTTTGAGCGGCAGCGTCAACAAGCCCCGCCTGCTCAGCCAAAGCCGCGTGGCGATGAGCAGGATCATGGCAATGCCGACACCGCCGACATTCGCCTTCACGCCAAGCGCCACCCCCAGGAGATCACCGAGAATGCTCCCCAAGAGGGTGCAAAGGGCAAGCATTGCGACACCGGAGATCATCATGAGCGATCCTCCCCGCATGCGCTTCCATAGAAATACAAGCTCAACATTTTTCCTCCTCCAATGCATACAGATAAACCGCACGACGATTTTAAAATACACGTTGTTGCTGTTTTCGCAATTGTGTGTACATTATATTTCCAGGAACACGCTCCTGCGCATACAAAGGGCAATCAAATGCTTGATTGGAATACAAAAGGTCGCGACAGGCTGGCGCGTCTCGAAGCCGGCCAGCGCTTCTCCGCCGGCAAGCTCGTCGACCCGCAGCAGCTCGTCGCCTTTCTGGAAGCGATCATGAAGCCTGGAGATCGTGTTTGCCTCGAAGGTGACAATCAGAAGCAGGCCGACCTGTTGGCCAAGGCGCTGTCCAAGGTCGATGTCGCGAAGATACACGACCTGCATATGGTGCAATCGGGTGTGGTCTTGCCGGAGCATCTCGATATTTTCGAAAGCGGCGTTGCCCGGCGGCTCGATTTTTCTTATTCCGGCCCGCAGTCGGCCCGCATCGCGCGTATGATGTTCGGCGGCCAGATCGAACTGGGTGCGGTCCACACCTATCTGGAACTCTTCGCCCGCTACTTTATTGATCTGACGCCACAAGTCGCGCTGATCGCCGCGGTCAGCGCGGACAAGGCGGGAAATCTCTACACCGGGCCGAATACGGAAGACACGCCAACGGTCGTGGAAGCCACAAGCTTCGGCAAGGGACTGGTCGTCGCCCAGGTGGGCGAGATCGTCGATCGCGTGCCGCGCGTCGACATTCCCGCCGACCAGGTTCATTTCGTCGTGGATGCCAAGCGGCCCTTCTATGTGGAGCCACTGTTCACGCGCGATCCGGCGGCGATTACCGAAACGCAAATCCTGACGGCAATGCTGGCGATCAAGGGGCTGTATGTGCCCTATGGCGTGCGTCGTCTGAACCATGGGATCGGCTTCAACACCGCGGCCATCGAACTGCTGCTGCCGACCTATGGCGAACGACTGGGATTGAAGGGCAGGGTCTGCACGCACTGGGCACTGAACCCTCATCCCACTCTGATCCCCGCCATCGAGGCCGGATGGGTGGAGCAGATCCATTGCTTCGGCTCCGAAGTGGGCATGGAAGACTATATGCGGGCCCGCCCCGACATTTTTTTCACCGGGCCTGACGGCTCGCTGCGTTCCAATCGCGCCTTCTGCCAGACCGCCGGCCTCTATGCCTGCGACATGTTCATCGGCTCGACGCTGCAGATCGACCTTTCCGGCAACAGTTCGACCGTGACCGGCAGCAGGGTCGCCGGCTTTGGCGGCGCCCCCAATATGGGATCGGACGCGCGGGGCCGGCGCCATCCGAGCGAAGCCTGGCTGCGTGCGGGCCGCGAAGCCGACCCCGCCGCAGCTACCCCTGCCCTGCGCCGGGGCCGCAAACTGGTCGTCCAGATCGGCGAAACCTTCGGCGATGGCATGGTGCCGATGTTCGTCGAGCGTCTGGCCGCCCTGGATCTGGCCGACAAGCTGCAGCTCGATCTGGCCCCCGTGATGGTTTACGGTGATGACGTGACCCATATCGTGACGGAAGAGGGGATCGCCAATCTGCTGCTGTGCCATGACGGGCAAGAGCGGGAACAGGCGATCCGCGGCGTTGCCGGTTACACCGAAGTCGGCCGTGCCCGAGACCGCAAGATGGTGGAGCACCTACGTCAGCGCAAAGTCATCCAGCGTCCCGAAGACCTTGGAATTGATCCCTTGGATGCCGATCGCAGCCTGCTGGCTGCGCATTCCATCAAGGATCTGATGCTTGCCTCCGGCGGCCTGTACAGGCCGCCTTCCCGGTTCCGCAATTGGTAGGCCACCGTCATGGAAAATCTGCTTTACGAATTGAAATCGACGCAGACCGGCGGAACCCGCGCCGTGGCTCTGGTGGGCGTCGTCGCTTCGGGCAACCTCGAGATATTGCTTGAACGGCGGGAGGCGCCCGGCCGTTGCGTCATCGAGATCGCGACGCCGGCCCATGGTTTCGCCGAGCTTTGGGCGGCAGTCACCGAGGATTTCGCGGCGCGCGCTGCTGCCGGCGGTCTGCGCATCACGATCAATGACGGCGGCGCCCGGCCGGACATGGTGGCGCTACGCCTGGCCCAGGGCGTGCGGCTGATGGAGAAGCCAGAATGACCGATCCCCGCACGCTGCGCCGAAGCTGGTATGAAGAATCTGCCCGTGGCCGGCTGCTGCATCTGCTCGATGCCGACAGCTTCACCGAATTCCTGGGCCCGGAACGACGGGAGACGAGCCCTCACCTTTCACTCTTCGATTTGCCCCGGCAGTTCGACGATGGCATCATCGTCGGAGCCGGCCGCATCGACGGCCGCCCCGTACTGGTGGCCGCCCAGGAAGGGCGCTTCATGGGCGGCGCCATCGGCGAGGTGCACGGGGCCAAGCTGACGGGCCTGCTGCATGCTGCAGCTAAGATGCGGCGGGATATCGTCATTCTCTTCGACACGGGCGGCGTGCGCCTCCAGGAAGCCAATGCCGGTGAATTGGCAATCTCCGAGATCATGCGTGCCGTACTGGACGCGCGATCCGAGAGTGTGCGCGTCATCGGTCTTCTTGGCGGCCGGGCGGGCTGCTATGGCGGCGGCAGCCTGATTGCCGGCTGCTGTTCGGCGCTCGTCATTTCCGAGCAGGGTCGTTTATCCGTGTCCGGGCCGGAGGTCATCGAGACGAACAAAGGCGTGGAAGAATTCGACTCGCGCGATCGGGCACTCGTCTGGCGAACCATGGGCGGCAAGCATCGCTACCTCATTGGCGGGGTTGATGTCTTCGTCGAAGACGATATCGCCGCCTTCCGGGCCGGTGCGATTGCCGCGCTGCAACGGCCAGCCACTTTGGACCTGACGGTGCTGCAAGCAGAACAGACGCGGCTCGAACATCGATTGCGCCATTTTGGCGATGCCCATGATGCCATCGAGATATGGGCGCGGCTGCATGTTGACGACCCCGGGCAAATACCGGAGCGGGACATCGGGGCGTTCCTCACCACAGCCAATATCCATCGGGAGAACGCCGATGCAGCTCGCTGATATCCTGTCCTCACTCTTTCCCGCCGGCCATGAGATAACGCAGGCGGATGGGCTCGTTACCGGCTGGGGCCGGTTGGACCAACAAAACCGGATCGATCTGATCGGCGTTACCGACAAGACCTATCCAGGCGTCGATGAGGCGATAGCGCTGGCCGGGCATATCCTGTCAGTCGCGCGGCGGCCGGACAGCTCGCCCCTATTGTTCCTGGTCGACTCCGGCAGTCAACGCATGAGCCGGCGTGATGAACTGCTGGGTCTCAGCGAGGCACTGGCGCATTTAGCAAAGGCCCTGTGGCAGGCTGAGCATGCGGGACACCGTACGATCGGCCTTCTCTATGGCGGCAGCGCTGCCGGCGCCTTTATCGCTACCGCGCTGGCCTGCGGATCGCTTGTTGCTTTGCCCACGGCCTGGCCCGAAGTCATGGACCTACCATCCATGGCTAGGGTGACCAAGCTGCCGCTCACCACCCTGAAGGAAAAGGCCGAGACGACGCCCGTTTTCGCGCCCGGCCTCGATAATCTGCTTGCAACCGGCGCGATAGCGGAAGTCTGGGATCCGGCCACCTCCTTGAACGCTCAACTTGCCGCACTTCTTACCAAGCCTGTTTCGCGTGATCTACGCGCGCAATGGGGCGCTGATCGGGGCGGCCGACTAAAGGCTGCCATGATTGCGGCCGAAGTAGAACGGCTGGCTTTGCTCCATGGTTGATGTTGCCGCCCTCCGCCGCCACGATCTTGCCTATGTGCGCTCCGAAGCCTGGCCGGGCCTGCTCCATGGACAGATCAAGGGCGAAATGGAGCCCGATCTGATGGCTTGGGCGGCGTTGGGGCGACCAGCAATCTTCCGTCGTCGGACCTGCAGCGACGCGGCGGACATCGTGCCCCTGGGGCTGCCTCTTCCTCCGGGCATGGGACGCAAACGGCTTGCCCTCGCCTGTCCGCCCGCTGCCGTGATACGGACCACACCTCCTCCTCTATTAAGGGATGCGCTGCCCGCGGCGCCGGCGCAATGGGGCCCGGCCATTGGCGCGCTTCTGGAGTCAGCCCCCTCTTGTCGCTGTTTCGGAAGTTTGGCTTGGCAATACCTGACCGGCCTCTCCTATCTGACCGATACTTCCGATCTCGATCTTCTGGTCGAGTGCCGCTCGGACGCCGATGCGATGCAAGTAACGGCGTTGCTGAATGATATTGCCGAATGCGCGCCGATGCGGATCGACGCCGAATTGATCACGCCTTCCGGCACGGCCGTCCAGTGGCGGGAATGGCTGTCGGGAAATCCGGAGATCTTGATCAAATCCCATATCGGATCGGCCTTGATTGCGCGGGAGGCGCTCTTTGCATGACGTTTCCGTTGCTGGCTGAACGATGCCCTGTCATCGTCAAGCATTGCGATCCCGGGCTGATCGGGCGGTATGCCGCACAAGCGCTGATCCTGGAGGTAGAGACCTGGCCCAAGCCTGGATTGGTCAGCCATATCGACAACGGCGCTCATGCCGATATGGATGCGGATCTTCTGCGCCTGAGCGCCCGGACGCTGGAGCCATTCTTCATCGCGCTTGCCGAGGCCGGCGCCATGGACATGGGCATGGATCGCCTGCGGCAAATCGGCATTGAGGCGGAAAAGGCAATGCGGGATGCGACGGCAGGGGTGAATACCCATCGCGGCGCCATCTTCGGCCTCGGCCTGCTGGCGGCGGCGGCCGGCCTGGCGGCGACCTGTGCCTGGCAGGCACCGCTCGGCACCCTTGTCGCACAGCGTTGGGGACGCGACATCCTCAAAAAGGCGCCGGAGCACGACAGTCACGGCGGCATCGTGGCGCGACGCTACCAGGTCGGCGGTGCGCGGGCCGAGGCGGCCGCCGGTATGCCATGCGTCTACGATATCGCCCGTCCGGCGCTTGCCGAAGGGCGTCGCCTGGCCACGGGTGACGAAGAAGCCGCAAGGGTTCATGCCTGCATGGCTCTGATCGCGGTGGTCGACGACAGCAATCTGCTTTATCGCGCCGGCCCGGAAGGGTTGAATTTCGCGCGTGAGAAGGCCCGCGCCTTCCTGGCTGATGGCGGGGTCGCGCGCGCGAACTGGCGATGGGATGCCAAGGCTATTCACCAGGCGTTCGTGGCGCGCAATCTCAGCCCGGGCGGTTGCGCCGATCTCCTTGCCATGGCGCTGTTTACCGAGGTGTTGGAATCGTGACCCTTGCGCTGCTGTGTTCGGGCCAAGGTCACCAGAGCCGGGAAATGTTCCGGCTGCTGGCGGCAGAATCCGAAGCACAGCTCGTTTTCGAAGCCGCGACCGCTGTGCTGGGGACGCACCCAACGGAATTCTGCCGGACCGTACCCGAAGCCGCGTTGCACGCAAACCGCGAAGGTCAGATCCTGTGCGTGACGCGTGCGCTTGCGATTGCTCGCGCCCTTTTCCCGGCCGGCGCGCCAAGCGAAACGATGGTGGCCGGTTACAGCGTCGGTGAAATGGCGGCGTGGGGGGTGGCTGGGATCTGGTCGCCCATGGACACTTTGAGGCTGGTCGATCAGCGGGCGCGGGAAATGGACGCTGCCGGTGGGCCGGATGACGGGCTTGGCTATGTGCGTGGTTTGCCAATGGCGGCGGCGCAGGAGCTTGCCGATCGTTTCCACTGCGCCATCGCCATCGTGAACCCCGTTCTCCTGTTCATCCTCGGCGGCGCCAGGCAATCGATCGATGCCCTATGCACCGCCGCGCTGGAAGAAGGTGCGGCACGTGCTGCGCCGATGCCGGTGCATGTCGCCTCCCATACACCGCGGCTCGCCGGTGCGGTGGCACCGTTTGACAAAACTCTCGCTTCGGCCGTCATGAGTCGCCCGGCGCTGCGCCTCATGACTGCCAACGGTGCCACGCTTGTTGTCGATCCGGAACGCGCCCGCGGGGGGCTTGCGCGGCAACTGGCCGAGAGGATCGATTGGGCAAGCGTGATCGAAGCCTTGGCCGAACGTGGCGCAACGACGATCCTCGAACTGGGGCCGGGTCGAGCCCTGGCGGAGATGGCAGGTCTCGCGCTACCTGGGGTAAGAGTGCGTGCAGTCGACGACTTTCATAGCCTCACAGGGATTAAAGCCTGGCTGGCTGCCGACTGAAACCAAAGTCTTCTCGCTACCACCGATCGGGTCGCCTGCCCTCGGATGCTGCAACGCAAACCGACTTTGAGGCTGGTGGCGGCGAGCAATGGCGAATGAGCTTACTCCAGCCGCCGGTCAGTCGCCCCGTCGAAAAGATGCAGCCGCCCAAGGTCAGGTATCAACGAAAGACGGCCGCCAGCCCGCGTGCTGACCCGTTCGCGCAACGCTATGACGAGATCGTCGGACCCGATACGCGAGACGATCAGGGTCTCTGCACCGGTGGGCTCCACCACGACGACTTCGGCATCGATGCCGCCCTCGCCTATGGCAATATTTTCGGGCCGTATGCCGTAGACAATCTCTGCGCCGCGCGCGACTTCGAGCCCCGCGGGCAACGGAAGGCGCGCTCCGCCGTCGGCGACGAATTCCAGCGGGCCGGTACTGCTGATCTTGCCGCGGATAAGGTTCATCCCAGGGGAGCCGATGAAGCCGGCAACGAAGAGGTTGGCGGGCCGGTCGTACAGGTCCAGAGGCGAGCCGATCTGCTCGACATAGCCGTCACGCATGACGACGATCCGGTCCGCCATCGTCATGGCTTCGATCTGGTCGTGAGTGACGTAGATGGTGGTCGTACGCAGGCGCTGATGCAGCTGCTTGATTTCGGAGCGCATCTGTACGCGCAGCTTTGCATCCAGGTTGGATAGCGGCTCGTCGAAAAGAAACACCTGCGGTTGACGCACGATCGCACGGCCCATGGCGACACGCTGGCGCTGGCCGCCGGACAGGTTGCGCGGATAGCGGTCGAGCAGGTTTTCGAGACCGAGGATCTGCGCCGCATCGCGCACGCGCTGCCGGATCTCTTCCTTCGGCGCCTTGGCCAATCGAAGCGAAAAGCCCATATTCGCCTCGACGGTCATATGCGGATAGAGCGCGTAGGATTGGAACACCATGGCGATGTCACGGCTCTTGGGTTCGACATCGTTGACCACCCGGCCGCCGATCGCGACATCACCGCCGCTGATCTCCTCCAGTCCGGCGATCATGCGAAGAAGTGTCGATTTTCCGCAGCCCGAAGGGCCGACGAGAATGACGAATTCGCCGTCCTCGATATCGATATCCACCCCATGCAGAACTTCGAAGTGACCGTAGCTCTTGCGGACACTCGTCACGCTGACCGATGCCATTATGATCTCCAATTAGAAAAGCGTGTGTCTGATCGCCAACGCCCTTGCCGACCACCAGGGCCGGGCAGCGCGCCAAGGTGACCTATGCGATCGTGGCTGCAGAATAAGGTTCCAGGGCCGCGTCGATCGCCGCAATACAGAGATCACGCGCCCGAGGCAGAACCTTCTTCGCGACCACTGCCGGATAGACCCGGCCGAGATATTGGCTGATGAGCGTTTCCGGAATATCGCCCTCGAAGCGCGCAAGCAGAGCCTCGACTGCCGCGGCGGCCTTCTCGTTCGGCCAATAATAGCGCATGCGGTCGCTATAGCTAAAATGGCGCTGCAAGCGCTGTTCCTCAGCCGAGCCGCCATAATGGGAATTCCAATGACCCGGACTTTCGAGCATGACGGCCTCCATCGTCGCATAGATCGCATCAGACAGAACCCTTCCGGCGAGAACCGACGCGATAGCATCGAGGCCATAGAGCGCCTCACGCAGGGCAAAGGTCAGGCCTGGCCCGACCTTGAGGATCGCGAAACCGCCCTCCACGAGGGCGGCAAGCGCGTCCTCAGGCTGATAGTCCGTCGAATGCGCCTCGAAGAGCAAGCCGGGCATCTGGTCGAGAGCGCCAACCAAACCATCCGCACGATCCGGTCTGTAAAGGACGACATTGGCATTGCCGAACTCGACGCCGGGCTGGACGACAATGGCGATCACCCGCTCCAGAGCGCCTTCGACACCGGCCTTGGCGAAGGCGGCACGATGCACTGCCAGTGTGTTTATCGCCGCCTCGGGTCGCGTCACCTCAAGCTCGTCGAGGGCATGGGTGGCGCCGCCCGGCGGCGGCACTTCGGTTCCGATAATATAGACGGGTGGCCGGCGGCCGGAGCGAAGAGCAGCCTGTTCCGCCACGCGGGCAAGCCGCGCGGCGCGTTCCGCCGTCAGCTCGTCGGCCAACGCTATGGGCTCGCCGGCGCAGCCCATCGATGTATCGAGGTGGATCTTTTCGAAACCTGCTTCGACATAGGCCGCAATCATCGCCTCGGCCTTCGCCATCGCTTCCTCTGCGGGCAGCTTCCTCCACGGGTTCGGCCCAAGATGGTCGCCGCCAAGGATGATGCGGTCGACAGGAAAGCCGACTGCGGCGGCTATGTCTTCGACGAAACGGCGGAAGTCGCGTGGCGTCATTCCGGTATAGCCACCATCCTGATTGACCTGATTGCAGGTCGCTTCGATCAGCGCGAGCGCCTCATCTAAGGCCGCACGCCTCAGTGCCGCCTCGATAACGAGCGGATGCGCGGAGCAGACCGATGTGATCCCGCGCGGCAGTGCCCTGACGCGATCGCCGAGAAGCTTCTTCAGCGCAATGCCACGATTGTGTTCGACGAAGGCGTTCATCCGAGCATCACGACCTTGGTCAGGTGGCGGGGCGATACCGTATCGACACCCTTCGACTGCGCTGCACGTTCGCCGAGGATCTGCAGAGCCGGCAGCGCGCAGAGGCCCGCGAGTGCCGGATCGCAATCGACAACGAGTTCCAGATCGCCTGGGCCGCCAAAGCCGATGACGGCCGCACCCTTTTGCCGTAGCTCCTCGACCAGCAACACTTCCGCAGCCTTCTGATCGGCACTGTAGAGCATGACGACCGCCGTGTTGCCATCGACGAGGCTGATCGGTCCGTGCCGGTATTCCAGGGGATGAAAGCCCTGCGTGATGATCTGGCTCATCTCCATCAACTTCAAGGCGCCTTCCAGGGCAATGCCGTAGAGCGGTCCGCTGCCGAGGAAAACGAAATGCGACCGACCTTCGATGATCTTCGGAAGAGCCGCATCGAGCTGATCGACCAGACGGCGTGCGGATTGGGCGATCGATGGCGGGATCTCCACGCCGACCATCTGCATGCCCAGAAGCAGCATGAGGCTCGCCGAGACCGTCATGACGATGCCCTCATCGCTGTGGGTCGCCGCTTCGATCAGCCGGTCGCAATTCCTAGCAAGCGAGCTTTCAGGCTCGACCGTGATGGCGGTGACGAAAACGCCGGCTTTGCGGCTTGCCTTGGCAGCGGCAACGGTTTCCGTCGTCTCCCCGCTGCGCGAAAGGGCCACCAGATGGACCTTCTGCCAGCGCGGCCAGAAGGCGGCCGGCCGGTTCAGCCATTCCGCACCCGGCGCGGCAATCGCCGGATAGCCGGCAAGATTGGCGTGAGCCGCAAGCGACAAAGCGAGATTGTAGGATGTGCCGCAGCCCAGAAAAACCGTCAGTTCGGCATCATGCGGGGCGGAGACCGGTCCGATCGCCTTTTCCCAATAAGGAAATTGCTCGAAGATCACCTTTTCCGTCGTATTCATACTAGCTCCGATTTACTTGACCGATCCGGCCAGCAGACCGCTGACGAGGTATCGATTGAGAAAGATGACGACCAGGGCGGGAATGATGATGGCAATCGATCCGCTTGCCGTGATCAGCCCATAGTCGATGAAGTTCTTAGTGACGAATTCCGGGATCAGTACCGTCAGGGGCTTTGTCGCCTGTGGCGAGAAGATGAGCGGGACGAGATACTGCCCCCATGCGCCAAGAAAGGTCAGAATTGCCGCTGCCGTCAGGCCGGGACCGGCGAGCGGCAGAACGATGTTGAAGAAGATGTAGAGCCTGCCGGCGCCATCGAGCTGTGCCGCCTCTTCAAGCGCGATCGGCAACGCCTCGAAGACGCTCCGCAACAGCCAGAGTGATAGGGGCAGGTAAGCCGAGACATAGATCAGCGCCACGCCCACATAGGTGTCGACCAGATGCAGGCTGATCATGATCCGATAAAGCGGAATGAGCACCGCATAACCGGGAATTGCGAGCGTCGCGACGACGGCGGCAAACAGAAAGCCACGGCCGGGAAACTGGATCCGCGTGAAGGCATAGGCGCCGAGCGCAGAGATAGCCACGCAAAGAAGTGTTGCAGCCACCGAAGTTACGATACTGTTGATCAGTGCAGCGCGAAACTGCGACCAGACCTGGACTCCGCCGATCCTGGCAATATCGATGCCGAAGAGGCGCGAGAAATGATCCAGCGTGAAATGCTGCGGAAAGAAATGGATGGGTCGGGCCGAGAAATCCTCGGTCGGCGTGATGGAGCTTGCGAGCGTCCAATAGATCGGCCCGAGCGACCAGATCAAGAGAACCGCAACGCCGGCCCAGATCAACAAACGATAGGAAAGGCTCTGTTTCATCAGTCAAACCGGGTGTTGCGATAGACGCGCAGGACATAGACAAGCGAGACCAGCAGCGAGACCAACGTGATCACGAGAGACAAGGCCATGCCATAGGAGAAGCGCAGGTTCTGGAAGGTCTCGAGATAGATCTGGACGAGAACCGGCCGCGTCTCGAGGCTGGAACCCGCCAAGACCCAGGCCTCGTCGAAGAGGTTGAATGCATTGACGGTCGCGTTGGTCATGGCAACGGCAATGGCGCTGCGCACCAGCGGAAGCGTAACAAGGGCGAACATCTGTGTGCGCGTTGCGCCATCGATGCGCGCGGCCTCATAGAGATGAGCGGGAATGCTCTGCATGGCGGCCAGCACGATGACGACGGTCAGGGGCATCATGCGCCAGACGTGAACCACCGTGACTGCGATGATGGCGCTAGTGCGATCGTTGAACCAGACATGGTTCTCGAAAGGCAAGCCTGCCGCCGAGAGAATGCCGTTCAGCAATCCCGCACCGGGTTGGTAGATCCAGAGCCAGATCACCGCATTGACGACACCGGGCAGCGCCCAGGGCAGGACCACGGCCGCGAGCAGCCATTGCCGGCCGACCTTGACCTGATTGATGAGGGCGGCGGCAAGCACGCCGAACACCGTCTCGGCCACGACTGCGAGTACAACGTAGAGAAACGTATTGACCCAGGTCGTGCCCAATTGCCCGTCGGAGAGCATGCGCGTGTAGTTTTCCAGCCCGACAAAGGGCGTTCCCGCCTGCATCGGATTGACCCTGTGCAGGCTGTCCCACACCGTTCTTCCGATCGGGTAGAAGACAAGAGCCGCCATCGTGATCAGGATCGGCGAAACCAGCAGGATACCCAGCATGGTGTCGGCCTTGACGCCGGCACCACGCCTGCTCCTGCCACCGGCAGAGACTGCGATTGTCATTGCGCCGATGCCTGCTTTGCCGCTTCGGCGATGTTCTGCATGGCCTGATCGACGGTGACCTGGCCCTTCGCCGCACTATTGATGGCCGTATTTACCGCGCTTGAGAATTCCGGATACCAAGGGGGTGTACCCTGCGGAAACAGAGGCTCGACGGTCTTCGACTGCGCGACAAGCGTGTCACCGCTCAGCAATTGGCCGGCGGCATTGAGTTCGGAAAGCGCCGATGTGCGGGTCGGCAATGCGCCATTGGCCGCGTTCTTCTTCTGGAAGTCCTTGCTCGTGAACCATTTGATGAAGGCGATGGCGGCTTCCCTGTTCTGCGAAACGCGGGGGATTGCGAGCGCTTCGGGAAGGCCGAAGCTGCGGGTCTCGCCGCTTGCGGTCGGCACCAGGATCGCCTCGATCTGACCTGCCACTTTCGACTGCTTGGGATCGTTCATCTGACCGATCCTGCCCGGCTCGCCTGAGATCATGATGCTGGTCACACCCTGGGCAAACATGCTCTCATTAATCTGGCTGTCCTTGAGGCCGGTGGAGGCGGGATCGACGAGACCTTCCTTCAGCAGCATCAATTCAAAGGCCAGCGCCTTGTAGCCGGCGGAATCCTTCGAGACGAAGAGCGGCTTGAAATCCTTGTCGAACAGTTCGCCGCCAAAGGCTTTCGTCAGCAGATACCAGCTGGTCGACGCGCCTTCGGTCGCCGAAAGCGGCAGGCCGATCGGATAGGTCGCGATCTTCTTTTCCTTGATCTGCTTGGCGGCGGCGACAAGCTCATCGAGTGTCTTCGGCATTGTCGTGATGCCCGCATCGGCGAAATGCTTCTTGTTGATCAGCATGACGCGGAAGTCGTTGGTATAGGGCACGCCGAGCAGATTGCCGTTGACCGTGAAGATCTTGGAGACGCCGATATCCTTGACCGTATCGGCATCGATCACGTCGTTGAGCGGCAGATACCAGTCCGCGGCGCTGAACTGGCCCGTCCACGACCAATCGAACTCGGTGACATCGGCCGGTGCTGTGCCTGCGATCAGCGAGGTGACGAGCTTCGGGCGGATATCGTCCCAAGAGAGTGTCTGCATATTGACGTGAATGCCGGTCTCGGCTTCGAAGTCGCCGGGAATGTTCGGTGCCTGCGGCGAAGGCATCAGCACCGTAATCGATTGTCCGGCAAGCGGTTTCGCATCCTGAGCGAGAGCCGGAACGGCGGCAACGAGCGCCGCCAAAGCGACGAATGGCAAAGTAAATTTACGCATGTTCCCTTCTTTCCTTGTTATTGAGGTCTGCTTCACCTGAATGCACCGCTGCGGTCTTTGCCGTCGCGGCGATTTGCGTGATCCAGCCGTCATCCACCGGCCAGTCGAGAAAACAGGCGGCCGCCAGAAGGGCGCCGCCGATGGGAGGAAGCTTCGGGCTCACGGCTGGACGGCCGATGTGCCGCTCGAGCGCGGCAAGCAGGGCGCGGCTTGCAAATGTTCCGCCGGCATAGGTCCAGTCTGCCGCCGGATCGCAATGCGGCGCTATGGCTTCAACATGCTTTGCCAGTTCGGATGCGGCCTGTTCGATCAGTTGTTTCGCTGCTCGGTCACCAGAGCGCGCAACGCGATCGACGAGAATCGATAGGCCAGCGATCTTGGCGCGAGGGTTTTCGAGTTCGCTCACCCATCCTCCCAACGCATTGACCGGGTCGATGCTGTCGAGGTTCAGGAATTCGAACACGGCCTTCGCCAGCGCGGTCGGACCTGCCCGCCCGTCGAGGCTCTGGCTGACGAGGCTGAGAGCTGCCCGTCCGATCCAATAGCTGCTGCCCTCGTCGCCGATGACATCGCCCCATCCGCCGACGCGCGCAGATGCGCCAGCGCTGTTGCGTGCCCAGGCCATGGAACCCGTCCCGGACAGGATGAGAATACCGGGCTTGCCGGCAAAGGCACCAAGATGAGCCGCATCGACATCGTTGAGAATATGCCGCTTGGCCTTGGGGAAGCTGCTTTCGATCGCCTCGCGCTGCTGTTCCGACAGGTGTGCCACTTCGCCATAGGCCGGCAGCGCGGCAGCGACGGCGGCCGGCTGCTCCCGCTCCAGGAAGGGGCGCAGCGCAAGATCCAGTTCGCGCCGCCAGTTCGGATTATCCATCGGATTGACGCCGCCGCTGCGCGACATAAGCAGCACGTTGCCGGCTCTGTCGGCAAGTGCCGCCAGCACCTTGCTGCCGCCACCATCGATGCCGAGGATCAGCTCGTCGCTCATTCCGGCGCTCCGAGGTCCGCGATCGTCGTCTCGACGCCGAGATTGACGAGCTCGCCGCGCCAATGCGCGGAAAGGCCCGCATCGGTAATCACCTTCGCTGCACTCAAGGGGGCGACCTTATAGGTCGCCATCGTGCCGAACTTCGAGGAATCGGCGAGCACGAAGCGGTGCGCCGACCGGCTGAGCATGCATCTGTTGAGGCTCGCTTCGGCGCTGTCGACACTATAGATCGCGCCATCCGGACTGATGGCGCTTGCGCCGAGGAAGAGTTGATCGAACCAGATGCTCTCAAGCATCGCTTCGGCCTGCGGCCCGACGAGTGAAGCATTTTCACTGCGAAGCTGGCCACCGAGCAAGACGACTTCCAGATTGGGGATGTTGAGGAATTCCTGCGCCACCGTCAGGCCATTGGTGAAGATACGAAGCGGCATCGGGTTCAGACGGATGAGCCGTGCCAGTTGCAGAACCGTCGTACCAGCATCGAGAAAAATGGCCGTGCGCGGCGCCAGCAAATCGTAGGCAGCCGTTGCGATCACGCGCTTGGCCGACAGATGCCGCTTGGCCCGCTCCTGAAAGGCAAGCTCCACTGACGATCCCTCGGCGATCCGGGCGCCGCCATGCACGCGGTCGATGGCGCCTTCCCGCTCGAGAACCTGCAAGTCCCTGCGCACCGTTGCCAAGGAAGCACCGATGGCATCCGCGAGCGCCTGAATGGTCGAAAATCCATTCGCATACAGATGGCTGCGAATAGCGTCGAGACGATCGACTTTGACTCCTCCAGCTTGGCTCAACGAAAACTCCTGTCCCATGAAGGCTTCTATTTCGCTCAAGTTTCCACTCAAAAAGATCAATGTCAATCATAATTCTGATTTTTTTTGATTTAATTTCCGATTCGTCTTGAACCTAAAATGCAAACGCGCGGCCTCTTCTCTCGAAGAGACCGCGCTCATCAATTACCGTCGCTCAAGACGTGGTGGGCTAGTGGTAGGCGGGCAAAAGATTGCCGTGCTGCTCAATCATATCGTCAACAAGCGTCCATATTTGATCGGGTGACAGCTCCGCCGAGGTGTGCGGATCAAGTAGGGCTGCCTGATAGATGCGATCCCGTTTCTTCGCCAGTGCCGCCTCGACCGTCAGTCCTTGCACGGAAATACTCAAGTTCATTACGGCGGCGAGCTGCGAAGGCATCCGCCCGATGCGCATGGGCTGAACGCCGTTGTGATCGACATGGCATGGAACTTCGACAATGCACTCGTCAGACAGATTTTGGATCAGTCCGTTGTTCGGGACATTTCCGTAGATCAGCGCGGGCCGGCCGGTGACTGCCGCGTGAATGATACCGGCCGCATATTCATTGCTCCGGCAGACATCGATCGGCTTGCCGCCTTCAAGGTCGCGGCGCAACTCGTGCCACTCGGCGATCTGGACCTCGCAACGGCGGATATATTCATCCAGGGGAATATTGAGCCGCTCGATCAGATCGTTGCGGCCTTCCTTGATATACCAGGATGTATATTCCGAGAAATGCTCGCTCGATTCCGTGACGAAGTGGCCAAGTCTTTTCAGAACGTCGAAACGCACCTGATCGTCAGCGGGAATCCGTCGTTCTTCGGCCAGAGCGCGCAGACGCGGATAGAGGTCTTCGCGGCTGCCGTCGGCGTGCAGTTTTTCATATTTGAGAAAGAAGGCGATATGGTTGATGCCGGCCGAGAGATAATTGATGTCGGCGACATCCTCGCCAAGGCAATCGGCAAGATGGGCGGCCGTGTGCTGCACGCTGTGGCAGAGACCAACGGTCCGGATGCTCGGAGCAATCTCCTTGATCGCCCAGCAATTGATCGCCATTGGGTTGACGTATTGCATGAGCAAGGCATTCGGGCAGACTTCTTCCATGTCGCGGCAGATCGCTTCGAGAACCGGAATGGTGCGAAGCCCGCGGAAGATGCCGCCGATTCCGAGCGTATCGGCAATGGTCTGCCGGAGCCCGTACCGTTTCGGGACATCGAAATCCGTCACCGTGGCCGGCTTATAGCCGCCGACCTGCATCATCAGAATGACGAAATCCGAACCCCGCAGCGCCTGCCTGCGGTCGAGCGTCGCCTCGACGTGCACCTTGTCGAGATGAAGCGCCTCGCAGATGCGCCGTGCAACGATTTCAGATGTTTTCAGGCGCTCCGGATCGATGTCGAAGAGGCTGATGACGTAGTCGCCACCACCTTGACTGGAAAGGACGTCGCCCAGAATATTCTGGGCAAAGACGGTGCTGCCGGCACCGATCAGGCAGATCTTTGGCATGAAGGGATCTCCGCATGGAATGGCTTTGAACCTCATGCCTCTTTCAATTCGGAATTTCCTCCTGCTATCAATGAAATTATTCCCGGATTCGCGCTACCAGATGGTCCCATGCCGAAACCTAGCAATTCCGTCGAGCGCGAAGCTCTCATCACATCCGCCGGCGGCTTTCTGATCGAGCGGCACATCGCCGATGCCATGAGCGCTGCGCATTGGCACGGCCATGTCGAGCTGAACTTCCTCATGGAAGGGCAGATGACCTATATTTTCAACGGAAGGCAGGAGCAGGTGGAAGCGGGGCGGCTGGTGCTGTTCTGGGCCGCCATTCCGCACAAGACGATTGCGGTCACCTCCAATGCTCCGCTCATCTGCATCTATCTTCCGCTCGTCGACTTCCTGAGTTTGCCGATCGATCGCAACGTGCGGCAGGCGATCATGCAGGGACGGTTTTCGGCCGATAGCCGCCCCTACCCCGCCGACGCAGTGCTCCTGCCGCAATGGGTGGCCGACTGGGAGCACGGCGACATGGCTCGGCGTCGGCTGATCCTCGACGAAGTCAAGCTCAGAATACGGCGTTTCGTTCTCGATGCTCCCGACGACGATCATGACTTTGCCCGACGGCGCTCGGCACCGGCCGCCAGTATTGCCGTGCAGCGCACCGAAACATTGACCGACCTTATCCATACCCGGTATTGCGAACCGGTAAGCCTGCCGATGCTGGCCGGGCTCGCCGGCATCCATCCCAGCACGGCCAACAAGATCTTTCACAGCGTATTGGGCATCTCGGTCAACGAATATCTGACGCGTTATCGCCTGGCCCGGGCGATGCAGCAGCTCGCCGAAACCAACAGCCCGGTCCTGCAGATCGCCTATGATTGCGGCTTCGGCTCCAGCAGCCGGTTCTACGACATCTTCAAACGGCGGACCGGAACAACGCCGAGACTGTTCCGCTCGTCGCTCGGACGGGATGAAGGCGATGAGAGCGATGCAATGCCGTCCCTAAACATTTGACGGCGCCGGACCAAAGCTTTCGCGCCGAATGAGCTTGCTTTCGATGACGTGACGCAGGGCCGCTGCCTTATCCGGCGCATCGATCCGTTCCATCAGCAAGCTCACGGCCATCTGACCCATTTCCTCGACAGGCTGTTCGATGGTCGACAGCGGCGGCAGCGAATATTCACAGACTGGAGCGCCGTCGAAGGACACGATGGAAAGGTCGGTCGGAATTTTCCAACCCATGCGTTGAACGCAGCTCATGAAGGAGATCGCCATGTCGTCGCTCGTGGCAATGACGGCCGTCGGCTTCAAGATGAGATCGGCAAATTCCGCCGCCGCAGCGACGCCGATCTGGAAACCATGCTGATAGTCGAGGCTGCCGCCGGACCTGACGATCGCCGCCTCCGGCAGACCCGCAGCGGCAAGCGCTTCAACGGCACCCAGATAGCGTTCTCTGTCGTGATAATTGCCCTCCGGACCGGCAAGATAAAGGAAACGCCGGTGGCCGAGAGCAACCAATTCGGCCGTGGCCTCGCGAACGGCCTGCCGATCATTGGTCACGACGCTCGGCAGGGCGGCATGGCTCATATCGTACAGAAGCGAGACGACAGGTAGAGCCGAATCCTTAAACGAGCGGCTGCCATCGACCGGAAGATCCGAAGAGAGAATGATGGCACCACGCACCGTGCCACCAAAAGCCAGATCGAGGATATGGCGTTCCGAAGCCTCGTCACGATCGAGGTTGGCAATCATCAGATGGTAGCCATTCTGGCTCAACGAGCGGTTTATCCCCTGCAGAACCAATGGAATGACCTGCGAGACACCGTAATAGAGCGAGCCCGGCAGAATGATCATGACGACGTTGGACTTGCCGACACGAAGCCCCCTCGCCATGGCATTGGGCGTATAGCCGAGCTGCTTGGCGGCGGCATCGATCTTGGCGCGCGTCTTCTGGTTCACCCGACCGGGATTGGCGAGCGCCCGGCTCACCGTGGAGATTGCGACGCCTGCCAGCCGAGCGACATCCGCCATCAGGGGGCCGGAATGCTCTTCTGCCGGCAGATCCTTGTTATTCTTCACTTTTTGGTGTCCATCCCCATTCCTCTTACACGCAATGCTACGGCAATCCCGACTGCTTAGCAAACGTTTGCCAAAAATCGCTTGCATAAAAAAGCGACTTGTCTACTATTCAGGCACGGCAAACGTTTGCCAATCGCAGTGCATTGAAATCATTATGGATTATTTGCCGTGGATCATGGTTCCGCGAGCGATTTTTCGTGCCTTAAGAACGGATAGTCTCATGACCTCTACGGAACGGCTGCGCTTTGGTGTCGATCTCGTCACCTTTTTCCACCCCGGATTTTGGGGCGTAGAGGATTATGACGGCATCATCGCGCTATCGCGCAACGAGCCCCGCGCCTTCTGGGACAAGATACTCGATGCGGTGCAAGCCTCCGGCGTCACCGGTGTGGAGCTGACCTTCTCGCCCTTCAACTGGCAGGATGCGACGAAGACCTATGGTTCGGTCGAGAAGTTTGCCGCAGAGCTTTCCAGCCGCGGGCTGACGCTTGCGAGCGGCTTCTTTGCAGAACTAGAAGCCGCCGGCGATTTCACCGAGGCATCCGCACAGGCCGCCATCATCGACAAAGCCGAAAAATATGCCGAGTTCCTCAAGGCCTGCGGCAGCGATATCATGGTCATCGGTGCGCCGCTTCGCCAGACGCTCGGCGCTCAGCCGGCGCGGTTCTTCGATTTCGAGCAGGCGCGCAAGATTGCCGATTTCCTCAATCGTCTCGGTGCCGCTCTCTACGCCGAGGGTGTGCGGCTCGCTCTCCACACCGAGGCGCATTCGATCTTCGCGGCAGCGCGTGATGTCGATCTGCTGATGCTGCTGACCGATCCCGCCTACGTGCATATGTGCCCGGATACGGCGCATATCATCGTTGCGGGCTCCAATCCGCTGCAGCTTGTCGATCGTCACCATGAGCGCGTCATCATCGCTCATTGGAAGGATGCGCTGGGTCCGATGCCCGCCGATACCGTCATCGATGAGCATATCCATGACCGCCATCGCCCCTATTTCTGCGGCTTCGGTCTCGGCCGGGTCGATTGGCCGGGCTGGGCCAGACTACTGCGCGACCGTGGCTATGAAGGCTGGGCCATTCTCGAGCTGGATGCAGCGCCCGATCCGGTCGGCGATATCGCCAACGGCCTGACGCTGGTCAGACAGGCGCTCTTGCCGATCTATCGCTGATACCAACAATCCGAAAACGAATAGCCCCGCCAAGAGGGCTTTCATGAAGAGGTGGAACGATGAAAGATACAGTGAAATTGCTATTGATGGGAGCCGCACTCCTTGCGGCCTCCATTCCTGCCCATGCGGAAGATAAGCCGGAAGCCGAGGTGATGACCTCCTGGACATCAGGCAGCGAAGCTGCAGCCCTCGGCGTCGTCAAACAGGAGTTCGAAAAGCGCGGCGGCACCTGGAAAGACTCCTCTATCGCCGGTTTCGGAGCGGCCGATGCCGCTTTCCAGAACCGTCTGGTCGCAGGCGACCCGCCGACTGCCAAGCAGGCCGTGCTCGGCCTTGCCAACACCGATTTCGTCAATCAGGGACTTATGAACCCGATCGACGATGTGGCGAAAGCCGGCAAATGGGCCGATGTCCTGCCGAAATCAATCTACGATCTCATCTCCTATGACGGCAAGGTCTATCTCTCTCCGACCGGCGCCCATGGCGAGAGCTGGGTGTTCTATTCCAAGGATGCTTTTGCCAAGGCTGGCCTTACCGACGAACCGAAGAGCTGGGACGAATTCTTCTCGGCCCTCGACAAGCTAAAGGCATCAGGCATTCAGCCCGTCGCCTGGGGCGGTCAATCCTGGCAAGAATCCAAGGTCTTCAACATGATCCTGCTGACCCAGGTCGGCATTGACGGCTTCCTCAAGATCTATGTCGACAAGGACAAGGGCGACGCCTCGACGTCGGGCGTGAAGAAGACGCTCGATATTCTCGGCAAGCTCCGCGCCTATGTCGACGAGGGTGCTGCGGGCCGCAACTGGAACGACGCGACTGCCATGGTCATCACCGGCAAAGCCGGCGTGCAGTTCATGGGTGACTGGGCCAAGGGCGAATTCGTCGCCGCCGGCAAGGAGCTGGGCAAGGACTATGGCTGTATGCTTGTGCCGCAATCGCCGGGCATGGTTTATGTCGCCGACTCCTTCTCCTTCCCGAAAATCGCCGGCGCGGCCGCACAAAAGGGGCAAGTCCTGCTCGCCGAGGTCGCCATGGATCCGGCCGTGCAGGTCGAATTCTCGCTGAAGAAGGGCTCGGTGCCGATGCGTACCGACGTCGACAAATCGAAGCTCGACGTCTGCGCGCAAAAAGGCCTTGAGCTGATGAGTGCCGGCAAGATCGTACCGGATCAGGCTCTGATCCTTTCGCCGCAGCAGGCTGGCGCCCTCAACGACTTCGTCGACGAGTTCTGGACCAATCCGTCCGAGGGCAGCGCCTCAGGCGCGGAGAAGTTCTTCGCGATCTTCGAATAGACCTTCCAGCGAGCCGATCGCTGGAATTGTCGATCGGCTCCGCCCATCTTTCGAGAAAGTTTGCCTATGCAAACCAAGCGCAGACGTCCCCTTGCTGCGACCTTTGCTCTGCTGCCGACATGGATTGCCGCGATCTTCGTCTATATCGGCACCATGGTCTGGTCGGTGCGCCTGTCTTTCACGGATTCGACCATCTTCCCGTCGTCCAACTATGTCGGCTTTGCCCAATATGCCAAGCTGTTTCGGACATCGCGATGGCTGGCATCGTTGGAAAATGTGCTGATCTTCGGCGTTCTCTATGTCGCCGGCTGCCTTGCTCTCGGCTTCGTGCTCGCCGCTGCGCTCGATCGCAAGGTTCGCTTCGAAAGCGTATTTCGCACGATTTTTCTTTATCCCTATGCCATGTCCTTCGTGGTCACCGGCCTCATCTGGCAGTGGATGCTGAACCCGACCTTCGGCATTCAGGCGACCGTCAGGGCGCTCGGCTGGCAAAGCTTCGTCTTCGACTGGATCGTCAATCGCGACATGGCGATCTACACGGTGGTCTTTGCCGGTGTCTGGCAGGGTGCTGGTCTCGTCATGGTCATCGCACTGTCAGGCATGCGCGGGATCGGCGAGGAACAATGGAAAGCGGCTCAGATCGACGGCATTCCGGTCTGGCGCATCTATACCTCGATCATCCTGCCGCAGCTTGGGCCGGCGCTTGCCGCGTCGGGCATGCTGCTCTCCATGGGCGTGATCAAGACCTATGACCTCATCGTCGCGCAGACCGGCGGCGGCCCCGGCAATTCGACCGAAGTGCCGGCAAAATTCATCATGGACAATCTCTTCGAGCGCCAGAACCTCGGCCTTGCAAGTGCCGGCGCCACCGTGCTCGTGCTTTCGGTCGTCATGGCCGTCGCCCCATTTCGCTATGCGCTCCACATGCGCGCCAGAAGGGGAGCACATTGATGGCGGCTCTTCATCCCCGCGGCCGCAAGCCATCGCGGCTGACGACGGGCCAGGTCGGGCTCTATGCCTTCCTTATCCTGTCTGCGCTGTTCTTCCTGCTGCCGCTCTATACGATGCTGGTCACCTCGCTGAAGACGATGGAAGAGATCCGCCAGGGCCGCATCTTCGCCTTGCCTGACACTATCGACTTCACCGCCTGGAAGACGGCCTGGTCGGGCGCCTGCATGGGCACGCAATGCCTGGGCGTGCGCATCGGCTTCTGGAATTCGGTCAAGATCACCGTGCCGGCCGTAGCTATCTCCGTCTTTATCGGCGCGATCAATGGCTATGCCCTCTCCTTCTGGCGGCCGAGAGGCTCGAGCCTGCTGTTCGGGCTTCTGATGGCCGGCGGCCTCATCCCCTACCAGATCTTCCTCTATCCGCTGGTGCGGCTGCTCGCCAATCTCAGCCTTTATAATTCGGTGGCAGGCGTGGTCCTCGTTCACGTGATCTTCGGCCTGCCGCTGGTGACGCTGCTGTTTCGCAACTACTTCGTCGCCATTCCCGAGGAGCTCTGCAAGGCAGCCCGCGTCGACGGCGCCGGCTTCTGGCGGATCTTCCTCGAGATCATGCTGCCGATGTCTATTCCGATGATCGTGGTCGCCTCGATCTTCCAGTTTACCGGCATCTGGAACGACTTCCTGATCGGCCTGGTCTTTGCCGGGCGCGACAATCTGCCGATGACGGTGCAGCTCAACAACATCGTCAACACCACCATGGGCGAGCGCGCCTACAATGTGAACATGGCCGCCACCATTCTGACCGCCGTCGTTCCGCTCGCCATCTATTTCTTCTCCGGCCGCTGGTTCCTGCGTGGTGTCGCTGCCGGCGCCGTCAAGGGGTAATGCCATGCAGCCTGCCGTCTCGGTCAAGGACCTCAAGATCGCCTATGGCGATCACACCGTCATCGACAAGATGTCGATCGACATCGCTCCGCGCGAATTTCTCGTGCTGCTCGGACCATCCGGCTGCGGGAAATCGACCCTGCTCAACTCCATTGCCGGCCTGCAGGACATCAGCGACGGCGAAATCTGGATATCGGACAAGAACGTCACCTGGGCCGAACCGAAGGATCGCGGCATCGCCATGGTCTTCCAATCCTATGCGCTCTATCCCCGCATGTCGGTACGCAAGAATCTCTCCTTCGGCCTGCGCGTGGCGGGTCTTCCCAAAGCCGAGATCGAGGCGCGTATCGCCCGCACGGCTTCGCTTCTGCACCTCGACAAGCTGCTCGATCGCCGGCCTTCGGAACTGTCGGGCGGCCAGCGCCAGCGTGTCGCAATCGGCCGCGCCCTTGTGCGCGAGGTCAACGTCTTCCTGTTCGACGAGCCGCTCTCCAATCTCGATGCCAAGCTGCGCAACGAGTTGCGCGTCGAGATCAAGAAGCTGCATCAGAGCCTCGGCAACACGATGATCTATGTCACGCATGATCAGGTCGAGGCACTGACCCTTGCCGATCGCATCGCCATCATGAAGGACGGCGTGATCCAGCAGCTCGCCAGCCCGTCGGAAATCTACCATCGCCCGACCAATCTCTTCGTTGCCGGCTTCATCGGCGCGCCGGCGATGAACTTCATCGAGGGCGAAATTGTTTTTAAGGCGAATGCACCGGTCTTCGAAAGCAACGGGCTTGCCATCGATCTAGCGGGCTATTCTTTCCTCAGCGCCCCCAAGACAGGTCCCGCGACGCTTGGCATCCGGCCGGAGCATATCGCGCCGAATGGCGCGGACGTGGGTTGGCCTACGATTCCCGGCACCGTCTCGGTCGTTGAACCGATGGGCGCCGACACCGTGCTGTGGTTCGACTGGGGAGGCCAAAGCCTCTCCTATCGCATCATGGGAGATGCCGCCCTGCAGCCGGGTACGGCGATCACGCCCGGCCTCGATATCGCCAAAGCCTCCCTCTTCGGCGCCGATGGCACCCGCCTCTAAGACCACCTCTACAGCTTACGGAAATTATTTATGTCTCAGACTGTCTATGACGCGCTGGTGATCGGTTCCGGCGCCGCCGGCTCCTTCGCCGCCAAGGAATTGACCGCCCAAGGGTTGTCCGTATTGCTGCTCGAAGCGGGGCCGGCGGTGACCCAGAAAGATTTCGACCCGGATCGCAAGAAGGCGCCGGCCAGCAGCATCAATATCTGGGAGCGCGCACGCGCCACGCTGAACGGCCAGCCCATCCAGGCGCGCGCCGCCTTCTTTACCGAGCGCTTCAGCCATTTCTTCGTCAACGATCGCAAGAACCCCTATACGACGCCGAAGGATGCACCGTTCCTATGGATACGCGGCCGCCAGGGCGGCGGTCGCCTGCACAGTTTCGGCCGGGTGCTGCTGCGCTGGACCGACGATGATTTCAAGATCCGCTCAAAGACCGGCAAGGGCGTCGACTGGCCGGTTTCCTATGACGAGCTCGCGCCTTTTTATGCCGAGGTCGAAACGAGCCTTGGCCTTTATGGCAACGAGGATGGCGTAGAGACATTGCCGGACGGTGTCTATGCCCATCCGGCTAAGCTGACGCCGGCCGAAGAAATCTTCAAGACGGAAGTCGAAGAACGCTGGCCGAAGCGTCACGTCGTTTCCTGGCGCTATATCGCACCCGATGCCGAACGGACGCCGAAGCCACTGCGCGAGGCGTTGGCGACCGGGCGGCTGGCGATCCGCCATGATGCCATCGTGCGTCGTATCACCACCGACGATGCCGGCGGCCGGGCGACGGGAGCCGAGTTCATCGAGCGCGCGACCGGCAAGGTCGAAATCGCCCGCGCCGCCATCGTCGTGCTCTCGGCGTCGCCGATCGAAAGCGTGCGGCTGCTTCTCAATTCGTCCAGCGCTCGCCACCCACATGGCCTTGGCAACAGCTCGGGCGCACTCGGGCGCTATTTCATGGACCAGCTGCCATGCCTTGCCTTCGGCTCCTTCTCCAAGGCAAAGGGATGGGCGGCAGACGATTCCGCGCCTGTGGACCCCTTCTACAATCCCTCCGGCGGCATCTTCGTGCCGCGCTTTGGAGAAGGCGACGCAGGCCGCGACGATTTCGACTATCAGGGAAGCATCGGCCGAGCGCCGACACCGGATGACGAGCCTTCGCGGCTGGCCTTCTTCGGCTTTGGCCGCATGCTGCCCTATGCCGACAATCGCATCACGCTCGATACAGGGCGCAAGGATGCCTGGGGGATTCCTGTCCCCCATATCCGATGCGCCATGGGCGAGGAGGAACATACCCTGCTGCGCCGGCAGGAAGAGGTACTGATCGACATGGTGCGTGGCGTCGGCGGTGAACTAGAATTCATCGGCTCGCCTACTGGCCTTAGGGAAATGGGCCGGGGTGCCTTTCCCAATGCCGATCCGTTCAGCCGTTTCATGTTCCGCACATGGTTCCGCAAGACCATGTGCATGGGCGCCGCCATCCATGAAACCGGCGGTGCCCGCATGGGGACATCGAGCCAGGAATCTGTCCTCAACGCCCATAACCAGAGCTGGGACATACCCAACTTGCTCGTGACGGATGCTTCCGCCTTTCCGGGCAGCGGCATTGCCGGCACAACGCTGACCGTGATGGCCCTGACCATCCGCGCATGCAGGAACATTGCCGATCAATATCGCGCCGGACAAATATGATCAGGCGCTCCGTTCGGATTGGAACTTACAATTTCGGTCGGCCTCCATTTTAGATATGGAGGCTTGCCGCGTCACTCCACTGCCGCCGTATGGGCAGGTTTGGCCATACGACGGAAATAGTTTGGCTTTGTCACCTTGCCGCGATAGATATCATGCGTATCTCCTTACCTCAGCTGCATCGAGCGATTGCGGAGGACAGAGCGATGGCTTCGGCCACCCAATAACGGCGCCCAACTCAGAAGAAATTCGCGCCGAAATAGCTTGAAAATCTAGAAGGTCTTTCGCGAATTGCGGGGAAATCCGGCTCTAGCGCGCAAAGCCATTAAAAGCGCACAATCCCCCCTCGCCACGAAGCGTCGAAAGCCGCTTCTCGCGGCCCGCATCTGGAGGAGATGCGAGGCAAGCCCCATGATTTCACGAGCGTCGGGAACGCTTAGGGAGGAACAATGCTTGAACGACTTTTCAAATTGAGTGAACACGGCACGTCCGTGCGCACCGAACTCATCGCCGGCGTGACGACGTTCCTGACGATGTCCTATATCATCTTCGTCAATCCCGACATTCTGTCGACGACCGGCATGGATCGCAACGCGGTCTTTGTCGCCACCTGTCTTGCAGCCGCGCTCGGTTCGATCGTCATGGGCCTCGTCGCCAATTGGCCGATCGGCATGGCACCTGGCATGGGGCTCAATGCCTTCTTCGCTTTCACCGTGGTTTCGGCTCTCGGCTTTACCTGGCAGCAGGCGCTCGGCGCGGTCTTCATTTCGGGTTCCATCTTCGTCCTATTGACGGTGACAGGCGTGCGCAGCTGGCTGATCGCCGGCATTCCGCATTCGCTCAGAAGCGCGATTGCTGCCGGTATCGGCCTCTTCCTGGCGATCATCGCGCTGAAGAGCGCCGGCATCGTCGTCGCCAACAAGGCAACGCTCGTCGGCCTCGGCGACCTGAAGCAGACCGGCCCACTTCTCGCAATCTTCGGCTTCTTCGTCATCGCCGTTCTCGACGCACTGAAGGTCAGGGGGTCTATCCTCATCGGCATTCTCAGCGTTACCATCCTCTCCTGGATCTTCGGCGTCAGCGAGTTTCATGGCATCGTTTCGGCACCACCATCCATCATGCCGACCTTCCTGCAGCTCGACATCGTCGGCGCTCTCCATGGCGGTCTGGTTCATATCATCCTCGTCTTCGTGCTAGTCGAAGTCTTCGACGCCACCGGGACGCTGATCGGTATCGCCAAGCGGGCGAACCTGATCCAGGACGGAAAGCCGAACCGCTTGAGCAGGGCTTTGCTCGCCGATAGCGCCGCCATCGTCGCCGGCTCGCTGATGGGCACCAGCAGCACGACAGCCTTCGTGGAAAGCGCTTCCGGCGTCCAGGCCGGCGGCCGTACGGGCCTGACCGCGATCGCCATCGCCGCCCTCTTCATCGCAGCTCTCTTCTTCTCGCCGCTCGCAGCCTCCGTTCCTGCCTATGCGACGGCCCCAGCGCTGCTCTATGTCGCCGGCCTGATGATGCGCGAGCTGACCGAGATCGAATGGGATGACCTGACCGAAGCCGCACCGGCGGCAATCACCGCGCTTGCCATGCCCTTCACTTACTCGATCGCCAACGGCCTTGCCTTCGGCTTCATCACCTATGTCGCCGTGAAGGTCTTCACCGGCCGTTGGTCGATGCTGCATCCGGCAACGCAGATTGTCGCCGCCCTGTTTGTCGTGCGCTTCGCCTTCTTCGCGGATTGACACAGGTATAAATGCAAGATCGGGTCATTCTCTTAGTCGACCCGATCTTTCTGCATTTGCCGGCTGGTGAAAACGGGAATTTACCCTAGCAAATAAGGGGCGTTGCGATGGCAGCGCCCCTTCCAATATCTGAACCGGTCCCAGCTCCTTTCAGCGGATGAGAAACGTCTCTTTATAAAAATGCTCCTCGAGATTGATCCCCTTGCCGCCACGATCGACGACGATGAAGTCGGAGAGGCCGTCGAGGGGCGTCAGAATACCGTGCCAGACATTCCGCCAGATGTTGACACCCTGTCCGGGCCTGGTGCGGAAGGCCACGGGCTCGCTCGGCCCATTGTCAGTCTGGTGCGCCGCAACGACGAGGAACGGATGGCTGGACAGCGGAACGAAGGCCTGGCTGCCCAGAGGATGCCGCTCGACCATCTTCAGTTCCAGCGGCAGTGCATAGGGCTCGCCGCGCAGCCAGCTGATCATCGTGTGTGCCTCCTCGCCGATCGCTTCGACCTTTGCGAGGTCATGGTAGCGAACGCATTTGCCGGCATTGATGGGAAAGCTGTGTGCACCCTCCATTTCGATCACATCGCCGAAAGGCGCGAATGCGGCTCTCGTCAGTGGTTGAATTTCGATCACTTTCATTCATGGTCTCCCGTTTCCATTCTCCGAAGTCACCTTTTCCTCGATCGACGATATGTTCGCGTGAGTTCGATGCCTGACCCGCGGTGCGGACGGCGGAAATCGACCGGAGCGCGGCTCGCACTCCGACAGTCGGCACGCGGCGGCTATTTCCATGGTCGATCACTGCCGATGATGATCGCGAAGACCGCGACATCGGTTTCCCGCTAGCTGCGGCAAGGCGTTTCTGCAGCCAAGCGCGTCGACCCGATACCCATCAGGGCCAGCCGAAAATCGGCGCACTCATCACTTCCGCCATGCAGCGAGACCGTCGGAAACCTGCCTTTTCATGAAATGCATATCGCAATATCGGCACGCATTTCGCCGCTCGGTGCATGCGAAGTGCGCAGGCCGAGCTCATCGGTCCCGCCGCGACATCGTATGAAACGTTCCTCCAAACGTTTTCGATACCCAATGTCTAACCGCAAATCGCACGCGCCATTCCCCCTGGAAAATTTGAAAGTCTCGAACGTTACAGCTGCTTTTCATGGGAATGGGCCTGGCGGATAGTGGAGACAGGAGCGCTAGGTTCGGGAGAAGAATATGCAGTCTCATTCGCCAGGAGCCGGACGGCTCACGACCCATGTATTGGATACGGCGCTTGGCAAGCCCGCCCGGGGCCTGCGCATCGAACTCTACCGGATCGAGGGCGATGCTTTGCACCTCCTGAAGTCTACCGAGACCAACGACGACGGTCGCTGCGATGCGCCGCTGCTATCAGGCGAAACCATGAAGGCCGGCACCTACGAGCTGCGCTTTCATGCCGGCGACTATCTCGGCCGCACATCGGATGGCCCGATGTTTCTCGACATCATCCCGATCCGTTTCGGTCTTGCCGACGTAGGCGCCCATTACCACGTGCCGCTCCTCCTCTCGCCCTACAGCTACTCCACCTATCGCGGGAGCTGACCGATGACCGCTGCAAGAATCCGCTCCGAACTTCGTTTCATTCTCAACGGCCGGGACATTGTCCTTAACGACGTCGCGCCGGACCAGACGCTGCTCGACTGGCTGCGCCTCTCCCGCTCGCTGAAGGGCACCAAGGAAGGCTGCGCCGAGGGTGACTGCGGCGCCTGCACGGTGCTTGTAGGGCGGCTGATGCCTGCGGGCAGCCTCCTCTATGAGAGCGTCAACGCCTGCATCCGCTTCCTCGGTTCCCTCGACGGCTGCCATGTCGTCACCGTCGAGCATCTCGCCTCGAGCGAAGAGCACCTACATCCAGTGCAGCAGGCGATGGTCGACTTTCACGGTTCGCAATGCGGTTTCTGCACGCCAGGTTTCGTCATGTCGCTCTACGGACTTTGGATGCAGACGCCGAACCCGACGGATCAGCAGATCGAAACGGCGCTCCAGGGCAATCTCTGTCGCTGCACCGGCTATGAGCCGATCCTGCGCGCGGCCCGCGCAATCTCCAACTATGGCGGTACGCAGAACGATCCCCTGCTTGTCGAGCGCGACACCATAATCGCGCGGCTGAAGGCTCTTGCCGATGGTGCTCGTGTCGAAATCGGCGAGGGTCGCCATCGCCTGATCGTGCCGGCGAACCTTGATGATTTCGCTTCGGTTCTGGAGGCATCGCCGACGGCAACCGTAGTCGCCGGCTCCACCGATGTCGGCCTCTGGGTCACCAAGCACATGCGCGACATCACGCCGGTCATCTTCATTGCCGGGCTGCAGGAGTTGAAATCAATCACAGTGAAAGACGGGCTCGTCACCATCGGCGCCGGCGCCACCTATTCGGAGGCGATCGCGACGCTGTCGCAACATATCCCGGCGCTCGGGCCGTTGATTACCCGCATCGGCGGCCAGCAGGTGCGCAATATGGGAACGATCGGCGGCAATATCGCCAACGGTTCGCCGATCGGCGATACGCCGCCGGCCTTGATCGCGCTCAACGCATCGCTGACCTTACGCAAGGGCGCCGTCCGGCGCACCATCCCGCTTGAAGACTTCTTCATTGCCTATGGCAAACAGGACCGCCAGCCGGGCGAGTTCGTCGAGGCAGTGCATATTCCAGTTCCAGCGGCAGACGAGAAATTCGCGGTCTACAAGGTGACAAAGCGTCGGGATGAGGACATTACCGCAACGCTCGGCGCCTTCTGGCTGGCACTTGCCGCCGACGGGACGGTTGCAGAAATCCGGATCGCCTATGGCGGCATGGCGGCAACGCCAAAACGGGCCTTCACAGTTGAAAAAGCACTGCTCGGACAGCCTTGGAACGAGGCAGCGGTGGAAGCGGCGATGGAAAAATACGCTGAGGACTATGCGCCGCTGACCGATATGCGCGCCACGGCAGAGTATCGGGCGCTCGCCGCGAAGAATCTTCTCTTGCGTTTCTATCTGGAAACGACCTCCAGCGTGGCACCGGCTCAGGTGTCCAGATATGAGGCTGCATAAGCCATGAACAAACACGCTTCCGATCTCAAGCCCGAAACCATCGTCGGCGGGGTTCATACCAGCCCTCGTCATGACTCCGCTCATAAGCACGTCTCCGGTACGGCCGTTTATATCGACGACATAACGGAACCAACCGGTACGCTTCACGCCGGTCTCGGCCTGTCCACCGTCGCGCACGGCATCCTGAAATCCGTCGATCTCTCAGCCGTGCAGGCCGCTCCCGGCGTCGTCGCCGTGCTCACCCATGAGGACGTGCCTGGCGTCAACGACATCTCTCCCTCCTACATGAACGACGACCCGGTGCTTGCCGCCGGCAAGGTCGAGTTTCACGGCCAGCCGATTTTCTGCGTGATCGCCGAAACACGCGAGCAGGCTCGCCGCGCCGCAAGGCTGGCAAAGATCGAGTACGAGGAATTGCCTGCTGATATCGACATCTGGGATCTCGATGTTTCCACCCATAGGCAGGTCGTCACGCCGCTGACGCTGAAGCGAGGCGACGCGGCGTCTGCCCTTGCAAATGCTCCGCGTCGCGTGACGGGCCGCATGCGGCTCGGCGGCCAGGACCATTTCTATCTCGAAGGCCAGGTCTCGCTTGCCGTCCCCGGCGAAGACGACGAGGTCGTGGTCTATTGCTCAACGCAGGGTCCGAGCGAGACGCAGCACATGGTCGCTCACGCCCTCGGCGTGCCGAGCAATGCTGTCACGATCGAGGTTCGGCGCATGGGTGGCGGCTTCGGTGGCAAGGAAACCCAGGCGAACCAGTGCGCCGCCATTGCAGCGATCGCCGCCAAGAAGCTGAAGCGCGCCGTCAAGGTCCGGCTCGACCGCGACGAAGATATGGTGGCGACCGGCAAGCGGCATGATTTTGCCATCGATTACGATGTCGGCTTCGACGATGAAGGCCGCATCCTCGCCGTGGACTACACCTTCGCGCTGCGCGCCGGCTTCTCTGCCGACCTTTCAGGCCCCGTCGGCGATCGCGCACTGTTTCACTGCGACAATGCCTATTTCTTCCCGCATATTCATGCGAAGTCGGCGCCGCTTTATACCAATACGGTTTCCAACACGGCCTTCCGCGGCTTCGGTGGCCCGCAGGGCATGGTCGGCGCCGAACGTGTCATCGACGAGGTGGCCTTCGCCGTCGGCAAGGATCCGCTCGAAATCCGCAAGCTGAATTTCTATGATGCGATGGGCGTTCAAGGCGAACGCAACCTCACCCCTTATCACCAGAAGGTCGAGGATTGCATCATCCAGCGCATCGTCGCGGAGCTTGAGGAAAGCGCGGATTATGCCGGGCGCCGAAAGGCAATTGCCGAGTTCAATGCGGAGAGCCGCATCGTCAAGCGCGGCATCGCGCTGACCCCGGTGAAATTCGGCATTTCCTTCACCAAGACGGAATCGAACCAGGCCGGCGCGCTGGTGCATGTCTATAGCGACGGTTCCGTGCACATGAATCATGGCGGCACGGAGATGGGGCAAGGCCTGCATCTGAAGGTGGCGCAGGTCGTGGCGGAGGAATTCCAGATCGATCTCGACCGGGTGAAGATCACCGCA
Source organism: Rhizobium centroccidentale (assembly GCF_030182565.1). Lineage (NCBI taxonomy): Bacteria > Pseudomonadati > Pseudomonadota > Alphaproteobacteria > Hyphomicrobiales > Rhizobiaceae > Rhizobium > Rhizobium centroccidentale. The sequence continues at coordinate 131,656 of NZ_JAQJCG010000001.1, read as the reverse complement.
ACGACGACGGCCAAGGTCCCCAACACCTCGCCGACTGCGGCCTCCTCAGGTGCGGACCTGAACGGCATGGCGGCGCAGAACGCCGCGCGCCAGATCAAAGACCGGCTGATCGCCTTTGCGGCGGAAAGCCATCAGGTGCCGCGTGATAAGGTTCTCTTCCTGCCCAACCGCGTACGCATCGGCGACATCGAGATGTCCTTCCCGGAGCTCATCAAGAAGGCCTATATGGCGCGGGTCCAGCTTTCGGCCGCCGGCTTCTACAAGACGCCGAAGATCAATTGGGATCGCAAGGCCGGCCGCGGCCATGCCTTCTACTACTATGCCTATGGTGCTGCCTGCTCGGAAGTATCGATCGATACGCTGACGGGCGAATATGTCGTTGAACGCACAGATATCCTCCACGATACCGGCCGCTCGCTCAACAAGGCCATCGATATCGGCCAGGTCGAGGGTGGCTTTATTCAGGGCATGGGCTGGCTGACGACGGAAGAGCTTTGGTGGGATAACAAGGGGTGGCTGCGCACTCATGCGCCCTCGACCTACAAGATCCCGCTTGCATCCGACCGCCCGAAGATTTTCAATGTAGCGCTGACCGATTGGTCGGAGGCCTATGAGCCGACGATCCATCGATCCAAGGCGGTCGGCGAGCCGCCGCTGCCGCTTGGCCTTGCCGTTCTGCACGCTCTATCGGATGCCGTGGCGAGCGTCGCCGACCACAAGATCTGCCCGCGTCTCGACGCGCCGGCAACGCCCGAGCGGGTGCTGATGGCAATCGAGCGCCTCAAGGCTGCGCAAAAGGAGTGAAGGTAATGCCTGCCCGCGAAGACATCCGCGATTTCCTGCGTCGGGAGCCGATGTCGATGCTCGTCGAGGTCACGGGTGTCGCAGGTTCGGCGCCACGCGATACCGATGCCTGGATGCTGGTGTCCGAACGAGCGATTTTTGCAACGATCGGCGGCGGGCAACTCGAATATATGGCGATCGATCAGGCGCGTCGGGCGTTACGCTCGGGTTTCGCGGCTGAGCCGATGAGCGTACCGCTCGGTCCGGAGATCGGCCAATGCTGCGGCGGTCGGGTCGGCCTCGCCTTTACAGCGCTCAATCCTGACCTTGTAAACGACCTCATCGCCCGCAGCGACCGGGAAATGGCCGCGCGACCGCATGTCTATGTTTTCGGAGCGGGCCATGTCGGTGATGCACTCGCCCTGGCACTTTCGCTAGCGCCGTTGCGCGTAGTGCTTGTCGATACGCGAGAGGAAGAGCTCGTCGCCAGTACCGTGCCGGGCGTCGAGACCTGTCTCACGGCCATGCCCGAGGCTGTCGTGCGCGATGCGCCGGCCGGCAGCAGCTTCGTCATCCTCACCCATGACCACGCGCTCGATTTCCTGATTGCAGCAGAAGCGCTCAAGCGTTCGGATGCCGCCTATGTCGGCATGATCGGCTCCAAGACCAAGCGCGCCACCTTCCGCAACTGGCTGTCGCGCGAAAGCGGCCAGGCAGAGCTTTTCGATCGCCTGATATGCCCGATCGGCGGGACGGCGGTGAAAGACAAGCGTCCCACGGTTATCGCAACGCTTGCGGCCGCAGAGATCCTGACCGCGGCGCTGACCTGGACGGCTGCAGCCCAGCCGGCCACAGCAAAACCTGCTATCGGATAACGGGCAACTGCTTGAAGGGATTGGCGAACGGCACGCCAAGCGGCGCGAAATGACGCTCATTGGCCGTCAGAACGGTCAGGCCATGTGCAACGGCAGTCGCGGCAATGGCAATGTCTTCAAAACCCGGGTCGTGAGCCCGCGCCTTATCAAGCATCGGGCCGGCATGTCTCGCCTCTTCGATGCCGAAGGGCAGAATACGGCCGGCATAGAAATGTTCGACCGCCGCGAGCCAGCGGCGTAGGTGCCCTGCTTTCGTCGTCGCCTCGATTCTTGTCGCTCTGGCGATGCCGGCCTCAATCTCAGCGATGGTGATGGCCGAAAGATAAAGCCGGTCGCTATTCGCACGCAGCCAGGCCGTGAATTCGTCGACGCCGACGTGGCGTTTGGTCGGCGCATCGGCCGATACGATATTGGTATCCAGAAGATACAAGATCAAACGCCGTCTTCACGCGATGCACGGGCGGGCTTTCGCGATCGTTCGGGAATATCCGCCGGCTCGCCGGGGAAGGCCAAAAGCAGATCGGCGAAGTCCGGTACCTTGGAAACCCGTTGCCATTCCTCGAAGGAAACCAGCACCGCTTCCTTGCGGCCATGGCGGGTGATAACCGTCGGCTCGCCGGCCACGGCTTGATCAACTACAGCGGAAAGCGTCGCCTTTGCATCCTTGAGCTGGATTTCCTTCATGCCGCCTCTCCATATGACCACCGATAGTCATATATGATTTTATTGGCTTAATTCAAGCGGAGATCAATCCGTCGCCTTCGGATCACGAGGCCGCAGCCGCCGGCTCGTCCTCGAGCAGCTTGCCAATCAGCCGCTGACAGCGCTCGGCCATGAAATCGATCATCAGCCGGACCTTTGGATCCTGGAAACGCTTGTGCGGATAGATGGCCGCAAGCTGCACCGGGGCCGGAGGGCTCTCCTTCAGGATCTCTACCAATCGCCCTTCCTTCAGATAGCCCTTTACCTCGAACAGCGGCTTGTTGATGATGCCCCGGTCTTCCAGCGCCCATTGGGTCAGCACATCGCCGTCGTCGCTGTCATAGGGGCCTGCGACCTCGAACTTGCGATGGCCTTCCGCCGTCATCAGTGTCCAATAATATTCCTTCGATCCCGGATAGCGCAGCAGAAGACAGTCATGCTTGTCGGCGATCAAAGCGTCCGCGGTCGGCGGCACGCCACGCTGCGCCAGATAGGTTGGCGATGCGCACAGCACGCGTTCGCAATTGAGGATGCCACGCATGCGCAGGTTGGAATCTTCCAAGACGCCGAGCTTGAATGCGACGTCGACACCCTCGGCAAGGATATCGACATTGTGATCTGACAGGCGGACGCGTACCTCGATATCCGGATATTTGTCATGAAACTCCGGAATGCCCGAGGCGATCAGCCGACGGCCGATGCCGAGCGGCGCAGTGATCCTCAGCGAACCCTTAGGATTGCGTGAGAGATCGGCAATCGCCGCTTCCGCCTCATTGACGGCCTCGATGATCTTCACTGCCTTTTCGTAGAAGACGCGGCCATGTTCGGTCGGCGACAGCTTACGCGTCGTGCGGTTGAAGAGGCGCACGCCGAGATGGCGCTCGAGTTCCTTGATGCGGTTGCTCGCAACCGCAGGCGTGACGCGCTGGTCGCGCCCCGCCGCCGAAAGGGTACCAAGTTCGACCACGCGAACGAAGACACGGACATTATCGAGATAGGACATGGCACCTTTCTACCACATCGGCACGCGGAACAAACCAGGGGTCATCTTATAGATTTTTTTGAAAGTGTTGGCGGATTAACCGGGATTTTCGAGAAAATCGAGCAATGGCAAACACTCCCAATAGAGATCGGGCCCATGAAGAGCGGGAGGGAGTTCCCATGTATGAATATGCCATCGCCTGGGACTGGCTGACTTTTGCCGTCCGCTGGTTGCACGTCATTACCGCCATCGCCTGGATTGGCTCGTCATTCTATTTCGTAGCACTTGACCTAGGCCTCAAAAAGCATCCGGCACTGCCGCCGGGAGCCTATGGCGAGGAGTGGCAGGTCCACGGCGGCGGCTTCTACCATATCCAGAAGTATCTCGTGGCGCCGGCCAATATGCCGGACCACCTCGTCTGGTTCAAATGGGAAAGCTACGTCACCTGGCTGTCGGGCTTCGGCATGCTCTGTCTCGTCTATTATGCCGGCGCCGACCTCTACATGATCGATCCGGCGGTGCTTGACGTCTCCAAGCCGGTGGCGATCGCCATTTCGCTCTGCTCGATTGCCGGTGGCTGGCTCCTATACGACCTGATCTGCAAATCGCCCTTCGGCAACGACAATACGCGGCTGATGGTGGCGCTCTATTTCATTCTGGTGGCGGTGGCCTGGGGCTATACCCATCTCTTTACCGGCCGTGCCGCCTTCCTGCATCTCGGCGCCTTCACCGCGACGATCATGTCGGCCAACGTCTTCTTCATCATCATTCCGAACCAGAAGATCGTCGTCGCAGACCTGCTTGCCGGGCGTACGCCAGATGCGAAATACGGCAGGATCGCCAAACAGCGGTCAACCCACAACAACTACCTGACGCTGCCGGTGCTGTTTCTGATGCTGTCGAACCACTATCCGCTGGCCTTCGGCACGCAGTTCAACTGGATCATCGCCTCGCTCGTCTTCCTGATGGGCGTCACAATCCGCCACTGGTTCAACACCCGCCACGCCAATGCCGGCAACCCGACCTGGACCTGGCTTGCCACCGTCGTGCTGTTCATCATCATCATGTGGCTTTCCACAGTGCCGAAGATCTTGACGGGCGAACCCACAACGAAGGTCTCTGCCATCCAGCAGCCCTTCATCACGGCACAGGATTTCCCAAAGGTCCGCGATACCGTGATGGGTCGCTGCTCCATGTGCCATGCGAAGGAGCCGAGCTGGGAGGGCATCCTCGCTCCGCCGAAGGGGGTGATGTTCGAGACCGATCGCGATATCGCCGCCCATGCGCGCGAGATCTACCTGCAGGCCGGCCGCAGCCACGCCATGCCGCCGGCCAACGCCTCGCACATTACCGACGAGGAGCGCCGCCTGCTCGTCTCCTGGTACGAAAGTGCCATCAATGGGGAGAAGACCCAATGAGTGAGATCCTGATCCGTGGCCGAGTGCTGACCTTCCTTGCCGAGCCGCAAGGCATCGATGATGCCGCGTCCTATCACTATATCGAGGACGGCGCTGTCTTCGTTCGCGATGGCAAGATCGTGGAAATCGGCTCCTATGGCGACATTCGCAAGCTGGCCAATGCCGGTATCCGGATCGCGGACCATCGCCCGAACCTCATCCTGCCGGGCTTCATCGACACGCACCTGCATTTCCCGCAGACGCAGGCGATCGCCTCCTATGGCGCGCAGCTGCTCGAATGGCTGAATACTTATATTTTCGTCGAGGAGCAGAAGTTCGCCCGCGCCGCCCATGCGGCCGAAGTCGCCGACCGCTTCATGGACGAACTCCTGTCGAACGGCACGACGACGGCCGTCGCCTATTGTTCGGTGCACCCGGAAAGCGTCGATGCGTATTTTGCTGCCGCTGAAGCGCGCGGCATGTTGATGATCGGCGGCAAGGTCATGATGGATCGCAATGCGCCGGATGCACTGCGCGATACGCCGCAGCGCGGCTACGACGAGACCAAGCGGCTGATCGAGAAATGGCATGGCCGCGGCCGCGGCCACTATGCGATCAGCCCGCGCTTTGCCATCACCTCGACGCCTGAGCAGATGGAGATGAGCAAGGCACTCGTCGCCGAGCATCCGGACTGCTACGTCCAGACGCACCTCTCCGAAAATCGCGATGAGATCGCCTTTGCCACCTCTCTCTATCCCGAGGCGAAGGACTATACGGATATCTATGCCCGTTACGGCCTGCTCAACGACCGCATGCTGCTCGGCCATTGCATCCATATGAGCGAACGGGAAGTCGCGGTGCTCGCCGAAACTGGCGCGGTCGGCGTCTTCTGCCCCACCTCCAACCTCTTCCTCGGCTCCGGGCTCTTCAACGCCGCGGAGTTTGACAGGCTTGGCGCGCGCTGGTCGGTTGCCACGGATGTCGGCGCCGGCACCAGCTTCTCCATGCTGGAAACGATGGACGAGGCCTACAAGGTGCTGCACCTGCAGGGACAGCGGCTGACGCCGTTTAATTCCTTCTATCGCATGACGCGCGGCAACGCCCTGGCGCTCGGTTTGGAAACAAAGATCGGCTCGCTCCATGCGGGTGCGGATGCCGATATCGTCGTGCTTGATTCCAGCGCCAGGTCGGCGATGGAATTTCGCATGCGCACCGCCACGGCGCTGGCCGAGGAACTCTTTATCCTGCAGACCATGGGCGATGATCGTTGCATTGCCGAAGTCTATGTCGCCGGCAAGGCGATGAAGACCAAGGGCAAGAAAGCAGACACGATCGTACGCGAGCAATTGCAGCTCGCCTAACCAATAAATGTGGCGGACCGGCAGCGCCGTCGTCTCCGAATAGGAGACGGCGGCGAAGACGTTCAAGCCCGCTTCGAGCGTCCGCCCATCGCCTTCGTCAATTCTTCCGCCGCGGCCCGCACAGCAGGACCAAGCGCAGCAACCCTTTCATCCGGCAGCCGCACAGCCGGGCCTGAAATCGAGATGCCAGCAACAGCCTCGCCATATTCATCGAAGATCGGCGCCGCCACGCATCGCATGCCGAGCGTATGTTCCTCATCGTCGATCGACCAGCCGCGCAAACGGATCTCGGCCATATCCGCGAGCAGCATGGGCAGCGTATCGCGGGTCTTATCGGTGAAATGCTGCAACGACCGCCCTTTGAGCAAAGCCTCTATCTGGCTGTCCGACCAGGTGGAAAGGATCGCCTTGCCGATACCCGAAGCATGGATCGGCCCGCGCCGGCCCGGGCGGAAGAAGGCGCGCATCGGCGCATGGCTTTCCGCCTGGGAGATGAAGACGACGTCGCCATCTTCCTCGATGGCGATATTGGCGGTCTCGCCGCTATCCTCCATCAATTGCTTGAGGAAAGGCCGGCTGATTGTGCTAAGCTTACGGAAGCGTAAGTAGGCCGTTCCGATCTCGAAGGCTTTCACCCCGATCGTCCAGGCGCCGGTCTCATCGTCATGCGCCACCATACCGTGCTGGGCGAGAGAGGTCAGCAGCCGGTGAACGGTGGAGGGCGCCATGGCCGATCTGTCGGCGAGATCGGTCAGAACCGCGCCATCGGCTTCGGCCACCAGCTCCAGCAGCTTCAGGCTGCGATCGAGCACCTGCACGGACGAGGCTGCAGCATTCTCCGCCGGTTTCCGGCCTGGTCTGCCCCTCGTCTTTTCCCGATTTTCCGCCATGACGCTCACTTTTGACTGAAGGCGCACCGCGCAGCTAGCGCGCCATGATTGGCTTCATGACATATCCGCTTAGCCTCGATTGTTCCAGATTCGTTGAAAATGTTTATTTCCATATGATGGGATTGATTTCCATTTTAAGATTGCACTCGTTCACCTATGCGGTACCTTCGATCCAGAAACGGAGGAAATCCCATGGCGAAGATGCGTGCAGTCGATGCCGCAGTGCTGGTTCTGGAAAAGGAAGGCGTCAATTGCGCCTTCGGTGTTCCCGGTGCTGCGATCAACCCCTTCTACTCGGCGATGAAAGCGCGCGGCTCTATCCGCCATGTGCTGGCCCGTCATGTCGAAGGTGCAAGCCATATGGCCGAGGGCTACACCCGTGCCCGCGCGGGCAATATCGGTGTGTGTATCGGAACGTCTGGGCCTGCAGGCACCGACATGATCACCGGCCTTTATTCGGCCTCTGCCGATTCGATCCCGATCCTCTGCATCACCGGCCAGGCGCCGCGCGCGCGCCTCGACAAGGAGGATTTCCAGGCTGTCGATATCGCCAAGATCGCGGCCCCGGTTACCAAATGGGCCGTGACCGTCATGGAGCCGGCGCTCGTCCCTTACGTCTTCCAGAAGGCATTCCATACGATGCGCTCGGGTCGCCCTGGCCCGGTTCTCATCGATCTGCCCGTTGACGTTCAGCTCGCAGAAATCGAGTTCGACATCGAAACCTATGCGCCGCTCGCCCCCTATAAGCCCTCGGCGACGCGGGCACAGGCCGAAAAGGCGCTTGCCATGCTGAATGCGGCCGAGCGGCCGTTGATCGTCGCAGGCGGCGGCATCATCAATGCCGATGCTTCCGACCTGCTGGTGGAATTTGCCGAGATCACCGGCATTCCGGTCATTCCGACGCTGATGGGCTGGGGCACGATCCCGGACGACCACCCGCTGATGGCCGGCATGTGCGGGCTGCAGACCTCGCATCGCTATGGCAATGCGACGCTGCTTGCCTCCGATTTCGTCCTCGGCATCGGCAATCGCTGGGCAAACCGCCATACCGGCAATGTCTCGACCTACACCGAGGGTCGCACCTTCGTTCATGTCGATATCGAGCCAACCCAGATCGGCCGTGTCTTCGCTCCTGATTTCGGTATCGTCTCGGATGCCGGTGCCGCGCTGAAGCTCTTCCTCGACGTTGCGACGGAATGGAAGACCGAAGGCAAGCTGCGCGACTGGTCGGCCTGGGCGGAGGAATGCCGCGACCGCAAGCGCACCATGCTGCGCAAGACGCATTTCGACCAGACGCCATTGAAGCCGCAGCGCGTCTACGAGGAGATGAACAAGGCCTTCGATCGCGATACCTGTTATGTCTCGACCATTGGGCTCAGCCAGATCGCCGGCGCACAGTTCCTGCATGTCTACAAGCCGCGCAACTGGATCAATTGCGGCCAGGCCGGCCCGCTCGGCTGGACCCTGCCCGCAGCCCTTGGCGTGCGCGCCGCCGATCCGGATCGCTCGATCGTTGCGCTATCGGGCGACTACGACTTCCAGTTCCTCATCGAGGAACTTGCGGTCGGGGCGCAGCACAAGCTTCCTTATCTGCATGTGGTCGTGAACAATTCCTATCTCGGCCTCATCCGCCAGGCTCAGCGCGGCTTCAACATGGATTTCGAGGTCAGCCTCGCCTTCGACAACATCAATGCCACGGACAATACCGAACCTGGCTATGGCGTCGACCATGTCGCCGTTGCCGAAGGGCTTGGCTGCAAGGCGATCCGGGTGCGCAGCCCGAACGAATTCCAGGAAGCGTTCACGACAGCAAAGCAGCTGATGGCGGAGCATCAGGTTCCCGTCGTCATCGAGTTCATCCTGGAGCGCGTCACCAATATCGCCATGGGCGCCGACATCAATGCGGTCGTCGAGTTCGAGGAGCTTGCCGAACGTGGCGAGGATGCCCCAACCGCAATCCTTGCTCTGCTGGACTGAAGGAGAAATAACATGCCGAAGTTCGCGGCCAATCTCACCATGCTTTTCACGGAGGCACCGTTTCTGGATCGCTTCGCGCTGGCCGCCAAGGCGGGCTTCGAGGGCGTCGAATATCTGTTTCCCTATGATTTTGCGAAGGAAGCGCTGCGCACCGAACTCGATCGTCATGGCCTGACCCAGGTGCTGCACAACCTGCCCGCCGGCGACTGGGCCGGCGGCGAGCGAGGGATCGCGATCCTGCCCGATCGTATCGACGAATTCCGCCGCGGTGTTGCCTCGGCGATCGACTATGCGATGACGCTCGGCTGCCGCCAGGTCAACTGCCTCTCAGGCATCGCGCCGGCCGGCATGCCCGATGAAGTGCTGCGGACAACCTTCGTCGTCAGCCTCAAATATGCGGCGGAAGAGCTTGGCAAGCACGGGATTCGTCTGCTGATCGAGCCGATCAACCGGTTCGACATTCCGGGGTTCTACCTTAACACGCCGGGCCAAGCCGCTTCGATCATCGCCGAAGTCGGCAGCGACAACCTGTTCATTCAGTACGACCTCTATCATCAGCAACGTACGGAGGGCGAGCTGATCGGCACCTTCAAGAAGCATCAAGCGCAGATTGCCCACGTGCAGCTTGCCGACAATCCCGGCCGCAACGAACCGGGCACCGGCGAGATCGCCTACCCCTTTATCTTCGAAACGCTCGATGCGCTCGGCTACGACGGCTGGATCGGCTGTGAATACAAGCCGCGAACCACGACTGCGGCGGGGCTCGGCTGGTTTGCCGCAGCCGGCCGCCACGCCGGAAGCGCCGCCATTCTCAATATCAGGAGCTAAACAGCATGGCACATATCGGATTCATCGGCCTCGGCATCATGGGAACCCCCATGGCGCGCCACCTGCAAAATGCCGGCCACATCGTCGTCACATCAAAGTTTTCGATACCACCGCGCCAGGAGCTGCTCGACAACGGCCTGCAATTCGTCGAAACACCGAAGGCGCTGGCCGAAACCGTCGACATCATCATCCTGATGCTGCCGGATACCCCCGAGGTCAAGGATGTACTCTTCGGCGAGAACGGCGTTGCCTACGGCCTTTCGAAAGGCAAACTCGTTATCGACATGAGCTCGATCTCGCCGATCGAGACCAAGGAGTTCGCCAGGAGAGTTCGCGAGACCGGCGCCGAATATATGGACGCGCCCGTCTCCGGTGGCGAAGTCGGGGCTAAGAACGCCTCGCTCTCCATCATGGCCGGCGGTTCTGAAGCCAGCTTCGAGCGGGCGCTGCCGCTTTTCCAGCTGATGGGCAAGAATATCACGCTCGTCGGTGATTGCGGCGACGGCCAGGTCACCAAGGTCGCCAACCAGATCATCGTCGCGTTGACGATCGAGGCCGTGTCCGAGGCACTTGTCTTCGCCTCCAAGGCCGGTGCCGATCCGGCGCGCGTGCGCTCGGCCCTCATGGGCGGCTTTGCCTCCTCGCGCATCCTCGAAGTGCATGGCGAACGGATGATCAAGCGCACCTTCGAACCGGGATTCCGCATCTCGCTGCATCAGAAGGATCTGAACCTTGCGCTCCAGGGTGCCAAGGCGCTTGGCGTGTCGCTGCCGAACACAGCGGCAACGCAGGAGCTTTTCAACCAATGCGCCGCCAATGGCGATAGCGGGCTTGATCATTCCGGTCTCGTCAAGGCGCTGGAGCGCATGGCGAACCATCCCGTCGCGTAAGATGTGAGAGACCCGATGCCTGATATCGCCGATCCCCGCGCCTTTCTGGAAAAGCTGTTCTATACGGCGGTCGCTGCCGCCGATCCGGACAAGGCGCTGGCCGCTCATTTGCCGGAAAAGCCTAGGGGTCGGACGGTGGTGGTCGGTGCCGGCAAGGGGGCGGCACAGATGGCACGCGCCTTTGAGCGTCTCTGGGATGCACCGCTCTCCGGTGTCGTTGTTACGCGTTACGGCTATGCCGTTGCCTGCGAGCGTATCGAAGTTCTCGAAGCCGCTCACCCTGTCCCGGATGAAAGCGGACGGCTCGCAGCGAAGCGGTTGATGGCAGCTGTCAGCGGTCTTAACGAAGACGATCTGGTCGTCGCCCTTATTTGCGGCGGCGGCTCGGCACTGTTGCCGGCGCCGGCCGGCGATCTCACGCTTGCCGATGAGATCGCCGTCAATCGGGCCTTGCTTGCCTCCGGCGCGCCGATCGATGCTATGAATGCCGTGCGCAAACAGATCTCGCGCATCAAGGGAGGGCGGCTGGCGGCCCTTGCCCATCCGGCAAAGGTCGTCTCCCTCGTCGTTTCCGATATTCCCGGCGACAACCCCGCCCTGGTCGCCTCCGGCCCGACCATTCCCGACGAGACGACCCGCGCCAATGCACTTGCGATCATAGAACATTATAGTCTCGTTTTGCCTGACGCGGTGATGCGTCATCTCGAAGATGACAGGGACGAACCACCCCTACCCTCAGACCCTCGTTTCGCCGGCAACCAGGTGAAGCTCGTTGCTTCGGCGGCCATCGCACTGGATGCCGCTGCCGATGTCGCCCGCAAGGCCGGCGTCGAGACCATCGTGCTGTCCGATGCCATCGAGGGCGAAGCATCGGAGGTCGGTCGCCAGCATGCGGCGATCGTAGCCAAGATCCTGCAGCGGGGTCTGGCGTCGCAAGACCCCATGCTTCTTCTATCTGGCGGGGAAACCACGGTAACGATCAAGGGCAAGGGCAAAGGTGGCCGCAACAGCGAGTTCCTCCTGTCCTTCGCCTGCGCCATTTCCGGCCAGGAGGGCATTTCAGCGCTCGCCGCCGACACGGACGGTATCGACGGTTCCGAGGACAATGCCGGCGCTTTTGCCGATGGCGCCACAATTTCGCGGCTCGCCGAGCTCGAAAAAAATGCGTCCGAATTCCTTGATCGTAACGACAGCTGGTCGGCCTTCGCAGCTCTCGATGACCTCTTCGTCAGCGGTCCGACCGGCACGAATGTCAACGACTTCCGCGCCATCCTGCTGCAATAGGATCATCTCCGCCTGCCGATCGAGCGAGTGGGAGAATACGCAGCCGATGGCGTGACGCATTCTGTATTGAGCGGCGCGGTTGGAAAGCGTATGAGTTCATCAAAAAGCTGACTATTTTTCTTGCCGGCAAGGCCAACCGTTGCGGGCAAGCAGGGGATCGAAACTATCATGAATTTGTTGCACTTGCTCACTATCGAGGAGTAGCAAGGAGAAAGCGCTGTTGCGCCAGTCAATTTTTTGATCTGGTCATCGCGTGTCTTCGGTATGATGAATAGGGGGGTGAAATCGCAGTATCCTTACAACTGCCGAAGCTGCCGGGAAAATCCATATCGGCACTCGTCGACTTCATAGCAAAAGTGCAGATCAGCGGCACGCAAGCCGGAGCTTACCGACCTGGAAATAGATCAGTGAGTTCCGATAAATGCTACGCCCAATCTTGAGCTGTTAAGTTTGTTTCCATTGCCCTGTGGAACTTAACCGATCTTTAACAGCCAGTTGTGCAGGCTGGAGATAGAACGGGCAAGGCCCATACCCGAAAGCATCGGACCCTCAATGCGTCTTCTTGCCTCAATTATTTTTGCAGTCCTTGCTGCGTTCGTCGCGCCCGCCCTGGCACAGGACGTGCCGTCGGTGACGATTACCGGTTCCTCGGGCTCGGTGACGTTCGATCGCAATCAGCTTGAGGCGATGGGCCTCGTGTCGATCAAGACTTCGACGCCCTGGAATGCCGGTGTCGTCAACTTCGAAGGCGTGCCGATGGCGCTGTTGCTTGAAAAGGCCAAGGCCCAAGGTGCGACGGCCACGGTCATTGCCCTCAATGATTATAGCGTCGATATCCCGACCAGCGATTTCACCAAGTTCGGCACGATCCTCGCCGTCAAGCGCAATGGGGCATACATGCCTATCGACGATCAGGGCCCGTTCTTTGTGATGTATCCATTCGACAGCAACCCCATCCTGCAGGGACAGCCCTATCACGGTCGTGCTGTCTGGCAGGTCAAGGCAATCTCCGTGAAATAGCCCCGGACCGCATGCGCTACCTCCGCACAGCGCTGATCATTGTGATCCTGGGTTTCATCACCTCGGCGATCTATATTTCCGCCTTGGTCTTCCAGCGCCAGACCGCACTACAAGATGTCGGCTTGGGCAATATCACCTGGACGATAGCCCAAGCTCCGAGTGAGTTCACCAGGCTCGAACAGCGCGTCAGTGCCATCGGCATGAACGATGGCCAGGTCGATGCCCACGAAGTCAGGCTGCGCTTCGATATCGTCGTCAATCGCCTCAAGACCCTTCGGTCGAACGGGGTCGAGAAGTTCGTACAATCCAACCCGCATATCGGCGAGACCCTCGACGACCTCGAAGAGGCGCTCAACCAGACCCGGCCACTGCTTAGCCAGCTTTCAGTGCCCGGTACGCCGGCGCGGATCCTGGCGATTCTGGAGCCGATCTATCCGAAGCTGGCGCGGCTCTCCAGCGACAGCAACATGTGGTACTCGGCGCGCATTGCCGAAGATCGGCGCGGTCTCCTCGGGCTGCAATTGGCCCTGACCTGGGTCACCGTCGGCATGCTCATCGGCGGTTGCCTGCTGATTCTGCTGCTGCTCATTCACAATGGCCTTCTGGGCCGGGCGCAGAAGATCCTGCAGGCCAAGGAGCAGACCCTGGCGATCCAGAATGCCCGGTTCGATGCTGCAATGGAGGCCATGTCGCTCGGTCTCTGCCTGCTCGACGACCAATATCGCGTCATCGTTCATAATCCCCGTTTCCTGGCGCTGTTCGGTCTGGACGAAGTCCGGGCTCGGATAGGCACTCCCTTGGCTGATCTCATCGCGCCCGAATTGCTGCCTCCTGGATTGTCAACCACGGGGCCGCGCGGCATTGTCGGCGATAAGGCTCGTGTCCGGAACGACATCGCCGTGCTCAGCGACCATATCCATCATCTCGCGAACGGCATGGTGCTGGCCGTATCGCACGAGCCTACGGGTGAAGGCGGCTGGGTTTGCACTTTCGAGGATGTCAGCGAGCGTCATCGCGCGCAGGATCGTGTGGTGCATATGGCTCATCACGACGCGCTGACCGACATGCCCAATCGATTGCTATTCTGGGAAAGCGTCGGTCACGCATTGCGCGGATTGGCGGCCGGCGGCCAATTATTCACCATACTCTATCTCGATCTCGATCGCTTCAAGGAAGTCAACGACACGCTGGGCCACCCTGTCGGCGACGTGTTGCTGCGCAAGGTCGCCAGGCGGCTGCGCAACACCGCATCACAACATGACATCGTGGCGCGATTGGGCGGCGATGAATTTGCCGTGCTGCACCGGTGTCTGGATTCCACACTCGACAGTGCCCGCGATCTGTCGGAGCGCCTCATTGCCAGCATCAGCCGGCCTTACCGCATCGATGGCAACGAGATCGTTGTCAGCACCTGCATCGGCATCGCAGTCGCACCGCGCGCTGGCGGTGATACCGGCCAGCTGATGAAGAATGCCGACTTGGCACTATACCAGGCCAAGGCCGACGGTAAGGGAGTCTACCGCATCTTCTCCCCGCAGATGGAAGAGGATCTCCAGAACCGGCGCATTCTGGAGGCCGATATGCGTCACGGCATCAAGCTTGGGCAATTCGAGGTTCACTATCAACCGCAGATTTCGCACAAGACCCGCAAGATCGTTGCCAGTGAGGCACTGGTGCGCTGGCGCCATCCAGAGCGCGGGCTAATCCCGCCGGCCGAATTCATCCCGCTGGCAGAGGAAACCGGCTTCATCGACACGCTCGGCAAATGGGTGCTGCAACAGGCATGCGAAGATGCCCTTAACTGGCCCGAGGACGTGCGCGTCTCAGTCAACCTCTCTCCGGTTCAGTTCCGTCAGGCGGATCTGGTCGATATGGTCAAGAACGTGCTGGAATTTACCGAATTCGATGCGCGGCGGCTGGAACTGGAAATCACCGAGTCGGTACTCTTGCGGGACAATGCCGCGAACATCGAGGTCCTGAACCGGTTGCGTTCGCTTGGCTTGACCGTCGCGCTTGACGATTTCGGCACCGGCTATTCTTCGCTGAACTATCTGCAGCGCTTCCCCTTCGATAAGTTGAAAATCGATCGCAGTTTCGTGCGCGATCTGGAAAACCGGCCCGACAGCTTTGCCATCGTCCAGTCCATCGCTACGCTCGGTCGCAATCTCCAGATGCTGACCACGGCGGAGGGCGTCGAGACGCAGACCCAGCTCGACATGGTCATCAAGGCCGGTTGCTCGGAGAGCCAGGGCTATTACTTCAGCCCGCCTGTCCCGGAAGCAGAATTCCGCGCCATGATCAACCGGAAGAACAGCGATACCAGCGGAGCCCCAAACGGTCGAAGCCCCAAACCTGGCAGAGACAAAAGTTCTGAGAAGGCTGCAGACGCTGATTCTGCGGACGGGCAATACTAGCCCATCGCCGACTGCGCGACATTGACCTGAGGGGTGAGTGACACGTCCTAGCGGAAAGCGACCTGCCGTTCAAAGCTGATGCCAATACTGAAGGGTGCGTCCGACGACAAAGGATGGGGGCAGTCGTCGGACGCTGCACTGTCCGGCCCGAGGGTGGCATTCAGACCGGTAATTAGAATATTAGCATCTACCGTAGATTTAGGTGAGCTACCCAATTGGATTGGAAGGCGGGTAGCAGCAATTCCTTTGTGTTGATCGTGCAGCATCGATCGATTGCAGGTTTGGCAAGGCCGGCGGCACCTTCACTGCCTCCGAATGGATTGTCATTTTCGAAACTACGCTGGTGAGCGCGCGCTCGATATCATTTCACCCTTGCCTTTGCCGCCCCATGCGCAATCTTGACGCTTCATGTTCGGTTCGTGACTTGCGAGGACAATGTGAGTTTCTCTTTTCGCGGTAGTGTGCTGGTAGCAGGATTGTCGGCTCTCCTCATCGCGGGAGAAGCTATAGCGGTCGATGATGCGCGCGAACAAGAGTTCATGCGATTTATCGGCCCAGCCTATCCGCTTCTTCTTGCGAAGGCTGGTCTGTGGAAGACAGATCCGGCCGAGATGCAGGAGCTGGCGGGTAAGGCAGCCAGAGCTCTATCGGCTGTGGCTCCAGCTGATTGCGACGCTGCCGGATTCCGGCGCGATTTCTGCGGCATGTCCATGCGAACGATGCCTGCATCTTCCATGGCGCCGAGCATCCAGGAAAAAGAAGTCTTGATGATGAAGCCCTATAGAGACACCGCGCCCAAGCGCGGCGACATCATCGTCTTTTCCAGCGGGCACTACGCCTCTCCGGATAAGGCGGTCTTGTACGTCAAGCGGCTGATCGGCCTTCCCAGTGAAAAAGTGGAATTGCGCGACGGCACGGTTTTCGTCGACGGCAAGGCCTTCGCGGTGGCGCCGACGGATCGCACTATGACGGATCTCTTCGGCAAGACGGCTAGAATTCTTGAGGAGACGACCCCGGAAGGACGACGCTACAGAACCTCGATGACGGATCAAGCGGTCGCCGGCCAGGACGAAGCAGGTCCATTCGAAGTACCCGTTGGTCATTATTTCGTGCTGGGCGACAACAGGCACAATTCTGTCGACAGCCGTTTTCCAGATCAGTTCGGCGAAAACGGATTTGTTTCTGCGAAGGATGTTTCCGGGAAGGCCGCGATCATCTTCGTTTCTCCCGACCCCGATCGAATTGGCGCGTTGCTCGAGTGAAAATCGTGCTTTGCAGCTTTTGCAGTCCGAGGCTTCCCTCATGCAACTGCTGAATTCCGCCTTTATTGGCGAGAATATTATTCCAAAATCGTTTCGAAAGTTAGCAAATCACTATAGGCTCGATTTCGACTCGGCTGCGCACACGCTTTGAGCGAGCTCGCTGCATCGCCGATCGAGATAATCCTGCGAAGAAAAGCCGACATGCCCAATAGACCCTCTCCGCTCGTCGCGTTCCAGTCGAAGACTTTCCGCTCTCTCTGGTCGGCAACGCTCATTTCCAATCTCGGCGGATTGGTCGAAGGCGTCGGTGCCGCGTGGCTGATGACCAGCCTTGCGACATCACATGGCATGGTGGCACTCGTTCAGTCCTCCACCACCCTGCCCGTCATGATCTTCTCGCTTGCGGCCGGAGCGCTGGCTGACAATTACGACCGCAGGCGGATCATGCTGATTGCGCAGACGCTGATGCTCTCGGTCTCGGCGACGCTGGCGATCTTGTCTTACAGCAATGCGCTGACCCCGTGGCTTTTGCTCTGCTTCACCTTCCTGATCGGCTGCGGCGGCGCGCTTCACAATCCGTCGTGGCAGGCGTCGATGGGCGATGTCGTGCCACGCGAGCACCTGCCGGGTGCGGTCGCGCTGAACAGTATGAGCTACAACCTGATGCGCAGCATCGGGCCTGCCATTGGCGGCGTCATCGTCGCGGCGGCCGGTGCCGCCTTTGCGTTCCTCTTCAATGTCTTCTGTTACTTCGCCCTCATCATCACCCTATGGCGCTGGAAGACCGCGCCCGCCCGCGATACGCTGCCGCGCGAGCCGTTCGGCAGTGCCATGTCGGCAGGCTTTCGCTATGTGCTGATGTCGCCGAACCTTCTCAAGGTCATGTGCCGCAGCTTCGTCTTCGGCTTGACGGCAATCGTTATCCTGGCGCTCCTGCCTCTCGTTGCGCGCGATCATGTCCACGGCACGGCGATCACCTACGGCATCATGCTCGGCTTCTTCGGCTTCGGTGCCATCTGCGGCGCGATGCTGATCGGCCGCATCCGCGATATACTGAGCAATGAATGGGTGATCCGCGGTGCCTTCTTCACATTGGCGGTGAGCTGCTTGTTGCTTGCGCTAAGCAACCAGGTATGGCTGAGCTGTCTTATTCTCATGCCGGCCGGCGTCGCCTGGGTGCAGGCCTTCTCGCTCTTCAATGTCACGGTTCAGCTCTCCACGCCGCGCTGGGTGGTCGGCCGCGCTCTGTCGCTCTATCAGACCGCCACCTTTGGCGGCATGGCGGTCGGAAGCTGGCTCTGGGGCGAACTGGCGGACGCTCACGGCGTCACGGGCGCGCTTTTCATCGCAAGCGTCGGCCTGGCAATAGGCGGCCTGCTTGGCCTGCTGCTGCGCCAGCCGGATTTCGAATCCCTCAATCTCGATCCGACGAACACCTTCAGCGAACCACAACTGCAGCTCGACCTGCGTTCCAGAAGCGGCCCCATCCTGGTCATGGTGGACTACGACATCGATCAGGAGGATGTGGCGGAATTTCTAGCCGTCATGGCCCAGCGTCGCCGGATGAGAATCCGCGACGGGGCAAAGCAATGGTCGCTGTTACGCGATCTGGAAAAACCGAACACCTGGACGGAAAGCTACCATCTGCCGACCTGGATCGATTATGTTCGCCACAGCCAACGCCAGACGCATGCCGACGTCGAGGTCGCCGAACACCTAGACAGATTGCATCGCGGCGACCGCCCGCCCGTCATCCACCACATGATCGAACGGCAGACGGTGCCCAGGCACGACGACATGCCATTGAAGCCCTATCTCGACGCGACATGATGTTCATGGCCGGGGCTTGCAACAGCGGAGTCGCGTCCCGCGTGCTGGCGCGCCATTTCGCGTGGCGAATAACCGAAGGCGCGCTTGAACATGGTCGTGAAGGCGGCCGGGTTCTTGTAGCCAAGGTCAATCGCGATCGTCGTCACTGGCACGCCGGCAACAAGCCGCGGAAGCGCGGCATGCAGGCAGGCCTGCTCGCGCCATTTGACGAAACTCAGCCCCGTCTCCAGGCGAAACATGCGGGTAAATGCGCGACGGCTCATGCGCATGTGGCTGGCCCACAGATCGATCGTATCATGCGTTGCCGGCCGCCTGAGGAAATCCTGGCATTTCTGAGCCAGCGCGCTGTTGCGCGGGATCGGCAGGGACAATGGCAGCGGCCTCAACCTTGCCAGTTCGTGCAGAAGCAATGCCATCAAAGCGCCGGCCCGATCATTGACGTCGTAATCCACCGGAATATCGACGGCTTCGGCAATAAGCGTGCGCAGCAAGGGCGAGATTTCGACCACCTGACAGTGATCCGGCATCGTCTTGATCGCTTCCGGCTCAATATAGAGACTGCGCATGCTGACCTTGCCGAGCATGCGCACGCTATGGATCACACCCGGAGGGATCCACATACCACGCTCCGGCGGCATGACGAGCGTGCCGTCAGGCGTGGTCACGACCACTACGCCGGAAAAACCGTAGAGCAGTTGGGCACGGCGATGCTGATGCGGTTCGACGCGGTGGCCGTCGCCATATTCATTGCCGAGGGCAATGAGGGGACGATCGACATCGATGAACGGATCTATGCGGCTGTTCCTGACCATTCTGGCCCAGTCTCGTAAGAATTACGCCCTGTCGCGGTAGCGGGCAATTTTGTTTTCTAATATCAGCGCGACAGAACATTGAAAAGTGACGGTCATGAGCCAGGTGATGAATCCGCCCCGTGCGGCTACGACGATATATCCAGTCATTATGGTGGCGAGCCTCGGCCATTTCATCAACGACGTCACGCAGGCATTGCTGCCGGCAAGCTATCCGGTGCTCAAGACCGGCTTTGACTTGAGCTTCGCTCAGCTCGGCGTGCTGACATTCGTCTACCAGATCACGGCCTCGATCCTCCAACCCTTCGTCGGCTGGTACACGGACGGACGGCCTCAGCCCTATTCGTTGCCGTTCGGCATGATCTGCAGCTGCGCCGGCATGATCACGCTCGGCTTGGCGCCCAATTACCCAACACTATTGATGGGCGCGATACTGCTCGGCTTCGGCTCCTCGATCTTCCATCCGGAAGCATCTCGCATCGCCCGCCTGGCATCGGGCGGAAAGCACGGCTTCGCCCAGTCCCTGTTCCAGGTCGGCGGCAATTTCGGCACCTCACTCGGCCCGCTGCTCGCAGCTTTCTTCATCCTGCCGCATGGTCAGCATGGAATGGCGGCGCTTGCGAGCCTGGCTTTTGCCGGCATTCTTATTCTCGGCGGCCTCGGCCGCTGGTATCAGCTGAATGGCAGCCATCTGCGCGCCCCGGCAAAATCCGGCAAGCCTCATAAGGCGCTGAGCCTGTCACGTGCCCGCGTCGGTCTTGCCATCGCCGTCCTGATCGCGTTGATCTTTTCGAAATATTTCTATCTGGCAAGCTTCACCAGCTACTATAATTTCTATCTGATGGCTCGGTTCGGCGTGACGGAACGAACGGCTCAGCTCTGCCAGTTCGTATTCTTCGCCGCGGTCGCCGTCGGCACGATAGTCGGCGGCCCCGTGGGCGACCGCATCGGCCGAAAGAAAGTTATCTGGGCCTCCATCCTTGGCATCCTGCCCTTCACCATCGTCTTGCCTCACGCCAATCTCGAAACGACGATCATCCTCAGCGCGATCATCGGCACGGTCATTGCATCGGCCTTTTCCGCGATCGTCGTCTACGCGCAGGAATTGCTGCCCGGCCGCGTCGGCATGGTGTCCGGCCTGTTCTTCGGCTTCGCCTTCGGCATGGGCGGCATCGGAGCCGCAGCGCTCGGCGTCCTAGCCGACCACACCAGCATCGAGTTCGTCTTCGAGCTTTGCGCCTTCCTGCCGCTGATCGGACTTTTGACGATCCTGCTGCCGAACGTAGAAGATTGAGGGCAACCTAAAAGGGGCAAGGCGCCGAGGTGGGGACATCGGCGCCTTGCCCTCTCTCTTTCACGAGGTGGAAACACCCAGGCTTCGACATCATCGCCGCTGCTCATATCGGCCTGCACCAGCCCGTCGATCATGAAGGTCGGGAAACGTGAATACCGTTCTGCCGGGCATATTTGGGGTGCCACTTGATCTCGCGGTCGAAATCCGGAATGGCAAAAGCCTTCTTTAACGCGATACCGCTGTAGCGCTCCAGTCGCTCGATCAGTTCATTCGGCGTCACAACTATATGCCCGAGATCAAAAATCTCGAGCGCGAGAAGCAAATCTGAAAGATCGCGACGCGCTTTAAACGGGCTCGCCTGCACCGGTCAAAGTTGCGGTACAAAAAAGTCACACCCATGCAGGTTTGCTGTGGGCATCACCATGAAATCGTCGAATGGCCTACAACCGGGTATTGAGCTGACGGGTTGAGTGTCTATTTCCTCGCGCTTCAGCTGTGGGCGCCAAATACCCCCAGGATTTTGCGAAGCATATGCTTCGCTCCTCGCCTTGCGGCTGTCTACGCAACCATTCGGAGTTTCAGGGCAGAACAATGACATTCCCGACGATCAAACTTCCCGAAAGAGCCCTGAGGCTTGCTCAAAGCCTTATTACAATGCCGAAGGCCGTCTATTTCTCGCTGCCGATCCTGATCGGCCTGACCGTTTTCATGGCTATTTCCGAAGCGCCGGGCATATTGAGGGATTGGACGATCAGCCAAAATCCCGTCAAGCTCGTCAACGGCGATATCCGCGATGGAAAATGCTCGACCCGGAAGGGCTTCTTCACAACCTGCGAGGCGCGCCTCAACTACGCCTACAATGGCCAGACCTACGACAGGGATGTCGAGATCATGTTCGTCGACATCCACGCCGGTGACTATGACACGGACCTCGTCATCTCCGGCGACCATCCGGACTTGGCGACCCTCAGCCTCGGGCTGGATATGCTCTGGAACCGGATCATAACGCTTGCCGTCTTCGTCGCCCTTCTTGGCGGCGCCTGCATCGCGATGATTTTCCAGATCCTGCGTGTCTGGCGTGTCCGCGGGCAACTGCACACGGCTGCACAGCTCGAGCCGGTCCCGGTGGAAATCACAGCCTTCCAGCGCCGAGGCAAGCGGCTGACGGTGACCTATACCGACAAGATCGCCGGAAGAAAAACCGGACGAGCGGCCCATACGAACTTCCAGCCAGGACAGGAACCTCTGGTCGTCGGTGCAAAGGACGGCAAGGCCGTGGCGCTCGCCGTCTGGCACGGAAATACGGCTCTCCCGGTGCTTTTGGATAGCCGACTGGAGCGGATCGACATGACGGCGGAAGAACGCGCAAGCATTCTCGCGCCGCTGACGGCAGAACTTGGCGGCCAGCCGCCGGAACTCATTGCTCAAGGGAAGAAAGGGCCGTCCATCATGACGCGGCTCGGCAGGGTTTTCCTGATCATACTTCTCTTCATCGCCGGTATTTTCGGCTACTGGGTCTGGTATGTGACCAGCGCCGGCTCGCAGTTCACCTCGCCCGCCATGGACCTCAACAATATGATGCCGGCGCCTCTCAACCGCTGGGGCTGCGATCAGTTGAAGAAGCGCTTCGGTGATCAACGCGCCCCCTTCGGCTGCACTGCCTCGGACTATACGAGCTGGAAGTGACGTTCGACTGGCAGTGTTGGACGCGGGTTCATAAGTAGGCCGCGTCCTTTGCCCGTTCATTCCAAGATCTGGAGCCCTCTCAGAAAGGATGATCGTGTGGCAAACTCGGCGACCAAAGTCTTGACTGCGCATGTACCGCTTTCGCTGGCCGAAAAACTCGATTTGATGGCCGAGAGGCTCGAGCGTTCCCGCGGCTGGATCATGAAGCAGGCTCTGACCGCGTGGCTCGACCAGGAGGAAGAGCGCGAGCGTCTGACCCGCGAAGCTCTCTCCGACGTCGACGATGGCAATGTGATCGACCATCAGGCCGTGCAGGCATGGGTCGATAGTTTAAGCACTGACGATCCATTGCCGGCCCCACCCTGATGGAAGCAAAATGGACCAGCAAGGCGCTATCCGGCTTCACTCGCCTGCATGAATTTCTGACCGCTGTTAACAAGCCGGCGGCTGTTCGCCCAGTGCAGTTTCTGACCAAGGCGCCGACCGTTCTGCTGGCCAATCCGCGAATTGGAGAAAGGCTGTTCGAATTCGAGCCACGCGAGGTCCGGCGGCTTCTCATCGGCCACTACGAGATACGCTACGAACTTCAACAGTCGACGATCTACATCTTGAGGCTATGGCACACCAGGGAAGATTGGCTCGACCCGAGACGCCGGTCTCCGTATAATCCTCTGATCGAGGTCGCCTCCAATCCGGGCGATAGATTTGGCAGAAGCGCGCAATCATGGACCAGTTCAACAGTGCCGCCACGACGCTTCTCTCCAGCAAAGATCGTGGCTGGAAAGGCTTGGAGGCGAACCTCCTTCTTATTCAAGCTGGCCGCACCCATGTGCCGGGATCGCAGACGCATCGGCTCGGCATTCATTTCGGGCGGGCCGTGAATGCTTTTTGTGAATGCGACGGCCGCCAGCACCGGCGTCGTCAGGCGCATGGCGATATCGACATCGTTCCTGCCGGGCTGGATGGCTGGTGGGAGGATGACGAGGACTGCACTATTCTGCGCCTGAATATCCAGCACGAACTCCTTCAATCGGCCGCGGAAGCACTCGGCAGAAATCCGGATACCGTTTCTCTGGCGCCGAAATTCCAGCTTCGGGATCCCCGGCTCGAATCGATCGCCTGGGCGATCAAGGCCGAAATCGAGTCGTCCGTTGCGTCGGACAGAACCTATGCGGAAGCGCTGGGATTGGCGCTGGCGATCCGTCTTGTGGAAGGCAGCGAACAGACTTCGGTCGGGACAGCCGCGACAGGGGCCACTTTGACAAACCGCCATCAGCGACGCCTGGTGGATTTTATCGAAGCCCATATCGATCGGTCGCTGTCTCTTGCCGATCTCGCCGCGACGGTCGGCCTCAGCGTATCGCATTTGAAGCCACTCTTTCGCGCCACTTTCGGCATGCCGGTTCATCACTATGTGCTGACACGCCGGGTCGAGCGCGCAAGATTGCTCATTCTCTCTACCGACATGGCGCTCGCTGAAATCGCTTTGGCGACGGGGTTTGCCCATCAGAGCCACATGACGCACTGGATGCGGCGCATCCTCGGCCTCACCCCCGGCATGCTGAGCCGGATGCATTCATGACTTCGATTGTCGTCCGAACCTGCAATTGACCATCCGGACCTGTGCGATGCGGCGAGCATACTTGGCTAGGCTGCAGGAAAATCGACAGGAGAAGATGCAATGCATGCAATTCTGGGCGCCACCGGCAAGGTTGGCCGCACGACTATCGCCGCCCTGCGCGAGGCCAACGTTCCCGTCCGCGCAATTCTGCGCGATGGATCGAAAGCACAGGCTTTTTCGGATCTCGGCTGCGAGATCGCCGTTGCCGATGTGCATGACCATCGGGCGCTGACATCAGCATTCGAAGGGGCAAGCGCCGTCCAGATCATCTGCCCGGTCGATGTTCGCGCCCCGCAGGCAAATTCCCGCATGAGACGACTGGTCGATTGCCTTGGCGAGGCCCTGGCAGCTGCCAAACCGCAAACCATTCTCGCCATCTCCGACTATGGCGCGCAGCATAGCTCTGGCACCGGCGTCACCTTAATCTTCCACGCCCTCGAAGCGCGGCTGCGTCAGCTGGAGGCCAGAAGACTTATCCTGCTGCGGTCGGCCGAACACATGGAAAACTGGGCGCGTCTGGCAAAGGTAGCGGCAGAGAGCGGCCGATTGCCGAGCTTCTACCATCCGCTGACCAAGCTTCTTCCGACGATCTCCGCCCATGACGTGGGCTCGATTGCTGCCGAACTGCTTCTGGAAAAGCAGGGCGTCGCTCTAAGGATTGTTCATGCCGAAGGCCCTCGGCGCTATACGCCGAACGATGTTGCGGCAGCCATTGGTTCGCTGACCGGTCGCGATGTCCTTGCCCAGCCGCTTCCCGAGACCGAGTGGCAGGCCGCACTCATGCGGGCGGGGCTTTCCGAAGACTATGGGCGACTCCTGGTTGAACTTTATACCGCCCATAATGCGGGCCGAATAGACGTTGAAAAAGATGTGGGTGAAATCCGCCGGGGCACAACCGAATTGGCAGAAGTGTTGCGGCGAATTCTCAGCGCATGAGAATGTCGCAATGCCCTGGAACAGTTGTTTGCCGCCATCCACACGATCTCAGCAGCGCGGGATAGTCAGCACGACGGTCGTGCCTCCGCCTTTGCGGCTGTCGATCGTGGCATGGCCGCCATGCGCCTCGGCGATCGCCTTCACAACGGCAAGACCGAGGCCTGACCCACCGCCTCTTCGCGTTCTCGCATCGTCGGCCCTCCAGAACCGCTCGAAGGCCCGTTCGCTTTCCGCAGCCGTCATGCCGGGGCCGTCATCGGAAACCATAATGACGCACAGGCTGCTGGCCTCCTGTGAGGCTACACGCAGCGTCGAGCCCGGAGCATAGCGTGCGACATTGTCGATGAGCGCAAGCACCGCCTGCCGGATACGCGCCCGGTCGGCAATCACAACCATCTTCTGCAAGTCGGTTTCGACCCTGATGCTGAGGCTGGCAAGCGAGGGCCCAACGGAATCGATTATGTCTCCGATTTCTTCACTAACGTCGAAACGCGATTGCTGCAGCTCCATGCGCCCGGCATTCATTAGCGAAAGCGTCTTCAGATCGTCGACGATGCGGGTCAGCGCATCGATATGACCGATCAATCCGCGGAATACCTCCTGGCTTGGCTCGAACACCCCATCCGCCAGCCCCTGCATGCGGCCGCGCAAGATCGTCAGCGGCGTGCGCAATTCATGCGCGATAGCCGAATTCGAATATTGGAGCTCCTTTTCCGCTCTTTGCAGCTCTTCCGCCATCCGGTTGAAATCGTTGATCAGGCGGTCCGCTTCGCCGAAATTGCCTTCGCCCGTCGCCCGGCCTGCAAAGTCTCCATCCGCAATGAGGCGGGCAGCCTCGGTCACGGCCGTCAAGGGCTTGACCAGGCGCCTGGCGAGCCGCCATCCGACATAAGCGCCGACGGCCTGGCCGATCGCCACGTTGATGCCGAGCACGACGAAATCGCTGACGGCCCAATCGTCCGGCGGAGCGGAGTCATTGAACAGCCATTCGTAGACATAGCCGTAGATCAGGAACCCGAAAAACATCACCGACAGGGCGACGAAGGCGACGATCGTCGTCGACCAGATGATCTGCCTGTTAAGGCTGTTGCTAACCGAAATCGCCAAGGCGGTAACCCACTCCCCGGACACCATTGAGGAGGTCGCCGACACCGGCGGCATCGAGCTTGCGGCGAAGTTTGCTCATGTGGCTGTCCACGGTGCGGTCGAGTGCATCACCTTCGGGAAGGCAGGCATCGACGATCTCGCCACGTTCGAAAGCCCTGTTCGGGAACCCCGCCATATATTCGAGGATGCGGAATTCGGTTCGGGTGAGGTTCAGCGGCATGCGGCTTTCGCCATTTTCGACGACAGCCATGTGCGCGATCGGATCGATTGCAAGCCTGCCGACGCGCAGCACCTTGTTCGCAGCACTTCCCATCGCCCGCCGCAAAACCGCCCGCGCCCGGGCGACCACCTCGACCGGGTTAAACGGCTTCACCACATAGTCGTCGGCGCCGGAACGCAACCCATGCAGCTTGTCGAGATCGTCGGCAAGCGCCGTGACCATGATGACAGGCGTATCGCCTCTTTGGCGGATGGTGGCAAGCACGGTATGGCCGTCGAGTTTCGGCAGCTTGACGTCGAGGACGACGAGATCGGGCCGCAGCCGCTGGTGATGGGAAAGCCCGATCTCGCCATCCGAGGCCGTCAGCACGCGAAACCCCTCGCGCTCAAAATAGCGTTCGAGAATATCGGAGATCTCCGGCTCGTCCTCGACGATCAATATCAGTGCATTTTCCATCCAAGGCTCCTTTACCGGATAGAAACGTCAGACAGGGCCCGCGCGTCAACATTCCTCCGCCCTCCTCCATAAAACCTCCACAAAACGTCGACCGAAGGCCAACAATCCCAATGTTTGCTTAGGCTCGGACGAAAGTGCCATTCGCGCGCGGCGTTGAAGCGGCCCCTTTCGAATGGGTTCACCTCGTCGGGACGCGGAGCGGCGATCTCCTCGCTCCACGGTCAATTGGGAATACATCTATGCGATCTGCATTCGAACTGCCTTGCGGGAAGGCGATATTGGCGGCAATGGCAATGCTTGTGCTGGTTTCCAGCCACGCTGGTGCCCAGGAGAGCGGCGAAATGCCCCCGCCCGCGGTCGGCGTCCTGGAAATCAAGGCGCATCCGGTACCCGTCATGAGCGAGCTCCCCGGACGCATCGCCGCGACAAGGATCTCCGAAGTGCGTGCTCGGGTCTCAGGCATTCTCCAGGAGCGCGTTTTTCAACAGGGCAGCCTGGTGCATCAGGGCGACGTCCTCTACCGGATCGATCCGAAGCTGTTTCAGGTGCGGGTGGCGAGCGCCAAGGCGGCCTTGCAGAAAGCCAAAGCCGTACAGGCCAATGCCAGGCAGCAACTTGAGCGGCAGCGCTCGCTCCGTGAGCGCAACGTCTCGACCGCCGTCGACTATGATACAGCCGCCGTCAATCTTGCACAGGCCGACGCCGATGTCGCGGCTCAGCAAGCCGCCCTCGACGAAGCTGAAATCAATCTGGACTATACTAAGGTCAGAGCGCCCATCACCGGCATCATCGGCGGCGCTCTGGTGACCGAGGGAACGCTCGTGACAGCCGAGGGCGCATCCAACCTCGCGCTCATCCAGCAGATCGATCCGGTCTATGCCGATTTCACACAATCCGCGCAGGACCTCTTGGCGCTGAAGCGTGCCGTCAGCGAAGGCAAGCTGCAGAGCCCGGCACCCGGGCAGGCATCCGTCGAGCTCGTGTTCGACGGTGGAAAGAGCTATTCCAAGCCAGGCAAGCTCCTGTTTTCGAACGCGAATGTGGACCCCAACACGGGACAGGTCACATTGCGTGCGGAATTTCCCAATCCCGATGGCGATCTCCTGCCGGGCATGTATGTCCGCGTGCGCATCGAGCAGGCAGTCCAGAAGAGCGGCATCACCATTCCGCAAAGGGCGGTGATGAGGGACGCCCAAGGCAACCCTCAGATTCTCGTGGTCGCCGCCGACCAAACGGCGCAGGTGCGCACCATCGTTCTCGGCGCATCTCTGAGCACCGAGTGGATCGTTGTTTCCGGCCTGAACGACGGCGAAACCATCATTGCCGACGGGGTCCAGAAGGTCACGCCCGGTGGCAAGGTCGTCGCCGAACCATGGACACCGCAAAATGCCGAGCCGAACACCTCAGACCAGGCCGCAAAGTAACCAAATCATGGCACAGTTCTTTATCAGGCGACCCGTCCTCGCATGGGTCTTTGCACTCTTCATCATGATCGCGGGCATCATTACGATCCCCCTATTGCCGGTCGCACAATATCCCGCCGTCGCTCCGCCGCAGCTCTCCATTTCCGCCTCCTACCCCGGCGCCTCCCCGCAGGAAATCTATCAGGGCGTGACCCGGCTGATCGAGGAGGAGCTGAACGGCGTCCATGGCATCGCCTATTTCGAATCGACCTCCGACAATTCCGGCTCGGTGAGCATCAACGCCACCTTCGTCTCCGGCACAGATATCGGCAAGGCGACCGTCGACGTGCAAAATGCGGTGCGACGCATCGAGGCGCGGCTGCCGCAGACGGTCCGCACGCAAGGCATTCAGGTCGAGGAAGCCAGCGCCGGCTTCCTGCTGATCGCGGCCCTGACCTCGACCGACGGCAAGATGGATGAGATCGCGCTCGGCGACTACATCAACCGCAATGTCCTCGGAGAGCTGCGTCGTTTGCCGGGCGTCGGCCGGGCTCAGGTTTTCGCCTCGCAGCGGGCACTGCGCGTCTGGATCGACCCGGACAAGATGGTCGGCCTCCATCTGACGGCGGCCGACATCAGCGCGGCGATCGCCGCCCAGAACGCGCAGGTCGCAGCCGGTCAGATCGGAGCCGCGCCCAATCCGGTCAGCCAGGATCTGACCGCGACCGTGATCGTCGAAGGCCAACTCAACAGTGCGAAGCAATTCGGTGACATCATCCTCCGTGCCAATCCCGATGGCTCGACCGTGCGCCTGCGCGACGTCGCCCGAGTCGAGGATGGCGCGGAAACCTATTCGACCGCAAGCCGGCTCAACGGCAATCCGAGCGCCGGCCTTGCCATCCAGCTTTCCTCGACCGGCAACGCCGTCGCCGTCTCGGGGGCCGTCAAGGCGAAGATGGACGAGCTGTCAAAGTTCTTCCCGAAGGGCGTCGAGTATTCGATACCCTATGACACCAGCCCCTTCGTCAATGCTTCGATCGAGAAGGTCGTGCACACGCTGATCGAGGCGATCGTCCTTGTCTTCATCGTGATGTTCGTCTTCCTGCAGAATTTCCGCTATACGCTCATCCCGACGCTCGTCGTGCCTGTCGCACTGCTCGGAACCTGCGCCATCATGTATGTGACGGGGTTCTCCATCAACGTATTGACGATGTTTGCCATGGTTCTGGCGATCGGTATCCTTGTCGACGATGCGATCGTCGTGGTCGAGAATGTCGAGCGCATCATGGCCGAAGAGGGTTTGCCGCCGAAAGTCGCGACGCAGAAGGCAATGAAGCAGATCACCGGCGCCATCCTCGGCATCACGCTGGTGCTGTCCTGCGTCTTCATTCCGATGGCATTCTTCCCAGGTGCTTCCGGCATCATCTACCGCCAGTTCTCGCTGACCATGGTCGTCTCGATCATGTTCTCTGCCTTCCTGGCGCTGTCGCTGACGCCGGCGCTCTGTGCCACTTTCCTGAAGCCGATCGACGGAAATCACCATGAGAAGAAAGGTCTCGGCGGCTGGTTCAATCGCAAGTTCGACGGAATGACGGCGGGCTACGCCAGGACCACGGCCGGCCTTGCACGCCGGTCAGGACGCATGATGGGCGTCTATCTCGCGCTCGTCATCGGCCTCGGCTACCTCTTCGTCAACCTGCCCGGCTCCTTCGTGCCGGAAGAAGACCAGGGCATCCTGATCGTCGACATCCAGGGACCGACGGAGGCGAGCGCCAACCGTACGATCGCGTCGCTGAAGCAGATCGAGGCGATTTTCAAGGCCGAACCGGCCGTTGAAAACGTCTTTGCCGTCCAGGGTTTCAGCTTCTCCGGAAATGGCCCGAACTCGGCCATCGCCTTCGTGACGCTCAAGGACTGGGCCGTCCGGCCTGCGGGCAGTTCGGTGCCGGAAATCGCTGCGCGCGTCAACGCACAGCTCGCCGGATTGAAGGATGCTACCTCCTATGCCCTTTCGCCGCCGCCAATAGAAGGTTTCGGCACGACGAACGGTTTCTCCTTCAGGCTACAGGACCGCGCCGGGCGCGGACAGAAAGCGCTCAAGCAAGCGGCGGAAGAGCTGATGGCAAAAGCGGCCAAGAGCAGTGCGGTGACCAACGTCCGCGTCGAGGGCATGCAGGAAGCGGCGCAGATCATCCTTGCGATCGACCGCGAGAAGGCGAACACCTTCGGCGTCGGCTTCACCGACATCAACGATGCGATCACCGCGAACCTCGGCTCTTCCTATATCAATGACTATCCGAACGCGGGCCGCATGCAGCAGGTCATCGTGCAGGCTGACGGCCGCAGCCGCATGCAGGTTGAAGACCTGATGAAGCTGAACGTCCGCAACACCACCGGCGGAATGGTGCCGCTCTCGTCGTTTGCGACCGCTGACTGGCGCAAGGGCGATCCGCAGATCGTCGGCTACAATGGCTTTCCGACGATCCGCATTACCGGGGAAGCAGCAGCCGGCAAGTCCTCGGGGGCCGCCATTGCCGAGATGGAACGCCTCGCATCCGAACTTCCCGACGGCTTCGGCTACGAGTGGTCCGGCCAGTCGCGCGAGGAAATCGCCTCCGGCAACCAGGCGCCGGTCCTCTTCGCCTTCAGTATCCTCTTCGTCTTCCTGCTGCTGGCAGGCCTCTATGAGAGCTGGTCGATCCCGCTATCGGTCATGCTCGTCGTGCCGCTCGGCATTATCGGCTGCGTGCTGGCGGCGATGCTGCGCGACATGCCGAACGATCTTTATTTCAAGGTCGGACTTATTGCGATCATTGGTCTGTCGGCGAAGAACGCCATCCTGATCGTCGAGTTCGCAAGGGATTATTACGCACATGGCAAGTCCCTATTGGACTCGGCGACCGAGGCAGCCCGAGTCCGCTTCCGCCCGATCGCGATGACATCGCTTGCCTTCACGCTCGGCGTCGTGCCGCTGGCGATTGCAACGGGTCCCAGTGCCGCCAGCCAGAACGCGATCGGCACCGGCGTCCTCGGCGGCATGATTTCCGCGACGGTCCTTGCCGTCTTCTTCGTCCCGGTCTTTTTCGTCTTTGTACTGTCCCTCCTCCGGACCAAGAGACCGGCCGAGGAGAAGGGTGCGGGCGCCGACGTCCCGCCCGCACCCACCGCTCACTCCCGATCCGGATAAGGTGTGAAGAGATAAAGAGTGGAAGGGGCCTGAAATGATGCAGGCTCCCGAAGTCGCTGTACACGAACTGCAGGTCGGAGATCGAACACGACCAGCGCCATTCTGCAATCTGGCCGTTGGTGATTTCAATCGCTTCACGTCGCGCTCAATTCCTGACATATATGCGGAAAGGCGACTTGCCGTCGTGGATATGGCGTTATGAACGGGTCAACACCGGAAAAAAGCAAGTTGCGAGCACCTGCGGGCTCCGTTACGGGGCTTTGCTCCGCGTCCGCGACGATGTTTGCGGTGGGAATGGCCTTTCTGGGCTACTGGGGAGTGTATGACCAAGGGCCCTGGCGCATATCCGATTATTTCGTTGTGGCCTTGGCCATTATCGGATTTGCGGCTCTCGGTTCCGTGCCCTGGATCGTAACGACGCCCGTAGCGGAAGAAGAGGCCGAGAAAGTTGTCGGAGCCAGGCGCGCATTGGCATTGGGGGTCGCCTTGATCTGGCTGTCCGTTTGCATCGCGGTATGCACCTGATCCATTCTGCCGACTTGCATACGATAGCTGATTCAAAGCTGCCCAGCTGCAAAGGATACCGGGTTGCCGGGCCAAGCGAACACCCATGAAAGATCACGGAGCTTTTATCCTCCCGCTTTCTCGAGATACATGACATAATCAACGGCCATGCAGCAGGAGCATTTTTCGATGCAGCGCGAAGCGGTGTGGACGCTGGCTTTGTTTGTTCTCCTAGTGTTTAGTGCCGCGGCCGGTTCGATATTGCGTGCGAGATTACCTGCCCCACATCGCGGCAACGAGACGATAGACTTCCTCCGCGTCGTCACAGCCCTTCTTGTCACTTTTGCCGCCCTCGTCATGAGCTTGCTTCTGGCATCGGAACTGAACGCATTCACAACGGCGTCTCACGATCGCAACCGCTACGCCGCAAGTCTGGCAGAGATGGACCGCTGTCTGAGGAATTACGGACCGGCATTGGATAATGAGCGACGACTTCTGCGCAGCTACACAACCGCCGTCATCGCCAGCACATGGCCGGGTGAGCCAGTTCCAACAGAGGTGACATATCCTGACATATCAAAATTGCCTTTGACTGGCGAAGCGCCTGCTCTTGGAGCAATTCTCAACAATATCGGTCTCGGCATCGCCCGCGAGCAGCCAACCGATGCCTTGCATCATCTGCTCGTGACCCGTTGCAATCAGCTCTTCGGCAATCTCCTGGCAGCGCGATGGACCGTGATCGAGGACGCGCACGGCGCGCTTTCAGCACCCTTTCTCGGTGTCCTGATCTTCTGGCTCATGCTGGTATTCCTAAGCTTTGGTCTTCAAGCTCCCAGAAACCCGCTCACGGGTTCCATCGTCGCCGTCGCCATCGTGTCGGTGGCAAGCGTCATGTTTGTCATTCTGGATCTTGATCTTCCCTATGGCGGTCTCTTCGGCATTTCGAGCGAATCCATGCGGCATGCGCTCACGGATATGCTGGCACAATAGCGATCAGCAAAGCCGTGTGCATCGCTCGATCGACGCGCGGGCGCGAAATCATCTGCTCGACACTCGATAGACTGCCGAATGTGCGCGTCTTTTGGCCTGGCGGAAGTTTTTATTTCTTCTTCTCCATTCACGGCATGAATAGTGAC
Organism: Rhizobium centroccidentale; assembly: GCF_030182565.1. Taxonomy (NCBI): domain Bacteria; kingdom Pseudomonadati; phylum Pseudomonadota; class Alphaproteobacteria; order Hyphomicrobiales; family Rhizobiaceae; genus Rhizobium; species Rhizobium centroccidentale. The sequence goes on along the minus strand of NZ_JAQJCG010000001.1, from coordinate 98,802 downwards.
TATGATATGGCGCGCAGGATCCTGGAGGAGGCAGGCGCGGGGATCGCACCCGGCTCGGCTTTCGGGCCGGGCGGGAAAGAATTCCCGCGTGTGTGTTTTGCCGTTGATCCTGCGCTCATCGAGGAAGGCGCGAAGCGACTGGAAGCGTTTCTGTGCAAGCAGCAATAGGATGAAGGACAATGAAGAAGCTCATCAATCGACCCGCTGACGTGGTGCGGGAAATGCTGGAGGGCATTGTCGCTCTCGCACCCGGCCTTGCGCTGCTCGACAAGGAGAATGTCGTGCTGCGCGCCGACCTGCCCGTGATCGCGGACCGGCCGGTCGCCCTGATCTCGGGTGGCGGTGCCGGACATGAGCCGGCCCATGCCGGATATGTCGGACCTGGCATGTTGACTGCGGCCGTTACCGGCGAAGTCTTCACCTCGCCGAGCGTCGACGCCGTGCTTGCTGCCATCCGCGCCAGTGCCGGCCCAGCAGGCGCACTTCTGATCGTGAAGAACTATACCGGCGACCGCTTGAATTTCGGCCTTGCCGGAGAACTCGCCGCCATCGAGGGTATCCCGACCGAGCTTGTCGTCGTGGCGGATGATGTGGCACTTTCCGGTCTCGTACCGCGCGACCGCCGCCGCGGCATCGCCGGAACGGTGCTGGTCCACAAGATCGCGGGCGCAGCCGCAGCGAGCGGAAAGAGCCTGAAGGAGGTTGCCGCCATCGCTCAGTCGGCGGCATCGCGCCTCGGCACGATGGGCGTTGCGCTCGGCGCCTGCATCGTACCGGCCGCCGGCAAGGCCGGTTTCACGCTGGCCGATGATGAAATCGAACTTGGCCTCGGCATCCACGGCGAAAAGGGCGTCGAGCGCACGAAGCATCTACCCGCAGACGCCATCACGGACAGGATCATCGGTCAAATCGTCACGGACATGCAGCTTGCTTCAGGCTCAAGGGTCGCATTGCTCATCAATGGTCTCGGAGCAACGCCGCCCATGGAGCTGGCAGTCGTCGCCCGTTGCGCGATCGCATCGCTGCGTTCGCGTGGCCTCGGGATCGAACGAGCATGGAGCGGCAATTTCCTGACGGCGCTCGAAATGCCGGGTTGCTCGATTTCACTCCTGGATCTGAATGAGGGCGATATCGAACTGCTGGATGCCGAGACATCTGCAACCGCATGGCCGCGGGGCGGCGCGATCTCGGAAGCACCCCATATCGTGCGGGTGCCGAACATACCGGAGAACGAAGCCCCGCTCGGCGATGCGGGCCGGTTCGCCCCTCACGACTTGCGCCGCATCGGCTTTGCCGTCTGTGATGCGCTGGAAGTGTCCGAAACCCATCTGACCGAACTCGACAGCAAGGCCGGCGACGGCGATCTCGGCGCGAGCATGCTTCGTGGCGCCGAAGCCATTCGCGCACTCCCCGAAAGCGCCTGGATCAACCCCGCCAACGCTCTGGTCGCAATCGGCAATGCGCTGCGACGGGCGATCGCCGGAAGCTCCGGGCCTTTCTATGCGATCGCGTTGACGCGAGCTGGGCGCCATCTCGGCGAGAGTAATCGCTTCTCGCCTGAAGATTTTCGCACCGCCCTCGCGATCGGTATCGCTGCCATTAGCGAGATCGGTGGAGCAAAGCCGGGCGACCGCACCATGCTCGATGCACTCGACCCGGCCTTAAGAGCGCTCGAGGCAGCCGGCATCAAGGTGCCCGCCGCCGAAGCCTGGAAGCAGGCGGCCGCAGCCGCAGCCGAAGGCGCCCGCCGCACGGCGGATATGGTACCGAAACTCGGCCGCGCGAGCTATCTCGGCGAAAGAGCTCTCGGCACCCAAGACGGTGGTGCAGCAGCGGTCGCGATCTGGATGGAAGCGCTGGCGACAAGTCTATGACTTCGCTGGCGTAGCGCCAAAACCAACATTCGAACAACCTGGATTTCATGGCCTTTTCCCCAAGGAGTGGCGATCTCTGACCTGCGCGCCAATGTCATCGGCAACGGGTTGCATCGCGTACTACGGCAGCCAACCCTTTTTCCGGTGAGGCTGCCGATGCGATCCTACCGGTTCGCGCTGGCCCGTAGCGCCAGTATGAGTTAAATCCCGCGCCGACAAAAATCTGCCGTGCTGTTGAATTATATCGTATTACGATATAATTTGCAGCTTGGAGGATTAGTCATGATGGAGACGACCCGAGATACAACATTGGATTTGGAACTGTTTGCCAAGCGTCTGGCCCGTGGTGCCAAGCCCAAGAACACCCTGCAGCATTCGCCAACCTCCGACGAACTTATGGATCTCAGGCACGCGCTTGACTTGCATCTTCGACGCGGCAGGATGGACTTGAAGCTTCTAATGCTGGAATGGCGATATGACATCGCACTTTTGCTCGATCATATGCGCCATTGGATGTTCGAAGTAGATCGAGATTTCAACCGGTAGAAACTGCGATCCTTTGCGCAAGTAACCGATCCAAAGTCAGGATAATTGACAATCGATTTTCGGCGAAAGGCGCCGCATGATCGTTGTGCAGCCTACGGCAGGCGCTTCGGACGGCGGAACTCATGAACGTCAGCAAGGTAATATCGCTATGTCATTTAGCCTGGATGGAATTCTAGCCTGTCAATCGAGACGAGGATAAGTAATTGACGATTAATGACTGGAACCGGCCGCCCCCAGCAATTGACGAGCTTCGGACAGTACGGGGACGTAGAGCGAGCTCAGGGTCGGTGCGAACGCCGCCGTGAGATGATCGGCATCCTTATAGAGCGGCAGACCGTTTCGCACGGCATCGCAACGATCGCTGCTGCAGATGGCTGGCAGCGGATCGATGATCGTTGCACCATATTTTGCAGCCACACGGCTCAGGATCACATGTGAGAGCGCCTGCCTCTTCTTGATATACTCCAATGGGGGAGCAACCTCCGTTGACGTGCCTTGCATCATCGCCTTGGCGACGGCCTCGGGCATATAGCGTCCCATTTCAGGGACATCCGAGACCAGCACGACCTTGGTTCCCTGTTTGGTCAGCTCGGCAATCAGGCGGTCCATCGATTGGACGACCAACGCCGATCTATCCTCCAACGGGGGCGGTACGGAAGGGTCGAAATACGGCCCCTCATTGGGCATTTCGGCATCGTGGACATATTTGGGCCAATAGGCCACCAGGAAAACCAGTGGAATATGCTGGGCCTTAATCAGGTCGTGCACCGCGCCGTTGAAATCACCGCAGAGTTCGGTATCGCCGCGCGGCGTGAGCTGAACCTCTGGCAAAGGCGGGCACGAGGAATGGCCTGCGAAGAGACCGCTGATCCCAACCTGTTTCGCCGCCGCATCGATGGCAGGCGCCATGGCGCCGGAATGGGAATCGCCCCAAACGAGAAAGGCGGGTTTCGCTACGTCCTCCGGCCCGAGCGGACAAAGCTTGCCTGCACGAATATCCGCAGCCGAACGCGCCGCCGTGTCGGATTCCGCAAAGCACGGCGGCAGGCTGAAGCGGCTCTGATCGTAAGTGGAAGCATAAACCCGCTGCACATCCGCTGGCAGTCGACCGGGTATGCCGCCGTGATGGGCGACATAGTCTCCCATTACGGCAGCGGCGATCACGACGGTCAGTGCCCCGGCAAATAACGGCGAGCGCTTTACGAGGCTGCCGTGTCCACGGAACGGCCGCTCGATGAAGCGCCATGAGATGATGGCCATGGCGAGCGACGCCAGCGCGATCAGGCTGCCCTGCATCGGCGAAAGCTCTCGTCCTGTCACCTCCCGGCTGAAGACGATGAGCGGCCAATGCCAGAGATAAAGCGAGTAGGAGATCAACCCGACGAAGACCATCGGCTGTGATTGCAGAACTCTGCTCGCTGGCCCGAGCTCGTCTCGCGCGTGGATCACCAGTGCCGCACCAAGACAGGGTAGCAGAGCTGCCGGGCCGGGAAAGAGCGTCTGCTCGCTAAACCCGAAGACGGCAATCGCGATCAAAAGCACGCCGGCGGAGGCCAATCCGGCTCGCACCCTGGATTGCTTTGGCACCGGCAGGACACCGAGGGCCAGCAGCGCTCCAAGGAGCAGCTCCCAGCCACGAAATTGCAGCAGATAAAATGCGTCGGGCTGCGACCGGAACAGCGTCCACGTGCTCGCCACGAACGACACGGCCAGCAATCCAGCCAGGATCGGTGCTATATACCGTTGGGCAAATCGGCTGAGAACCAACAGCAGCAAGGGAAACAGAATGTAGAACTGCTCCTCGACGGCCAAGGACCATGTGTGCAGCAGCGGTTTCATCTGCGCGCCGATATCGAAGTATCCGCTCTCCTTGTCGAATTGGATATTCGATGTGAACAGGGCCGCCGCTTTCAAGCTGCGCGCGAAATAGGCGAATTCGGCCGGCATCAGCAGGAACCATGCCGCGACCGAAGACGTGGCCAGGACAGCGAACAATGCCGGAAAAATCCGCCGGATACGGCTCTCATAGAATCGGACGAGACTGAATTCGCCCTTCGCGATTTCCTTGGAGATCAGCGATGCCATCAGGAAGCCGGAAATGACGAAAAACACATCGACGCCGACAAAACCGCCGCGGAAGCCGGGGATGCCCGCGTGATAGAGAACGACCGGAATGATCGCCAGGGCGCGCAGGCCGTCGATATCGCGGCGATAGGTGAAGCCGCCAGACTCGTATCCGGAAACGGGCACCCCAGAAGACGAGCGCCTAACAACAAGATTCAAATTCAACTCTCCAAAACTGACAACACTGGCATACAGCCGCAGCGTGTCGCTTTTGAGAAATAGCTTCGTTGGCTGACGTAAAGCTGAAACCCTGGTTTGGAACGCTTGCTCGAGGCGTCAGCCATGAAGTCAACAAAATCCCGCGACGCCGGCGCAGCCGACCGCGCGCCGCGGAATTTCAGCAGGTCAGGTCAGATTGGTCGTCACCAAGAGCTAAGGTGGGCTCGTCGCAGATGAGAAACTCTGGCTGCGGAAAAAGCGCGCCCGATTGAAGTTCCATTTCATGGCCGATATGGTATGGACAAATGTAACGACCGTAACAATAAAGAAAAACGTTTTGGGCCAATGGATACTGCTCACCTACAAGGTGCCTTCGGAGCCTGCAGCTCGAAGGGTCGCATTGTGGCGGCGCCTCAAGGGCTTGGGAGCTATCTATCTCCAGAATGGGGTTTGCCTCCTCCCCCGCACCGATGAAAACCTGCGACGGCTGAAGATGTCGGAACTCGATATCTCCGAGATGGGTGGCGAATCCGTGTTGCTGGATTCGGCACCGCTCGATGACGCCCAACTCAACAAAGTGATCGAACGCTTCAATGCGGATCGTGCTGAACTCTACCAGGAATTCATCGGACGCTGCGACGATTTCGAGAAGGAAATCGCAAAGGAGATATCGAAACAGAAGTTCACCTATGCCGAACTCGAAGAAGAAGACACGGACCTTAGGAAGCTTCAGGAGTGGTTCGAGCGGATCAAGAAGCTCGATTTCTACGGGGCGCAATTAGCAACGTCGGCTGCCGAAAAGCTCAAGATGTGCGAGGCCCTGCTCGACGATTATGCGCGCCAGGTTTTCGAAGCCAACGAAGAGAATAAAACCGGCTGAACAAGATGCGCCGAAAGGATCCGCCAATGGTCGATGTCAACGCGAAAAGCCGTCGACCGGTACCAGCCATACCCGGTGGCGTCTGGGCGCTGGGCTTCGTCTCGCTTTTTATGGACATTTCCTCCGAGATGATCCACGCCCTGCTTCCTGTCTATATGGTGACCGTTCTGGGGGCCTCGACGCTTTCCGTCGGCATCATCGAGGGCATCGCGGAAGCCACCGCCGCGATCACGAAAGTATTCTCCGGGGCCATAAGCGATTGGCTCGGCAAGCGAAAACTGTTGGTCCTTCTGGGATATGGGATGGCTGCACTGACCAAGCCGATTTTTCCGGTTGCGCCGTCGATCGGCTGGCTTGTAGCAGCACGTTTTATCGACCGTATCGGCAAGGGCATTCGCGGTGCTCCGCGAGATGCCCTGATTGCAGATATTTCGCCTCCCGAAGTTCGCGGCGCAAGCTTCGGACTGCGGCAATCCTTAGATACGGTCGGCGCCTTCCTCGGCCCAGCGATCGCGCTGCTGCTCATGTGGTGGACTTCGGACCAGTTCGGCACGGTTTTCTGGATTGCCGTCATCCCCGCCTTTGTTGCGGTCGGCCTCATTCTTTTCTTCGTCAAGGAACCTTCAAAAGCGCCCAGCGATAAGAGCCCGACATTCCCGTTACGAAAATCCGATCTCCTGCGTCTTCCAAGCACATATTGGCTTGTGACCGGGGTAGCGGCGATTTTCACGCTTGCGCGCTTCAGCGAAGCCTTTCTGTTGCTCGATGCCCAGAGCCTCGATCTGCCCGTCATGCTAATTCCGCTTGTGCTGATCGGCATGAATTTCATCTATTCGATATCCGCATACCCGGTCGGAGTTCTTGCCGACCGGGTCGATCGCGTCACCTTGCTCTTGATCGGTGTCGGGCTCCTGGTCGCAGCTGATCTGACGCTGGCTTTCGTTCCTGGGCTACCCGGTCTGGCTCTTGGCGTGTTGCTCTGGGGCTTGCATATGGGCTTCACGCAAGGGATCTTTGCAACACTGGTTGCGGACGCCTCTCCGAGCAATCTGCGGGGAACGGCTTTCGGAGTCTTCAATCTCGTTTCCGGAGTTGCGCTATTGGGCGCCAGCATCCTTGCCGGTGGACTCTGGGAATGGATCGGGCCTGACAGCACCTTTGTCGCCGGCGCGGCTTTTGCGTCCGTGGCCGGTCTGATCCTGCTTGCTTTCAGAGAACGCCTCAAGAGGGCTTGAAGCGCACGCCCGCCTATGGCTCGGCTCAAGGAGCCTCGAATGTTTTGGACTGATTCAAACCGGCAGCGCGCGCCAAAAAGCCAGCTTCACACAAGTCATTATCGCTACCATCCCGGCATCAGCAACGTGCGAGGAACCAATGAGCATCTTTGGTAGCATGAAAACGGCAGTTTCCGGCATGAACGCGCAGGCAAATAAGCTTAGCACCGTGTCGGACAACATCGCGAACGTCAATACAACGGGCTACAAGTCGGCGACCACCAGCTTTTCGTCGTTGATTCTCCCTTCGGGCGGCGGCAACTATAACTCCGGCAGCGTCGAAACCAACGTCAGCTATTCGGTCTCGCAGCAGGGCGATACAGTCTCCACCTCGTCGAGCAGCGACTTGTCGATCCAGGGCGCCGGCTTCTTCGTCGTGCAGGGCGCCGACGGCAAGACCGTTCTGACCCGCGCAGGCGACTTTACGCCGGATGCAAACGGCAACCTCGTGAATTCCGCTGGCTATACGCTGATGGGCTACTCCTATGCTTCGGGAGCGCCGGCTGTCGTCGTCAACGGCTTCGACGGCCTGGTGCCGATCAACGTCAACCAGAGCGGCCTTGCCAACTCCCCTTCGACCTCAGGCAGCTTCACGGGCAATCTCAATTCGAACGCGACGGTTGTTGTACCCAGCTCCACCGAAACATTGCCGAGCGCCAACAAAGCGACAACAACCGCCAATACCCAGAAAAGCTCGGTTGTCGGCTACGACAAGCTCGGCAATACCGTCATGTATGACATCTATTATACCAAGACGGCGGATGCCAAGCCTGCGGTCGCCGCTGATCCCACTGCTACCCCGCCGGTCGCGGCCTCCCCGGCGACCTCTGGTACATGGGAAGTCGCCGTCTACCGCAACGCCGACGCCGCGACGGGTACCGGTTCATCCTTCCCTTACTCATCCGGCCCTGTTGCGACAAGCACGATGACGTTCGATACAAGCGGCAATATGCTAAGTGGCGGCAGCTTTACGATCACCGATCCGACGACCGCTGGATCGATCGCCATGGATCTGAGTAAGATGACGCAGAAGGCCTCTGATTTCGCCTCGACCGGCTCGACCAATGGGCAGGCGGCAGCGGCGGTCACCGGCGTTACCATCGACAAGAACGGCGTCGTCTACGCGAACTATGCTAAAGGTGATCCGAAGGCGATCTACCAGATCCCGCTCGCAACCGTTGCAAGCCCAGATAAGCTGACGCTGATGAGCGGCAACGTTTATCAGGCCAATGCCGACTCCGGCGTAACGGTCACCAGTTTCGCCAACAGCAACGGCCTTGGCTATATCCAGTCGAACTCGCTGGAAGCTTCGAACGTCGATCTGGCGGGCCAACTCACCGACATGATCCAGGCGCAGAAGAGCTATACCGCCAACTCCAAGGTCTTCCAGACGGGCTCCGACCTGCTGGACGTGCTGGTCAATCTCCAGCGCTGATTTTCCGCATGCGAAATCAGAAGGGCCCTCCGGGGCCTTTTTTCGTACGATCCGGCGAGGGAAACCTGTTGCTGAACACTGCTCCGGCGGAGGCAGCGGTCGGATGGGCCGGATTTCCATAATCCTCAACGGCCCGCCTTACGCGCGGCCAGCTGCTTGCCGGTTGATGAAACTCAGAGCGAGCACGGCAAAGATCAGTGTTCCCGTACCGACTTGCTGCCAATAGAAATTCAGATCGGTCAGTAAGAGCCCATTGGCCACGATACTGAGCAGCAGCACACCCAGCACGGTGCCAGCAACGTTCGGCCGCCCGAGCGGGCTGAGCGTCGTACCGATGAAGGTTGCACCGATGGCGTTCAGCAGAAATGCATTGCCGGAAGATGGGATATAGACGGTGACGGTCGCAGTCAGAATGAGGCCGGCGACGGCTGCGATCAACCCAACCAGTACGAAGGTGGCCGCTATATAGGCGGGAGCCGCAATGCCGGAATAGCGTACGACGCCCGGCTGGATACCGATTGACAGGATGATGCGGCCGAAGCGCGTGCGGGCAAAAATAACCGCAGCGATCGCGATGATGACGATGGCGGTTGCAAGCGGCACAGGGAAACCCCAGATCGTACCGTGGCCAAGGAAACGGAAAGCCTCCGGCACGCCGTTCGGAGGCAGATAGACGGGATTGCCGCCATTGGTCAGCAGTTGCTGGATGCTGCGGCCGATGAACAGCGTGCCGAGCGTCGCAAGGAACGGCGATACGCCGATCCCTGAGATCAACAGCGCATTGAAGGCGCCCACGAGCGCCCCGGCTCCCAATCCGGCAAACGCCGCAAGTGCCACCGGCTGCCCGGCAAGGACGAGCGAGACGAAGGCAAAACTTGCGAAATCCATCGCCGTCCCCACCGAAAGATCGATGCCACCGGATCCAACGGCAAAGGTCATGGCAATGGAAACGATGGCAAGCAGCGTGAAATTGTTGACCAGGATGCTCTGCAGGTTGGCAAGGGTCAGGAATGTCGGCGTGATCAGGGAAAAGGCGGCAAAGACCGCAACCAAGGCGAGGATCAACCCGTAGCGCACGAGGTGGCCCGCAATCAGGCGCGGCAAGCCAGCCGTGGCGTGTGCGGAAGTGTGGAGCGACATGTTCAGGCCTCCCGCCGGCGCAACAGGGTGGTCGCCGAGACCACGACGAGAATGAGCAGACCCTGAACGCCGCTGACCAGCGTGCTCGAAATATTGAGCAGCTGAAAACCATTGGTGAGGAAGCCGACCAGCAAAGCTGAGAGCAACGTTCCAGTCACGGTCGGAACTAGCCGGCGCGAAAAGACCGAACCGAGCAAAGCGGTGACAACAACAGGCAACAGCATCTCGCCGGAGCCCGTCGTGCTGCCGCTCAGGTAGGAAACAGAGAGGATACCGGCGATGCCGCCGGATAGGCCGCTGGCGACAAATGCACCGGCAAGCAGGCGACGAAGCGGCAGTCCGGCGGCGCGCGCAGCATCCTGAAACTCGCCGACGGCATAAAGGCGGAGACCAAGCGGCGTATATTGCACAATCGCCGTTGCAATTGCCGTGAAGCCGATGAGCACATAGGCAAGGATCGGCATGCCGAAGGCGTCCGAAGCAGAAAGCGCCGAAAGGAACGGCGTGGAAGCCGGAAGGACGGTATTCCCCGTCAGCACCAGTTCCAGGCCGGCAACGACGTTCATGACGGCAAGCGTGGCGAGCAGCGGCACGATACCGGCATAGACGACGGCGATGGCATTGACCGCGCCGATCAGTGTACCAGTCAGGATCGATGCCATGATCGCCGTGGCGTCTCCAAAACCGAGTTGCGTCAGGCTGGCATAGACGGCGGCGCTGAGGCCCATATTGGCGGCGAGCGACAGGTCGATGCCGCCGGTGACGACATTGGAGCCGCCGGCGATGAGGACGATCGTCAGTCCGATCGCGAGCACGCCTGAGATGGCTGATTGGCCGAGCACATTGCCGATATTGCCGATGCTGAGGAAATAAGGCGCTGTCAGCGAAAAGACGATCAGAATGGCCGCAAAGGCGATCAGCGACCCGAAGCGCAATGCCGCGGCCGCGACACTGCCGGTCGGCCGGGCAGGCCCTTCTACGGTCGAAAATCCGGAAGGCGCAAACTCTACTTCAGCCGACATGGCGCTGCCCTTCCGACGATCCTGTCGCTTCAGCGAGCACAGCATCCGCCGTCGTCTCCGACGATATGAATTCCCGGACCACCCGGCCACGGAAGAGCACAAGGATGCGATCCGTGATGCCAATGAGTTCCGACAGGTCCGAAGAGAGGACTATGATACCGGCGCCCCGCGCCGCCAGTTCGCCGATCAGCGTATAGATCTCGACCTTAGAGCCGATGTCGACGCCGACCGTCGGCTCGTCGAGGAGATAGACCTCGGAATGGCGACTGAGCCATTTGGCAATCGCCACCTTCTGCTGATTGCCGCCTGAAAGCGTGCGGAGCAAGGCATTACGCCCGCTGGTCTTCACCTGCAGCCGTTCAATCAGAGCATCGATTTCGCGCCTTTCGCCCTTGCGGTCGAGAAAGCCGAGGCGCGTGAAGCGATCGAGACTGGAAAGACTGATATTTTCCCCAACACTGAGGTCGAGCGCGACGCCGTGGCGGCGCCTATCTTCGGGCACCAGGGCGATCCTGTGGTCTGTCGCGTGGCTGGGATTGGCGAAACGGGTGGCCTTGCCGCCGATTTCGATACGACCGGAGGCCGGCCTATCGAGACCGAAGAGGGCGCGGACCAGCTCCTTTGCCCCGGAGCCGAGCAGACCGGTGAGACCCAGCACCTCGCCGCGGCGAAGCGTGAAGCTGACATCCTCGTATTTTCCTGGCGCCGAAAGCTGTTCGACCTTGAGGATTTCGTCGCCGAGTGCGACCACCGGCTTCGGAAACATGTCCTTGATGTCGCGCTCGACCATCAGCCGCGCGATCGCTGCAGCCGATGTATCCCCGATCGGCAGCGAAGCGACGTCCAGCCCGTTACGCAGCACGGTGACGTGGTCGCAGAGTTCCTCGATTTCGTTCAGGTAATGCGAGATGTAAATGATGGTCACGCCTTCATCGCGCAGACGACGGATCAAGCGGAAGAGGATATCGGCCTCGCGACGCACCAATGCCGCCGTCGGCTCGTCGAAGACGAGCACCTTAGGCTGGTTGAGAAGCGCGCGGGTGATCTGCACGATCTGCTTTTCGGCCGTCGACAATTCGCTGACCAGCGCGCTATTCGGCAACCGGACGCCGAAATAATCGTTGAGGATATCGGATGCACGGCGCTGCATCAGCCGGCGATCGAGAAATGGCGTGCCTGGTATGCGCGGCTCCCGGCCGAGAAACAGGGCTTCGCCGACCGTAAAAGTCGGCACGAGCAGGCGATCCTGATGAATGAAATGAATACCGAGCTCTTCTGCGAGATGCGGGGTCAGCCTGTCGAAAGCTTGCCCCTCGATCTCGATCCGCCCGTCATCCGGCTGGTGAAGACCGGCGAGCAGCTTGATCAGTGTCGATTTGCCTGCGCCGTTCTGGCCGACGAGACCATGGATGGTTCCACGCCTGACGCTCAGTGACGCACCCGCCAGCGCCTGCGCTCCGCCGAAGCGCTTAACGATGCCTTCGAAGCGGACGATGTCGTCTTTTGCCGTCACGGGCTGTTTGAAAGAAATAGCGCTCATCTCGGTCTCCAGCGGACATATTCCGGGCGATCCAGCCATGGCAGCATCGCCCGGCGCGGACTATCAGCCAATACCGAGCTTCTTGGTGACCTCGCCGACATTGGCCTTGTTGGCCAGAAGGGCTGGAACGTAGGTCTCGCGCGGCAGCGTCTGACCGGCAAGCAGCTTCGCGACATTGCGGATGGCAGTGCGGCCGATTTCTGCCGGCTGTTGAGCGACATCGGCGCCGGCGGGCGATTTCGGATCGGCGATGAGCTGCAGCACTTCGGGGCTGCCGTCGACGCCGTAGGTGCGGATTTCGGTACGGCCGGCAGCGGCAAGCGCCTGGGTCGCGCCGAGCTGCGGGATGTCCCATGCCGACCAGATCGCCTTGATCGATCCCTTTTCCGGATATTTGTTCAGAATCGCGGTGATCTGGGTGAAAGCGTCCTGTACGGTGTTCGGGATGACGTCGCGCAGTTCCGGCTGGAGGATCTTCACCTTCGGGAAATATTTGACGACATTGACCAGCTGGTCGTAGCGGATCGCGCAGGGCGTCACGCCATAAAAGCCGTTGAAGACGACGATATTGCCTTCGCCGCCGATATCGGAGACGAGCTGCAGCGCCAGGTCCTTACCGATGCCCCAGTTGTCGGAGGTGGTATTGTTGATCGAATTGGTCGAGCCGACGTCGACGGTCAGAACCGGAATGCCGGCATCGCGCGCCTTCTTCAGCCAGGGGTCGATGACGCTCAGCGTACCGAGGATCTGAACGATCGCATCCGGCTTCTGGGCAATCAGCGTCTGCAACTGCGAGACCAGCTTGCCGTCATTGCGGCCTGCGTCCACGGCGATCGGCTCGCCGCCGAGGCGCTTCACCTCTTCGATCTGGGCATTATAGGCCTGCAGGTCGAAGAAGTGGTCGGTTCCGGTCGCGCTGATGGCGATGCGCTTGCCTTTCAGAGACAGTTCTCCGTCGCCGGCGAAGACTGGCTTCTGCCCGATCAGGGAAGCGCCGGCGACGGCAACTCCGGCCGCTGCGGATAATTTCAACAAATCCCGTCTTCCCAGACCGCTATCGGACTTTTCGATGCTCATTACCACTCTCTCCAATTAGACCTTTGTCTATAAATTAAGTGGACTAATGAGAAAGAGGAGAAATGAATTTCCAAAAAAGAGGATCGCGAGGGAAAAGAGTGCACAGAGCGGGCGCTCATCCCTGGCTGCGGTTTTCAAAGGCGATCAGCCGATGGATGCTGTCTCGGCCTGCAAGGGCGGAAGCATTGGGGTCGAGCTCAAGTCCGCACCCTGAGCGCCCGCTCCGTCCTGTCCGCGATCTGGGTTACGGCATAGGCTATTACCATGTAGATCACGACCGCGACCAGGAAGGCCTCGAGATAGTAGAAGTTCAGCGCGGCGGTCAGCTGCGACTGCGCGAAGATATCGACCACCTCGATGGCGAACCCCAGGGAAAGCGCCTTCATGATGACCATGAAGGAATTGGCAAGATCCGGTATCGCGGCGACGATGACCTGTGGAAGCATGACCCGGCGGAAGAGCTGGCTCTTCTTGTAGCCGAGCGAATAGGCCGCATCGGCCTGCCCGGTGTCGAAGGAGTTCAGCGCACCTTTGACGACTTCCGCCTGGAAGGCGGCGACGCAAGCAGTCAGGGCGACGATGAGCGTGACCCAGTTTGGCGTCGAATGGCCGTTATAGTCCACGCCAACCAGCGATGTCAGGAATTGCAGGGTCGAGGGAAGGCCATAATAGGCGAGGAAGATCACCACGACCATCGGCACGCCCTTGAACGCGACCTTATAGGCGACGACAAGCTGGCGCAGGACAGGGATCCGCCGATATTCGACCATGGCGAACAGGCTGCCGATGATCGTCGAGAGGACGAAGATCGCAAGCGCCATCGCAAGCGTGAGGGGTACTGCACCCAGTATGTCCCAAAGATCGGGGAGAAGAACGTCGATATCGAACATGTAGCAACTCCTTCGATCAGCCACTTGCCATCAGGGTGGTTCTGCCGCGCTTCGCGCCTGGAGAAAATCTCGCGGAACGAAGCTCGAAAAAGCGGACGACGGACCAAGCGACCAGGCAAAGCAGCGAATAGAGCACCGCCAGCACGAGGTATGTTTCGAACTGGTACTGATTGTAGTCGCGCTCCATCACAAGGTGGGCGGTCGCCATGACGTCAGCCGCGCCGATATACATGACGAGCGCGACGTTATGGATCAGGTAGATGATCGAGTTGCCGTAGCCGGGGAGCGCGATGTGAACCGCCTGCGGGCCGAGAACACGCGTGAGCTTCTGGCGGAACGTATAGCCGAGACTGTCCGCCGCATCATGCTGGCCACGTTCGACGGCGAGATAGGCCGGCCGCATGACCTCGGACAGATAGCCGCCGTGATAGAGGCTCAAGCCCAGCATCGCGGCGATGGTCGGAGACACGAAGTCCGCGACGCCGAACGCACCCACAAGCACGGGAAGCCCGTAGAAGGCGACGAACAATTGAAGGACGACAGGCACGCTGCGGGCGTAGGATACGTAGAGATCCGCCAATTGGCTGATCACCGGGATCCTGCGAACCCGAAATGTCGTCGCAATCAACGCCAGCACGAAGCCGGCGATCATGGCCGTGAACGTGATCGCGAGCGTCAGCGGCAGGGCCGAAAGCAGCTCTGGGATCATTACGGAAAGGTCCACTTCGGAACACTCCTTCTTTCAGTCTTTGGCCTGATCGCCGGGACCGGAGGGCGGCGTTACTTCATGTACGTCGTGATGTCCTCGCCGAACCACTTCTGCGAGAGCTTGGCAAGCGTGCCGTCGGCCTTGAGCTCCTTCAGAGCCTTGTCGATGCCATCGGCGAGGGCCTTATTCTCCTCGGAGCGATGGATCAGGACAAAGGTCTCATTGATCGCGACCGGCTCGCTTGTCTTGATGTCGAGCTTCTGCTGGTCGATCACGGTCTGCTCGCCAAGGTTGGATGGCAGTACGAGCGCATCGTACTTGCCGTTCTGCACTTCCTTCAACCGGTCCGGATAGGGAACGCCGGCGCTTGAGGCGGTGATCTCGATCTTGTAGGTCGGGTTCTGCTCCTGCCATGCCGTGGCAAACTTGTAGATGCCGCCGCCGGCGGTGACGGGCACGATCTTCTTGCCGACCAGATCCTTCATCTCGTTGATGCCGCTATCCTTGCGGCTGTAAATCTTGATCAGGCTCGCACCGATCGGCGCGTCGGGAATGAGGAACTGCTTTTCACGGGCGGGTGCGCGGTAATAGCCGCCCGTCGCGATGTCGTACTTGCCGGTCGCAAGGCCGGTTTCCTGCGCGATGTCGGCTGCACCTTCCATGACGAACTTATATTGGGGCAGCTTCGCGTTGATCGCCTTCAGCACGTCGGGTTCGTAGCCCTGCGGCTCGACGCCGATCGCGCCCCAGGAGAGCGGTTTCGATTCGGCAGCGGTGGCGATCTTGATCGTGCGGACCTCCTCGGCGAACGAGGCGGTTGCAAAGGCGATCGCGACGCCTGCTACGGCGAGACCGAGGCCACGGCGCGAGATTGAACTCATGGAAGTCATTTCAGGCATCCTTTCTACTGGATCGCGCGTTCGGAATTGAGAAACTGAGCGAGGCGCGGGTTGGAGGGTGTGTCAAAGATTTCGGCAGGGCTTCCGTCGGCTGCGACGACCCCGCGGTCCATGAAGACGATGCGGTTCGAGATGTTCTTGGCGAACTGCATCTCGTGGGTAACGAGGAGCGAGGTGATGCCCGAGGATGTCACATCCTTGATCACCTTCAGAACCTCGTTCACGAGTTCAGGATCGAGCGACGAGGTCGGCTCGTCGAACAGCATCACGTCCGGCTTGACCGCCAGGGCGCGGGCGATGCCGGTCCGCTGGAGCTGACCGCCTGAGAGCTGGGAGGGATAATTGTCGAGCTTGTCGGCAAGACCGACGCGTTCAAGCTCCTTAAGGGCGATCGCTCGGGCTTCTTCCTTCGGCTTTCGCTGAACGACGACAAGCGGGTCCATGACGTTCTGGATGACCGTCATGTTCTTGAAGACGTTGAACTGCTGGAAAACCATCGCCGTGCGAAGACGGATCGCCTGCACCGCCGCCTTGTCGGGGCGTCCGTAATCCATGCGGATGCCATCGAACGCGATCGAGCCGGAGGACGGCTTGGCCAGATGGTTGATGCACTTCAAAAGCGTGGTCTTGCCGGTGCCGCTCGGGCCGATGATCGATACCACGTCGCCGCGTTTCACCGACAGGTCGACGCCATTCAGGATCTGCGTGCTTCCGTAGGACAGCTTTAGGTTCTTGATCTCAAGCATTTCGTGTCTCAGGTCCTTTCGGAGGATAGGTCGGAAGGCTCTTCGGTATCGTCGTCTGCCCACTCGTCACCGAGGAGTTCCGGCGTGTCGAAAGCCTGAAGGTTTTCAAAGTGCGTCTCGCGGTCGGCGACGAAAAGGGCGCGGACAATGCCACGCGCCAGGCGGTCGGCGCCTTCGCTGATTGCCGGGATGTCGCCGGTGAGCTTGCCGTGACTGAGTGTCGCCGGAAAATTGAAGCAGTGGATCTTTGCCAGCGTCGGGCACGAGCCCGGCTCCCTTTCGAGGAACTCGAACGCCTCTCCGAGATCGGGGGATCCTTCGAGTTCGGCGTTCGGCATTCCCGCCGGCACCGGGAAGCGATCGCGCCACAGGCGTATATGGGGGTCGAAGGCGGCAAGCTCCGGTCGATTGCTCAGGTCGATCTTGAAGCCCGTTCCAAAGATCAGAAAGTCGACGGGATAGCTGGTCCTTGGCGTCGTCACGATGACGTGGTCGCCTTCCTGCTCCAGCCCGCTGATCGGGCTCTCAAGATGGAGATGGGCTTGCGGGAAGGAACTGACGCGCAAGACGCTCGGCCGCGGCGGCGGCGTCTGCTGGCCCATGGCATAATTGAGGAAGCGCCACTTCCACTCATCGGGAAGGCCGGCAAATCCGTGCACGACGCCCTGGCTGCCGATGCCAGTGAACTTGTTGATCCGCGGCAGCTCCCTGCGGCGCACGAACATGTCGAGGCGCGCCGCACCGGCTTCGAGAGCGGTCGCGGCATTGTCCATCGCCGAGGCGCCGGCACCAATCACGCCAATCCGCTTGCCGCGCAGCATCGCGAAATCGATATCGTCAGCGGTATGCGCCCAGCACTTGCGGCCGATGCTTTTTGCGACATCAGGCACGAACGGGCCGCCCAGACCATCGCGGCCGGTCGCCAACACCGCATGACGCGCAATGATCGTCTCCTTGAGGCCATCCTTGATGCAGACAAGATCAAGCATTCCGTCCTCGCGTGGGAGGATCGCATCGACCGTCACACCGTTGCGGACGGGAAGCTCAAGCACCTTGCGGTACCAGATCAGATATTCCATCCACGTCTCACGCGGCGCGCGGTCAAGCTCGACCCACGCCTCGTGGCCGAAACGCGCTTCGTAATAGGCACGAAACGTCAGAGCGGGCAGCCCCATCGCCGGACCGGTGAGCTGCTTCGGAGAACGCAGCGTTCGCATCCGGGCGAAGGTGACCCACGGCCCTTCCTGACCAGCAGTCGCCTTGTCGAGGACGAGATGGTTGGCGACCCCGAGACGCTTCAGCATACCGGACGCAACAAGCCCGGCCATGCCTGCACCAATGATGACGACATCGACGACAGGCTGACCACCGACCACGCGCGGCGGCACCCAGGATCTGGCCGGCAGTTCCAGCCAGGCGAGATCCTGCCGCAGCCGCGCCTCAAGAGCATCGAGACCGTCCGGCAAGATGGAAAGGTCGCTCATATCGGCGCTCCCTCGGGTCGCGGAGTTTGCCCGTAAACGGTATCGGCCAGAGCTTCCGCACCGCTCGAGTCGAACAGGCGGCAGCCGGGCATCGCCAAAGCCACCGCGCGCGCCGCCTCGATCACCGCGGTGATCGTCGAAGTGAGCGGCAGCGCGGCGGGCGATATCGCACCGAACAGGAAGGGGATGGTATGATCGAGCACGCGCATCACGACACCGTCAAGCGGCACGCCGACCACGGTCGCCGGCTCGACGATGCCAACCCCAAGCCCGGCCCGCACCAACGAAAGCGCTGTCAGTGACGCATTGACGTCGATGATCCGGTCCGGCGAAATCCCTGCCCGTTCCAGCGCCTCATCGACCCGGTGACGCAAGCGATATGGGTTTGCCAGGGTGATAATGCGGCGGCCGGCGAGATCGGCAAGACGCACCACGTCGCGGTCGGCAAGCGGATCCTTCGCGCCGATAGCGACGACACATGGCGCCTCCGCGATCCAGTGTATTTCGAGGCCGGGATGTTCGAGCGGCAGGCTTGCAATCCCGAAATCCGCCGAGCGGGCGAGCACGGCCTGAACGACGTTTTCGGCCGCAAGCGCCTGCACATGCAGATGACGTGGGATCAGATCCGGGGCAACAGCCGCAAGCGCCTGCGGCAGAACGCCCGCAGCAAGCGAAGGCGTGGCCGCGATCGTCAGCGTGGGGGGCTCATCACGACCGATCGCCTCGGCACGCTCGCGGATATGTGTGAGGCTGGCGAGATGACGCTCGACCTCGGAATGAAACAGCACCCCCCGCGAGGTCGGCGTGATCCGCGGACCGCTTCGATGCAGGAGCGCATAGCCGATATCGGCTTCCAGATCCTGGATGAGCCTGGTGACCGCCGGTTGAGATCGGCCCAGCAGGCGCGCTGCCCCGGTCACGCTGCCTGCGGAAATCACGGCTGCGAAGGCTTCAAGTTGCCGAATATCGAAAGAGTTAGAATGCATAAATGACATGAAACACTCCTCTTAATGTGAGTAAAGCATAGGAATTCTCACTTGACGATCGGAATTAGATAATTATTTCTCATCAAGATCGCTCATTCATTATTATTTGACATAATGACATGTCGCGCCTACCTAGATGCTATCCCACAGACGCACCGAGGAGCCTGTTTTGACACTCATCGAAACCCTAGTCTCCGTGAAGCCTGGCTCGGCGCTCGCCGAAGCCATGGAAAAGCGCGCGGAGATCCTGCGCCTGAGCGAAGCAGCCCATGACGCCGTGCTGCTGCCGCGTGATCCCGGCGGTCTCTCCTATGGACTTCGGGCAGCGCTTGCCGCCCGCATGGCCCGGCAAAATCAAAACGAGGCGCTCGCGCGCCACTATGATGCTCTCGTGGAACGGGCGGGCGAACCCGCGATTGCCCCGCTCTCCGCACCGGGCACGACGGCGCAGGACCCACGCGTCGCCGAGATCGTTCGTCACGCTGACCGGCTGACCGTCGCACCAAGGGAGGCAACCCGCGCGAACATAGAAGCATTGCGCGCCAGCGGCGTGACCGATGCCGACATCGTCCGGCTCTCCGAACTGGCGGCCTTCGTGAACTACCAGGTGCGCGTCATCGCGGGATTGGCACTGATCGGAGCAAGACAATGAGCGAAGTCGTCCACGCTTTCACCACCAAAATTCCGCGTTGGCAGCCCTATGTCGTTCCGGTCGACCTGGAGACTGCGACCGAGGAACAGCGCGCGGCCATGCAGGTAACGCCGTCCAACAAAGGCATTTCACCCTATGTTCTGACGCTTGCGCACGATCCGGAATCGCTCACCGTCCGCTCTCCCCTGTTCAATCTGATCATGTACGGAAAGGACGGGCTTGCTTCGAGCGAGCGAGAACTGGGCGCGACGGCCGCATCCGTCGTCAACCGCTGCGTCTACTGCGCCGCGGTTCACGCCTCCCGGTTCATCAGCCAGACCAAAAGAACCGACGTGATCGAGGCAATCTTCGCGGACGGCCTCGATGCGGAACTCGACGAGCACCTGCAGGCGATCTTCGACTTTTCCGCACGCCTCTCGCCAACGCCGCCCGAAGCTACGAAAGCCGATGCGCAGGCACTGGCCGATGTCGGCTTCTCTGAATTGGAATCCCTCGACCTCGTCCTGTCGTCAGCCATCTTCGGCTGGGCAAACCGCCTGATGCATACGCTCGGCGAGCCGGTGACCGATTAGGCGGGATTGATCAAGAGAGCCATTTCCGGATCACTCAGCCGACTTGCCGACACGCACGGCCGTACGTTTCGAGGACATCGCCGACAAACGTCTTGGCGATCGCGCCTACACTGTCCTTCGCGGCGATCCTGTCTGCCATCCGCCCGAGGAACTGGCTTGCCAGCGTCGGCGGGATTTCACGGCCATGAAGTGTATCGGTGAGCTTTTGAACGGCGCTGACAGCTTCCGGATAACCCCAGTAATAACGGATTCTGTCACTGTAGCTGTAGCGAAGTTGAAGCCGGATAGCCTCGTCGCTGCCACGGTAATGTCCCGCCCAGTCGCCTGTATGCTTCAACATTAGGCGCTCCATGGTGACGGCAAGATTACGGTCATAGTCCGGGTCAAGTTCCGTTGCGATCAAATCGAGCGCGAAGAGGCTTTCTCGCAGCGCAAACGTCAATCCAGGCCCAACCTTCAGAATTGGAAATCCATCGCGCACCAGCGCGGTCAGCGCACCTTCCGACTGGTAGTCTGTCGAATGCGCTTCGAAAACCAGACCCACTTCATGATCGAGCACGCTGGTCAGTTTCCTCGCGAGCTCAGGTCTGTAGCTAACCACGTTTTCATTGCCGAACTCTACGCCCGGCTGAACGACGAAGGCAATGCATCTGTCGAATGCCTCCGCCAGCCCCTCTCTTGCGAAAATCTCGCGATGGATCTCGATAGTGGCCCTGGCGGCTTCCGCCCCGGTCGGTTCGACGACGTCGAGCGCGTGGTCCGCGCCTCCCGGCACCGGGACTTCCGTCCCCAGCACGTAGAGCGGCTTGGTGCCCACTTCCCGCGCAGCCTGCTCGGCAATTTTGGCAAGCCTTGCCGCCCTTTGAGCCACGATCGCATCGTCGAGGGCGGATGGGTCATCGGCGCATGCCATGGATGCGTCGAGATGGATTTTGGTGAAGCCCGCTTTCACATAGTCAGCCACCATGGCCTCGGCTTTGGCCATCGCCGCGGAGGCGCTCTCTCGCCGCCAGGGATTTGGTCCGAGATGATCGCCACCGAGGATGACGTCGGAAGTCGCCACTCCGTTGGCCTCGGCGAGCGCGAGAACATCTCCGGCGAAATCCGCCGGCGTTTTTCCGGTATAGCCGCCGAACTGGTTAACCTGGTTGCAGGTAGCCTCTATCAGGACGGGACCGCCCTCCCGCCGAGCCAGCGACATCGTCGCTTCAAGCACGAGCGGGTGCGCCGAGCACACCGACGTAATTCCGACCGGCTTGCCCGCGCGGCGCGCATCTGCAAGGCTTTTGAGGAAGAGGTTCATGCCGCTCTCCGTGGATTGGTGGACAGGAAAAAGTCAAGCTGTGCGATGTCGGGCAGACCGGTCATAGGGCCCATCCGGGTCACGTTATAAGCCCCAGCTGCGGCGGCCCGCTCCAAGGAGACTTCCGGGCCAAGGCCTTGCCGGCGCGACGTCAAATAAGTCGCGCCAAAGGCATCTCCTGCGCCGGTTGGATCGACTTCATCAACTTCGAACCCATGGAAATCATATCTCGCGTCCGAGGCCCCGAAGAAGGTCGCTCCCTTCTCGCCGCGTTTCAATACAATTTCGCCGACACCACGGGCCTGTAGCGCCCTGATGGCCGCGGCCTCCCCGTCCGTTCCCGCGGCCACAAAAAGCTCTTCGCCGGACGGCAGCAGAAGATCCGCATTCTGGATCATGGTTTCGAACTGACGCTGGAAATTTCCCGACCCGAGGAGTTCCTTGCGGACGTTCGGATCGAATGAAACCGATCCGCCGCGCAAACGAACCGAACTGATGGCGGCATCGATAACCTTATCTGCCCCTGGAATTGCAAATGCGGATCCCATCACATGCACGTGTCCGGCCTTCGCAATCAAGATTTCCGCCGAGCGGTTGAGGGTTATCGAGCCCGCCGCCGAATGCATGATGTTGAATATGAAGTCCCTCGATCCGTCGTCGCGATAGCGGACGAACGCACTTCCGGTCGGTCGATCGGGCGAGATGGATATGGCCGACGTGTCCACGCCGTCCTGCGTGAGGCGTTCTATGTTCACAGCGCCGAAATCGTCGGCCCCTACCGTTGCGATGATGCCTGCCGCGCCGCCGAGGCGAGCGACCTGATCGATGAATATTGCCGGTGCGCCACTCGGAAACGGGCCGATGAGCGCCTGAGGCTCCTTGAATCCGGACCCGGTGGTGCTCGCCATGATCTCGACGAGTACCTCCCCGACCGTGATCGTCGGGCCGAAGCTTTCCGGGGCTATGCGCCCATTGTGAACCGTCATCGTGCTCATCCTCCCTGCTGCATTGAGCAGGTACGTCTTCCAAAGGCTCGCGTCAATCATAAGTTTACGCATGAAAATTTCTGTGAAAGTGCGTATTTTAATCGCAAACAGGCACATTGATATGAAATTGATGATAATAGGTTTTATTTTCAATTGCTTAGTGATATATCGCCAAAGCGCATCATTCCCTGTCAATAATTATCGATTGACTCTGAGCCCACGCTGGAGAATTTAATATTTACGCACGTAATCTTGTGCGCCAACGCTCGTAAGGAGGAGCGAGACGATGAAGAGGATTCTTGCTGTAATGCTGTCTTCGGCGGCCGGCTGCACGCTGGCCGCAGGTTTGGCTCAGGCTGAGGAATTGACCATCGCCACCGTCAACAATGGCGATATGATCATCATGCAAAAGCTTTCTCCCGAGTGGGAAAAACAGACGGGCAACAAGCTCAACTGGGTCGTTCTCGAAGAAAACGTGCTCCGCCAGAAGCTGACGACGGACATCGCGACGAAGGGCGGCCAATACGACATCATGACCATCGGCGGCTATGAGGCGCCGATCTGGGGCAAGAAGGGTTGGCTTCAGCCGATCGACGATCTCGGCGATGATTATGACTATGGTGACCTGCTTGCGCCCATCAAATCCGGCCTGACTGTCGACGGCAAGCTCTATGCCATACCGTTCTACACCGAAAGCTCGTTTACCCTCTATCGCAAGGACCTGTTCGACGCTGCGGGTCTCAAGATGCCCGATCAGCCGACCTATGATCAGATCAAGGAGTTTGCGGACAAGCTCACCGACAAGTCCAAGGGGCAATATGGCCTTTGCCTACGCGGCAAGCCGGGCTGGGGCGAGAACATGGCTTTCCTCGGAACCATGATCAACACCTATGGCGGCCGCTGGTTCGACATGCACTGGAAGCCGCAGATCAATTCCGAACCGTGGAAGAAGGCCATCAGCGATTACGTCGACCTCATGAAGAAGGACGGCCCTCCCGGCGTGACTTCAAACGGCTTCAACGAGAACCAGGCCCTGTTCTCGACCGGTCATTGCGCCATGTGGATCGACGCTACTTCCGCAGCCGGTCGCGTCTATGATCCCAAGCAGAGCCAGGTGGCCGACAAGATCGCCTTCACGCGCGCTCCGGTCAACGTGACCCCGAACGGATCGAGCTGGTCATGGTCGTGGAACCTCGCGATACCAACCTCTTCCACCAAGGAAGAGGCGGCAAAATCCTTCATCAAGTGGGCCACTTCCAAACAATATGTGAAGATGGTCGGCGAGAAGGAGGGCTGGGTTGCCGTTCCGCCCGGCACTCGCAAATCCACCTACGATCTGCCTGAATATCAGAAAGCTGCGCCATTTGCCGCCACCGTCGAGAAGGCCATCCTATCCGCCGACCCGGCACATCCGACCAAGGATCCGGTTCCCTACACCGGCGTCCAGTTTGTCGCGATCCCGGAATTCCAGGGGATCGGAACGATCGTCGGTCAACAGATCGCGTCGGCGCTTGCGGGCCAGCAAACCGTCAATGCCGCTCTCGACAATGCCCAGAAGCAGGTCGAGCGCGAGATGAAGAAGGCCGGCTACCCCAAGTGAGGTAGCCGGCTCGCCCGCGGTGTCGCGACCGCGGGCCTCCTCCCGGAGGGTTCCGGCAGCGTCGGCTGTCGGAATTCCGGCTTGCCTTCCTTCCCAATCGCGTCCTCCGACCGCTGTCGTCCGGCGCCCGAGGCACGGCGAAGAGGTTTTCGATGACAACGATTTCGCGTGAATTCATTCGGCGGAGACGGCCATCTTTTCAATGAAACGGCATCGCGCTGCACAAGTTCGAAGCCCCTATATCACCACCAACGTTGCGCATTAGGCGCAAGCTCTGTCAGGGAGGAATATCATGAAGCTGAAAGACAAGGTCGCACTCATTACAGGCGGTGCGCGTGGTATCGGGCTTGGCTTTGCGGAGGCCTATATCAAGGAAGGCGCGAAAGTCGTCATCGTCGATATCAATATCGAAAGAGCATCCGAGGCGGCCAGAAACCTCGGGCCGAACGCAAAGGTGATGAAACTCGACGTCACCGATCTCCATGCCATCGACGCTGTCGTCAAGGAGATCGACCAGGCCTATGGCGGTATCGACATTCTGGTGAATAATGCCGCCATCTTCGACATGGCTCCCATCAACGAGATCACCGAGGCCAGTTACGAGAAGGTCTTTTCGATCAATCTGAAG
Source organism: Rhizobium centroccidentale (assembly GCF_030182565.1). Taxonomy (NCBI): domain Bacteria; kingdom Pseudomonadati; phylum Pseudomonadota; class Alphaproteobacteria; order Hyphomicrobiales; family Rhizobiaceae; genus Rhizobium; species Rhizobium centroccidentale. Next base: position 74,276 of record NZ_JAQJCG010000001.1, on the reverse strand, counting down.
GGTCCTCTCTTCATGATGAAGGCCGTTTCGAATGTCATGATTGGCCGCGGCCGCGGCGGCAAGATCATCAATATGGCAAGCCAGGCCGGGCGGCGCGGGGAAGCATTGGTGCTGCTCTATTGCGCATCCAAGGCAGCCATCATCTCGGCAACGCAATCGGCGGCCTTGGGCCTGGTGAAATACGGCATCAACGTAAACGCCATTGCACCTGGCGTGGTCGATGGCGAGCACTGGGATATCGTTGATGCCCATTTCGCGAAATGGGAAGGCCTGAAGCCGGGCGAGAAGAAAGCTACCGTCGCCAAGTCCGTTCCGATCGGACGGTTCGCAACGCCCGACGATATCAAGGGTCTTGCAGTGTTTCTTGCATCCTCGGACAGCGATTACATTCTCGCACAGACCTACAATGTCGATGGCGGCAACTGGATGAGCTGAGGGATCCGACATGAAAGCAATATGCTTCACGGAAAAGGGCGTCGCGGGGCTGGCCGATATGCCGTTGCCCGTTTTGGCGCCGGGACATGCCCTCATCCGCGTGAAGGCTGGCGGACTTTGCCACACGGATATCGACGTTCTCCACGGCCGCTACGGCGAAGGGTGCTTTCCGCTGATACCCGGCCATGAATATGCAGGCCTGGTCGAGGCGGTCGCCGAAGACGTCACGGGCTTGCGGCCGGGTGCGAGGGTCGCCGTCGACCCCAACCTGCCCTGCGGCACCTGTAGTCTGTGCCGCAAGGGACTGACAAATCTCTGCAAGGAGCTGGAGGCTTACGGCGTCACGCAAGATGGCGGTTTTGCCGAATACAGCATCGTCAGAGTGTCTCATCTGCACGATATCGGCGATCTTTCATTCGATGTCGCGGCTTTGGCCGAGCCGCTCGCCTGCGTCCTCAACGGGCTCGGCAATATCGGCCTGACAACCGGAGTACGGCGCGCGGAAAACGCTCTGATATTCGGCGGCGGTCCGATCGGGCTTCTGCTTGCTCTGTCGATCAGGGCGCAGGGCGTCAGCGACGTCGTCGTTGCCGATATCGATGAAAGCCGTCTGAGCTTTGCCAGCGAGCTGGGATTGGAGGCCCTGCACCCTGCGTCCCCTGAACTCGAAGGCCGTAAACGATCTTTCGATCTTGTTGCCGATGCGACGGGTGTTCCAACCGTCGTGGAGAATATGCCGGAATTTGCACAGGACGGCGGTGCGATCTTGGTGTTCGGCGTGTGCGCGCCGGGTGTCCGGGTCTCGATATCGCCCTTCGACATCTTTCGGCGTCAGTTGACGATTGCCGGCTCGCACTCATTGAATCAGAACCTGCCTGCAGCCCTTGATTTGCTTCGCAAGGACAACGGCACGATGGCACGCCTGATCTCCCATCGGCTTCCGCTCAAGGAGGTATTGCCCTTTTTCACCAAGAGCGGCGCTACGCCCACGATGAAGGTGCAATTTGCCGCGGAATAACCTCGGTTCCTCCCTGGCGGAGGAACTCTCTTTTCCCTCGATAAAGAGTCGGATAGACACTTTTCTATAGAGTCTGGAGACAACATCGTGCCGAAACCGATCAAGACAATGGAGGACTTTTCGGAATTTGTCGGCCTTTCTCGCCCCACGGTCTCCAAATACTTCAACGATCCGAATTCAGTCCGAAAGAAAACGCGCGAGACTATCGAAGTTGCGCTCAAGAAATCGGGATTTCGGCCAAACCTCTTTGCGGTCAACCTCAATCGGCGCCGGACCAATATCGTCGGGATCGTGATTCCAAACTCGGTCGACCAGTTTTATATGGCGCTCACCCGAAGGATCGAAGCGCTGGCGACAGAGGCGGGGTTCTTTCCGCTTGTCTTGTCGACGGATGGGCAGCCCGACCTTGAAGACAGGGCGATCCGCACCCTCAAATCGTTGAACGTGGCCGGCGCGATCATCGCACCGCTCGGCGTGGAGTCCCACCAGCAAACTCTGGCAGAATACGGCAGAAGCGTTCCGCTTGTTTATGTGGATTCGCCATTGGATGACACGTCCGCTTTCGTCGGTACCGATAACCAGCAAAGCTTTGGACTAATCGTCGATTATCTATGCCGTTCAGGCGAGCCTCCGAGCTATCTCGGCATGCCCGATGTGAACACGAACGCGCGTACGCGCGAAGCCGCCTATGTCAACGCGATGACGCGATTCGCGTTGACACCGCACATCCTGCCTTCGACAAAAATCCGAACGTGGGATTTCGAAAGATTCGGGTTCGACGAGATGACGCGCCTCGTCGACCTGAAACGATTGCCGACGAAAACCATCCTTTGCGCAAACGACCGAATTGCATTCGGTGCGATCGCCGCTGCCTACAAGATGGGCCTCAAAGTTGGACATGGCGCGACGTCCGACATCCGCATTGCCGGGCATGACGATCATCCCCTGTCGCGATACGCCTGTCCGCCGATCACGACGGTCGCGCAGAATGTCAGCGAAATCGGCAGGCGGGCAGTTGATATGCTTCTCAGCATGCTCGGCGACAATGACGAGAGCGAGGATCGAGTCGAAGAGACCTCGCCTGCGCGATTTTTATTGTCCGCTGACCTCATGCTACGGGAATCGGCCTAGTAACAAAGCTCCGCATAAACCGGGGGCTGCAAGCCACAATATGGCCTGCTCAACGCGTCGCTGACCGCCTCAACTGGTCTCACGCAAGTCAGCCCTGCCGCGGAACGACTGCAACGCTCGGAACGAAGGCCCAGTCTTATCGGCAGCTACGGCTTTACCAGTTGTCAGGGCTCGGCCTTAGCGATGCGCTCTCGTCTCAAGACGAGAGCGCATGTGCCTTATGCGCCCTCAATCAGCGACATCTGCTTCGAAGACGGACGCAGGATATTGTCCAAAGCCCAGCTACCGGCACCGGCAAAGGCGATGAACAAGAAGATGAAGCAGAACATGATCGCTGCCTCACCCATATTGAGTGCCGGCCAGAAGCCCTGCGGAGCATGCGCCATCCAGTAAGCGGCTGCCATTTCGCCCGAAGCGACGAAAGCGGCGATGCGCGTGAAGAGGCCGACGGTCATCAGCAATCCGGTGACGATCTCGATTGCGCCGGCAGCAAGCATGATGGCCGGCAATGGATAGGTCACGCCCGGAATCGCTGCCGGGAACTGGAAGAATTTCATGGTCGCATGTTCGAGGAACAGCAATGCGGTCACGATCCGCAGGATCGCAAGAACATGAGGGGTCCATTTCGTGGTATTCAACATGGTATTTCTCCTGAATGGCCGCCAGATCATCAGGCGGCTGTGCCTTTGAGTTCGAAATTTTCCTTCCAGAGCGCCATCATCGGCCTGAGGGGGCGTCGCCGAAACGGAAGCTGGATGCCGTCAGCCCGCCGGCGAAATCAGTCTGATGGTAGGTGACGGCGCCGGGCTCGTCGCTTGCGGCACCCACGGCCACCATCAACGGAATGAGATGATCCTCGCGCGGATGCGCTGCGCGGGCCGAAGGGGCCCGTTCCCATTCGAGCAAAAGCTTTGCGCGCTCATAGGGTGATGAGTGGATCAGCGTCTGCTGGAGCCAGGCGTCGAACTGACGGGACGGCTCGTAGCCCTCCTTCCCGCGCATGGCGGGCAGATTGTGATAGCTGAGGCCGCTTCCGATGATCAGCACGCCCTCGTCGCGCAGCGACGCCAGCGCACGCCCAACCTCGAGATGCAAGGCCGGATCGTATCCGGCATCCAGAGACAGCTGAACGACCGGAACGCTTTCCTCCGGATAAAGCGGTTTCAGAATGCTGAAAGTCCCGTGGTCGAAGCCGCGGGTCGGATCGAGCCCGGCCTCGATCCCGCGCGCATGCAGCAAAGCCTGTACCCGCTTGGCAAGCTCGGGTTCGCCCGGAGCGCCGTATTTGATATGATAGAGATACTCCGGAAAGCCATGATAGTCGTAGACCATCCCAGGATGGGCTCCTGAGGATATGGAGAAGCCCTTCTCTTCCCAATGGCCCGAGACAACCAGGATCGCCCGGACCGTATTCCCCAGCTCGGCACGCATCTCGATCAGAGACTGTTCGAGCTTGTCGAAATTATTGCGGAATTCACCACTCATGTAGGGCCAGGGGCCACCGCCGTGACTGATGAAGTAGGTCGGAAGACGAAGCTTGTTCACGTGTTCATCCTTGTCGCGGGGCACCCATCATCCAACTCGAGACCGGAGAGAATGATGGAGGCCGGTCGTGTATCTGGCCAAACTAACTTTTCTCATTTATTGATCAATACAGCTTATATTGAAGAAACATTTCCTGTGAGTTGATGATCGATGGATACGCTAACGAGCTTGCGGGTCTTTTGCGCAGTGGCGGAGTTCAAGAGCTTTACAGCGGCGGCGGATCGGCTTGGCCTCTCGCCGGCAATGGCGAGCAAACATGTGATGCACCTTGAGAACCGGCTGGGAACCCGGCTGCTGAATCGAACCAGCCGGCATGTCAGCATGACGGAAAGCGGCATGCTCTATTTCAATCAAGCCCGGCAGATGCTCGATGGACTGGACGAGGTGGAAGCGGCCGTCAGCAACGTCACGGTCATGCCGCGTGGAACTTTGCGGCTCAGCGCACCGGTATGGGCAGCGAACACGCTCGTCGCCCGGATGATCGCCGAATACCACCAGCGCTATCCCGACGTGCGCTTCGACATGGATCTCAGCGGTCGGATCGTCAATCTGGTTGATGAGGGCTTCGACCTCGCCCTGCGGGCGACTTCCCCCGAGCGGCTCGATCCCAATCTCATCGCCCGACCGTTAACGCGCGTTGCTTTTCATCTCGTCGGATCTCCGGCCTATCTGTCCCGTACAGGCCGTCCGAGAGAGCTCGCTGATCTCAATGGTCACGCGCTGCTGGCCTATAGCGGCATGAACGCGAATGGCAGCATAGCCGTCGCCGGGCAGGACGGCACTCAGACCGTGAACTTCCGTCCCGTCATGCAAAGCGAAAACGAGATCATGCTGCATCTGGCAGCGCTTGAGGGCATGGGGCTGGTTTTTCTGCCGATGTGGATGGCGCAAAACGATATCTCTGATGGCCGATTGGAGATGGTGCTGCCGAAAGCCGTGACATTCGATGCCACGCTGCATGCGGTCTATCCCAGCAGGAAATACCTTTCCGCAAAGGTTCGAACCTTCATCGATTTCCTCGCTTCGCGGCCAAACCTGTGCTTGGGGACGACCGAAGACCGCTGATCGCATAGGTTCATTTCAGTTGGATGTTTCCTGCGAACCGTCTGCCTTGCATCTTCTGATACTCCCCAGTGCTTTTTCGCCACCGCAACAAAACCAGCTATCCGGCTGGAGCGAAAATCCGGCTGTACCCATGCCGAAACAGGGGAGCCGGACGCGGCCAGGCCCGTCGTTCTGCCTTTTTGTCCGGATTACGCGTCAAGTGCTGCCGCGTAATTCCACGCGGGGCTCGATCAGCAAATGTCTGGCGTCGCGCCGGCCATCGATCCTGCTGAGCAGCACCTCCGCAGCCGTCCGCCCGAGCTGCATCTGATTTTGATCGACGCTCGTCAGGCCGACAAGCGGTATGGCGGCCATCGGAGAGTTGTCGTAGCCGATGATCGCAAGATCTTCAGGCACGCGAATTGCGCTTGTCCGCGCCGCATTGAGCAAGGGGACGGCATCGAGATCGGACCATACGAAAACTGCGCGCGGCCGGTCCTTTGAATCGAGGAAATTCCGGATCGCCCGCTCGCGATCGACAGCGACCGGCGGCAGCCGGATGATGCGTCCCTCAAGCCCGGCCTGCTTCATGGCATCGAGGTAGCCCTCTTCGCGCTGTACGGCAACGATGGTCGCCGGCGAATCCAGGAGGTCATAGCTCAGCATGGCGATATCCCTATAGCCTGCATGCAGGGCGGCCTCGACAGCCAGATATCCGCCTCGGCGATCGTCCGAATTGACGGTGTCATAGGTTTCGGCATGCGGCTCGTGATGCGCGATGACCACGATCGGAATCTGCCGCGCATAGCGCTCCAGAATCTTGCCGGATATGCGCGGGGCGATGATCACGACCCCATCCATCCGGTTGTCGATCATCGATTCGATCATTGACGCTTCGATCGAGCTCGCGGAACGCCCAATGCCGATCAATGCCTTGAAGCCATTTTCCGACAGGGCGGCATTGGCCTCCTCGATCACGCCTGGAAGGAACGGGTTCGATAGTTCGATCACCAGAACACCAACGGTCTGCGTCCGCCCACGCATCGCTCGCGCGGCAACCGATGGGCGATAGCGAAGCTTTTCGATCGAGGCTTCGACCCTGCCTCTCAGGCTGTCGCTGACGCCATAAGCATTGCGCAAGACTTTCGATACCGCCGCAACAGACACACCTGCATCTTCTGCCACATGCCGGATGGTTACCCTCTCCTGCGCCGCGTTAACGATCTGATTTTTCGTCATAAACTGTCTCAATCCCCGATCTGGGCAAATTATAGGCACAAAACTCTTGCGCCGCAATCGATTGTGTAGAATGATATACATAGAACGATACACAAAATCGTATCCCGCCGGAGGACAGGCGGCTGAGGAGGCATGCAATGACAATTCGCTCAGACCACGGCCCCGCCGTGGCCAAGACCTGTGTCGATTCCGCACTCCAATTTGCTGCATCGATGATCGCGCCGGCGTGCGATGCCGGTCAGGGAACCGCGGGAACATTCGTCTCCCGGCAATTCACGCTGGAAAAATTGCCAACCGAAGCGACGCTGCGCATTTCTGCGCTGGGGCTCTATCGCGCCTTCATCAACGGCCGGCGCGTGGGCGACGATCTGCTCACGCCGGGCTGGACCTGCTACGATGACCGGATCGCCTACCAGACCTACGACGTTACCGAGCATCTGCGCACCGGCGAAAACCGCATCGAGATCTGGCTGGGGGATGGATGGTACCGCAGCCAGCTGATGTGGGCACTTAACCCGGTCTTCAATTGCTGGGGCGAACGGGCGGCAGCGATTGCGGAGCTGAACGCCGACGGCGAACTGCTCTTGAAGACGGACGACAGCTGGAAGAGCGGTTTCACACCGGTCACCCGCAACGGCATCTACTATGGAGAGGATTACGACGCCCGCATCACGCCGCAGGATAGCCATGGCGTCGACGTTCTCGCCTTCGACAAGGGATTGCTCGTTCCGCACGAGACGGGCGCCGTCAAGGAACTCCCCGAGCATACACCGATCGACAGCTGGATCGAGGACGGCGGCAGCAACGTCTACGATTTCGGCCAGAATGCCGGCGCCTATATCCGCATCCGCGTGAAAGGTGAGAAAGGTGCCAAGCTTCGCATCGAACATTCAGAAGTGCTCGGTCCGGGGCGATTTTTCGACAATCGCAACTATCGCAGCGCGCGCGCCGAACTCATCTATACGCTCGCCGGCGAAGGAGAAGAGGTCTATGCGCCGCTCTTCACCTTCATGGGCTTCCGCTATGCGCGCGTCCACATCACCGGCCGGGCTGAACTGGTCGGCATCGCCATGGTCCCGATATCATCCGTTCCCGTGGCGGCCGGCGGTTTCAACTGCGGCGTCGGGGCGGTCAACCGCCTTGTCGAAAACACCATCTGGTCGCAGCGCTCCAACTTCATCGAAGTGCCGACAGACTGCCCCCAGCGCGATGAACGATTGGGCTGGACCGGCGATGCGCAGGTTTTCGCCGGGACGGCGTGCTGGCTGGCAGACAGCCAATCCTTCCTACGGAAATTCCTCCGCGATGTCATGCATGATCAGCGTGCCAATGGGGCAATCCCGCATTTCTCGCCGGACCCGACACGGCTTCACCCGATCGATAGCCGAGGCGACTGGGCGGGATCGACCGGCTGGGGAGACGCCATCGTCATCATCCCCTGGCAGCTTTATCTCCACTATGGCGATACCGGCGTGCTTAGGGAATGCTTCCCGGCCATGCAGCGCTGGCTCGACTACTTGTGGGGCATTTCCAACGGACCGATCATTCGCCCCCCGGCCGTCTGGGGAGCGAATGGCTTCACCTTCGGCGACTGGCTGCAGCCCATTGGCGACAATCGTAAGCCACGGCCTACGGTTGCGGATGATTGCGCAGCGACCCTCTATCATTTCATTTCTACCCAGTTGACGGCAAAGATCGCCCGCATCCTGGGTGACCGTGGCGAGGCGGAGCGCATGGAAGCTCGCACGGAAGAGATCCGGGCCGCCTTCGCGACCGAATTCTTTACGCCATCAGGCCGTATTGCGCACAACGATCAGACATCATGGGCGCTGGCCTTTCTATATGGGCTTGTTCCACCGGAGTATGAAAAGGCCGCCCGCGCCTATTTTCGACGCGTGGCCGAAGAAACCGACGGTGTCATCGGCACTGGCTTCATAGGAACCCCGGCGCTGCTTCCGGCTCTCACGCGGCTCGGCATGCATGACCTTGCCGAAAAGATGTTCCTCAATCGCAAGGTGCCGGGCTGGCTATACCAGGTTGATCAAGGTGCGACATCGATATGGGAGCGATGGGACGCGCTTGCCGAGGACGGCACGATCTACGATCCAGACATGAACAGCTACAATCACTATGCCTATGGAGCCGTATGCCAATGGCTCTTTGAGGATGTGGCTGGAATCAAGCCGCTGGAGGACGCGCCAGGCTTCGAAGAAATCTCATTCGACCCTGCCATCCTGCCGGCACTATCGCCGGTCTCGGCCTGGCATGACACACGGTTCGGCCGCATAGAGACCGCATGGGCGGTGAAGGAAGAAACCGTCACATGCCGTCTATTGCTGCCGGAAGGTATAACGGCCCGCCTGGCAGCGGGAGAAAATCGAAAATCGTTGAAGGTGGATGGCGCCGAGATCGAACCAGGCAGACAACTCAAACTGAGCAAGGGGGAACATACGATCAGCTTTGCCATCTGATACAGCTTGCGGCATCTCATCCCGCAAGCAGACAGCTCAATTCATTCCGGTCTTCAGGAGGAGGAAATGACTATGAGAATGATGAAGTGCGTCCTCGCGGCAATTTCAATGTCGCTGACGGCGGGCGTCGCACATGCCGACGTGACGCTCAGCGTCCTGATTGACACCAACCCCGAATCCATCGCGTCATTCGATGCCGTCTCCAAGGCCTATATGGAAAAGCATCCGGACGTGAGCTTCGATGTCGAACAGCGTGCCGGCGGATCGGAAGGCGACAACATCATCAAGACACGCCTTGCAACCGGCGAAATGGCCGATATTTTTCAATACAACGCCGGCTCGCTATTCCAGGCCTTGAAGCCGGAGCGAACAATGGCTGACCTCAGCGACCTCGCCTCCGAAGCCGGAATTCTCGATAGTTTCAAGAGGGTCGTCACGGGCCCGGATGGCCACGTTCGCGGCATCCCGTTCGGCCCGGCCATGGGGGGCGGAATCTTCTACAATCGCAAGATCTATGCCGAGCTCGGCCTTACTCCGCCCAAGACCTGGGCGGATTTCATGGCCAACAACCAGAAGATCAAGGCGGCCGGCAAGGTGGCGATCGCGCAAACCTACGGCACGACCTGGACGTCGCAGCTTTTCGTGCTCGCCGATTTCCACAATGTTCAGGCGGAGATCCCGGATTTTGCCGCCAACTACACCGCCAACAAGCAGAAATACGCCGATACGCCCGTTGCCTTGCGGGGGTTCGAACATCTGGAAGAGGTCGCAAAAGGCGGATTTTTCAACGCCGATTTCGGCGCGGCAACCTTCGACGACGGCATGCGCATGGTCGCCACGGGCGAGGCCGCGCACTATCCAAACCTCACTTTCGGCATTGGAAACATACAGCAGAATTTTCCAGACAATCTGAAAGACCTCGGCTTCTTTGCACTCCCCGGAGCAGATGCGGCCAAGAACGGTCTCACCGTCTGGATGCCTGCCGCACTCTATGTCTCCGCGAAATCGGAACATGTCGAGGAGGCCAAGAAATTCGTCGATTGGGTCGGCTCCAAAGAAGCCTGCGACCTGATGGCCAAGGTAGTTTCCTCCGGCCCCTATCTCGTCAGGGGATGCGAGTTGCCGAAGGATATTCCGCCCGTCGTTTCCGACATGTTGCCCTATTTCGAAACGGAGGGGCATGCGACCCCGGCATTGGAGTTTCTATCACCGGTCAAAGGGCCAGCCCTGGAGCAAATCACCGTCGAAGTCGGGACCGGAATTCGCTCCGCGAAGGACGCCGCGGCGCTCTATGATCAGGATGTCGAAAAGCAGGCCAAACAACTTGGGCTGCCCAACTGGTAACCTCCCAGCCGATCCCCTGCCCGGCATCGGTCCGGGTAGGGGTCCAAGGTAGCTCCATGGCCACACGTAAATCACCCTATCCCTATTGGTTCGTCCTGCCGGCAGCCGTGATATTCACAGTTCTCTTTCTGCTGCCGACTGCCGCCTCTTTCTGGTTCAGCCTGACACGCTGGGATCTCTTTACCACCCAGTTCATCGGCCTGGACAATTATCGCCAGTTCTTCCAGGAACCATTTCTGATCCAGGGCCTGATCAATACGATCATCTATGCGGTGACGACCTCCGCTACAAAGACGATCCTGGGTCTGCTGCTGGCGGTTCTTTTGACTTCGGGCATCTGGGCGCAGGGTCTGCTGCGCACCGTGATCTTCTTTCCGGTTCTCGTATCGACGATCGGCGTCGGCATCACCTTTTCCGTATTGATGCATCCGACCCGCGGCCTGATCAACATAACGCTCGCTGCCATGGGCATTCACGGACCAGGCTGGCTGACGGATCCCGCTCTGGCGCTCTATTCGATTGTCTTCGTCGATCTCTGGAAGGGCATTGGTCTCGCAACCGTCATCTATATCGCCGGTCTCGCCTCGATCAGCCCCGACTATTATGAAGCCGCCAGGATCGACGGTGCGACACGCCGCCAGATGTTTTTCCGTGTCACCGTTCCACTGGTGAAACCGGCAACAATTACCGTCATGACCTTATCGTTGATCGGTGGGCTGCGCAGCTTCGACCTGATCTGGGCAATGACGCGCGGCGGGCCTGGTTTCTCGTCGGATGTGCTGGCAAGCGTTATCTACAAACAGTACCAGGCCGGATTTTATGGCTTGTCGACAGCCGGCAATGTCATCCTGTTCGTCCTCATCGCTGCGATCATTCTACCGATAACAGCCTGGTTTAACCGCAAGGAGGTGGATCTTTGACCCGCCGTCAGCTTTATATCGGCATAGCGTCCCTGGTTGCCTGTGGCTTGATATTCGTCTTGCCCTTCCTGTTCATTTTCATAACTGCCGCCAAGACAAAGCAGGATGCCGCGTCGTTGACTTTTACCCTGCCTCAGGAATGGCGCCTGCTGCAGAATTTCATCGAGGTTATTCAAACCCGCAATTATATGCTTCTTCTGGCATATTTCAATTCGACCATCATCACTGTCGCCGCCGTTTCACTGCTTGTTCTGCTTGGTGCCATGGTCGGCTATATCTTGCAGCGTCGTCCATCCGGCTGGAATAGAATCATATACGGCTGTGTTCTCGCCGGTCTCATGATTCCCCCTGCCGTTGTACCGACCATCTGGGTTTTACAGTCGATCGGCCTGTTCAAGTCCATCTCGGGAATGATACTTATTCAGGTTGCCTATGGCCTTGGTTTTACCGTCCTCATGTTCCGTAGCTTCATCGCAACAATCCCGCGAGATCTCGACGAAGCGGCAATCATCGATGGAGCAAAGCCGCTGCAGATCTTCTTTCGCGTCGTGCTGCCATTGCTGAAGCCGGTGACCGTGACCATCATCGTCGTGCAGTCGATCGCCATCTTCAACGACTTCACGAACCCTCTTTATTACCTGCCGGGCAGAGAAAACGTAACAGTGCAGCTGACACTCTATAATTTCCAGGGACAGTTTCAAACGCAGTACAATCTTCTGTTCATGAATATTCTATTGGTGACGATCCCGCCGCTCATCGTCTTCGTGTTCTTCAATAGGCAGATCGTGGCAGGCATGACGGCCGGCGCAGTAAAGGGATGAGCCATGACAAGTGTCGTTCTTCAAAATATCCGCAAGGACTTCGGCAGTTTGACCGTGATGAATGGTGTCGATCTGACCGTCGAAGCTGGGGAATTCTGTGTCTTCGTCGGCCCCTCCGGCTGCGGAAAATCCACCCTTCTGCGCATGATCGCGGGATTGGAAACCTCGACCTCGGGCAGGATCTCCATCGACGGCAAGGACGTGAGGGACGCCGAGCCTTCGGAGCGCGGCATCGCGATGGTGTTTCAGTCCTACGCGCTCTATCCGCATCTGACGGTCAGCGAAAACATCGGCTTCGGTCTTTCGCTCGCCAAGCGCCCCAAGGCTGAGATTCAGGAAAAGGTTCGGCAGACTGCCGATATTCTCCAGCTGTCGCATCTGCTGGACCGAAAGCCGAAGGCGCTATCCGGCGGTCAACGGCAACGTGTTGCGATCGGCCGGGCGATCATTCGCAATCCAAAGGTTTTCCTGTTTGACGAACCCCTCTCCAATCTCGATGCATCCTTGCGGTCGCAGATGCGGATGGAATTGACCGAACTTCATGCCAAGCTCGGGGCAACGATGATCTATGTCACCCATGATCAGGTCGAGGCGATGACGATGGCAGACAAGATCGTCGTGCTGAATGGTGGCCGGATCGAACAGATCGGAACGCCGATGGGTCTTTATCATAACCCGGCCACGCCTTTCGTTGCGGGCTTCATCGGATCGCCGAAGATGAACCTGTTTGACGGCGAAGTCGCTGCCAGAGAGGGGTGCCGGACTTACGGAATCCGGCCGGAACATATCGCACTTTCCGCAACGGAAGGAAAATGGCAAGGGCGCGTGCGCCACATCGAGCGGCTCGGCGCCGACACGGTCGTTCATCTTGATGTTCCCGAACTGATATCGCTTGTCGCACGCACCGACGGCGATCGGCCGATCCAGATTGGCGAGGCTTTATTCGCCACGCCTTTGACCGGCAAGGAACACAGATTTTCATAGCGGCGAGCCACATTGATCTTGATCCAAGGGAGGCGGGCCGCAGGGCTTCGCATGCATGCGGGCTGGGATATGGAAAATCCGCCCTACGAGCGTTCTTGTACATCACATCGTGCCAAGGCGGCCTTGGGTCGAAGATCGTAACGCATGCGCTTATGCAAGGCGGCGATTGCAGTTTATTCGCTTCTTTGCGCAATGACCGCAATCAAAGACTGCATTTCTATGCAAGCCTGCCATTCTGCGCGGTATGTTGCACACAGATACGCGTCCTTGCGGTCAGGAATCTACTATTGATTGGCAGACATTCTTGCATCATGCAATTTGCAGTTACAGACCAAGCCGTTGAATTATTTAATAAAAATCGCGCAGTTCTGGTTGTCGTTAATTATTTTCTCAGACATATCTGACTTCATTGGCATTGCAGCGCCAAATGCGTCGAGCAGAATGCTCCTTACCTGCGATGTTTCCGATCTTCAGAGCAGACAATCGCAGGCCTATATTCATTTTCATCGTGTGGGCAGCTGCCAGCTCGCTAAAAACCAATGAGCCACCATGTCATTTCTCCAGAACGCCAAGATCCGCACGAAAGTGCTCTCCATCATCATTCCGATCTGTCTGATCGGGATCGCAGGTGTCCTTGTCGTATCGAGCCAGTATAGGAACACGGTTGCCACCTACTCGAATTTTATTGCCAAGAATGAAGCGGCTGCGGTGGAAATGTCGAGGGCCAGCCAGCGCTTGACCGCCATGAGTTACAATGCCTATCAGATCCTGCAATATCCAGCCAAGGATCCGCAGACGACGAAGTTTTCGAAGGACTATGAGGAGAATAAGCAAATTCTTCTGCAGCGTTTCGCGAACGTTAAACGGTTGATTCCTGCTGAAGCGGATGCCGTGGAAAAGCTGGCCTCGAGGGCCAATGATATCATCGTCCTTACGGATCAAGCCGTAAAAGCCGGTCTGATCGATGACAACGACACCGCCGCCAAGCTCTTGAAGCAGGTGGATCCGATGATCGATGACGAGGTAGTCTCAGTTCGCCAGTGGCTTGATACGTTCAATAAGAACATCAATGACAAGAGTGACATGCTGGCGGAACACGCGAGCAGCACCATTACAAATGCTCTGGTCGCGCTTGGCGTTCTCTTTGCCGCCGCCATTGCGATCGCCATTCTCGTGTCGACGCGCGGCATCGCGGCCCCGATCGAACGGCTGCGGGCGCGCATGGTATCCCTCGCCGACGGCAATACCGATGAGCAGATCGTCGGCATTGGGCGCAAAGACGAAGTCGGTCAGATGGCTGCGGCCGTCTCCATCTTCCGCGACCATGCCATCGAGCGGATAAGACTCGAACAGGAGGCGAGCGCCAATCGTAGTCTCTCCGAACGGGAAAGGCTTGAACGCGAAGCACAGAAAGCCAAGGATGCGGCGGACACGCAATTTGCCGTCGATGGCCTTGCAAGCGGTCTGGCCGAGCTTTCGAATGGCAATCTGGTCTATCGCATCGAACAGCCCTTCGTCGATCACCTCGACCGCCTGAGGGCGGACTTCAATGCCTCGATGGCGAAGCTGGAGGAAACGCTGCGCTCCGTTGGCCAGGGAGGTCAGGCCATTGCCGCCGGTGCCAGCCAGATCCGGTCTGCAGCCGATGATCTCTCCAAGCGCACCGAGCAGCAGGCGGCCTCTGTCGAGGAGACGGCGGCCGCACTCGAGGAGATCACCACGACCGTCAAGGATTCCACCCGGCGCGCGGAGGAGGCAAGCTCGCTCGTCGGACGAGCGCGCATCGGCGCCGAAAAATCCGGCGAAGTCATGCAGGAAGCGATTTCAGCAATGGAGGCGATCTCGAAATCCTCGGGCGAAATTTCCAACATCATCGGCGTCATCGACGATATAGCCTTCCAGACGAACCTGCTTGCTCTCAATGCAGGCGTCGAGGCAGCGCGTGCGGGCGAAGCGGGCAAGGGCTTTGCCGTCGTCGCACAGGAAGTCCGGGAGCTTGCGCAGCGCTCCGCCACGGCCGCCAAGGAGATCAAGGCGCTGATTTCGACATCGGGCCAGCAGGTCGACAGCGGCGTCAATCTCGTTACCAAGACAGGGCAATCGCTGCAGCAGATCGTCAAGGAAGTCGAAGAAATCGACCGCAACGTGCGAGCGATCGTCGAGGCCGCCCGCGAGCAGGCGACCGGCCTGCAGGAGATCAGCACAGCCGTCAACAGCATCGATCAGGGAACGCAGCAGAATGCCGCCATGGTCGAGGAATCCACCGCGGCAAGCTACAGCCTTGCCAAGGAAGTGACGGCCCTGAACGAGCTGCTCGGACAATTCGATCTGCAAAACGGCCGCAGCCATGCGCGGCCGGCAGCTGCGACGGAGCGATCCCGCCCTGCCGCCTCGCCGGCACGCTCGCTGCGCTCCAAGATCGCCGGCGCATTCGTTGGTTCCGGTGCAGCGGCATCCTGGGAAGAGTTCTAATTTCAGGGGCGGGCGTCGGTCTTTGACCGATTGCAAGCCAAAAGAACAAGGCGGCCAGTTTTGGCCACCTTGTTCTTTTTCAAAGCGAGTGATTGCTATGATGCACGGGCTCTTGAAGGGAAGCGACGCAATGGCCCGTCATTGCCCCAGACGGTGAAAACACAGCCTCCATGAGGAGGGCGTTACGCGATCGCCGAAAGATCCACTGGAAGCTGAGATCAGCGGGTTCACCCACACACGCCCTGAACCGCGATCGCACGCACACCGGAAGTCTCCGCAGCCAAACCAGCTTTGAAACAAAAGATCCCATTCTCGTGAAGAAACCTCGCTCCCGACCGTTTTTCTGTTCGTCAGAGAATCTCGAAGAGCTCGTATTTGACGCCGCCTGGAAAGCGGCCGCCCTTTCCAACGCAGACGATCGCATTGATCCACGCATATGTGGGCGAGGCAGTCTCGAAATACGGCGTCGTTCGTAGATAATATTCCGAAGGGTCGACAGATTCGCCGCGCCCCAAACGCTCGGAAACTTCGACCGACGCGTGGCGAACACCACGATAGGTCATGAGAATATGGGCGCCATCTTGAGCCTCGAGCAGAACCCGCACATCTTGCTGAAATGTTCCGTCCTGGCGGGTGACAAGAAGATCCGAGCCGATCAACGGTGAGACCTTGCCCTTCAGACGCGCTCCTTCGAAGTGGCCGCCCGATACCGGAAAAATGCGGCGCGCGCCTGCGGGACATGGCCCGATATCGATCGTAGGATGAAGCTCGAGATAAAGAGTAAATAGAGGACGCGATTGCAGCTCCATGAGGCACTCCCATTTATGGAACGCGCGATCGCCTCCATTTCTGGCGAGTATTAAACTCGCTATAATCTTGGAGCAAAAACGGGCATTACTTGCTATCATCATAAGCGAAACTACATATGCGCCCTTCACTGGAATCTCTGAAAGTCCTCGAGATCTGCGTCGTTTCCGGCAGTTTTGCCCGTGCGGCCGAACGCTTGTTTCTTACCCCCGCCGCGGTGAGCCTGCGCATTCGAACACTTGAGGACGAACTGGGTGAACCACTCTTCATTCGGCGAGGACCACGCGTGGTGCCCACGCCGAAAGCCATCCTCCTTGCAAAGGGCGTGCGGCGCGGTATGGATGAAATTCACTCCGCCTTGGCCGCTTTCGAGGCAGCATCTCCTCCCCTGCGGGTAACCGCGCCTCCCACGCTAGCAACTCGTTGGCTCGCGCCGCGCCTTTCGAGCTATCAGCGCTGCGAAATCGAACTCGACGTTTCGGCCGATATTCGTGATCCGTCAGACTTCGACGTTGCTATTCGCACCGGAGCCGGGAGCTGGCCGGGCCTGGAGGGCTTTCGGTTGTTTCCTGTGCAGCTGACCCCGCTTCTGGCTCCATCGCTTGCGGCGCTGCTGGAACCTCAAGTCCCCGAGACGCTCGCAACTCTGCCGCTGTTGCCGCATCCGGACTGGGAAAGATGGTTTCTGAGCGCAACAGGGAGCGTCCCGCCGGAGTTGAACTTCACCCGCGTGGAATATCCGAACCATGACCTGAATGTGAATGCGGCCTGCGCGGGCGAAGGCGTGGCGCTCGTACCGCTCGGCTTCTTCGAACCCCTGGTCCGATCGGGTGCATTGGTGGCACCCTTCGACCACGTGCTTGACGGTCCCGACTGGCACTTTGCGCTTTTCCGCAATGATGATGTCAGGCCAGGGCCTCGAGAATTCTGCGATTGGCTTTATGAGCAGAGTCGCCTGACGTCAGCCGCGCTTGAGGTACGCACCAAGTGAGCCTCCACTGCTGCCGGACCGCTGTTGGAAGTCTGCGGCCTGCTCAGGCGGATGTCAGTATGGTGATCACGCCATTCGTCCCGTCAACGCGGATCCTCTGACCGTCCAGAATGCGCCGGGTCGCATCCTGGACCGCAACGACGGCGGGCAAGCCGTATTCGCGCGCGATGACAGCGCCATGGCTCATCTGTCCACCGGCTTCGGTCACCAGCCCGGCTATGCTTACGAATAACGGGGTCCAGCTTGGATCGGTATAGGCGGTGACGAGAATATCTCCGGCCTCAATATCGGCCGCGGCCAAGTCGCGGATGATTCTGGCGCGCCCCTCGACGCTCCCCGCCGAAACAGGCAGCCCTGGAAGCGCTTTCGCGGGAAGGTCATCACGTTTAAAGTCGCCAAAAAGCGCTTCACCATCCGAGGTGAGCACGCGCGGCGAAGCAAGCCGCTCGTAAGCCGCAAACTCGGCACGGCGCGCAAGGATGAGATCATGATCGGCCTGCCCCGTCCGGACAACCTCGCGTAGTTCGTCAAAACGGAGATAGAAGATATCGCTCGTCCGGTTCAGCACTCCGCTATCGACAAGTTTCTGCGCCTCTCTCAGCATTGCTTGCTTATGAAGGTCGAGGCGGCAGACCCATCCGTATTTCGGGTATTCGCGGTAACCGATGAAGGCCCGCATTCGATCGATTGCATCCTTGGTCTTCGCAGCCTTCGCCTCACCATTCGAGAGGGCACGTAAGCGCGATAAAAGGTCCTGCTCCGCAGCCTTCGCTCGGGCGAGACCGGCATCGAAGCGCCGCTTGGCTTCACCGGGTTGGAAGCGGTCGATGTTGGCCAGAATCATCGGGACGAGAACCGCGGGCTTTTCCCGCCAGCGGGTTCGGGTGATGTCGATCTCGCCCGCACAGCGCATGCCATATTTGGCAAGGTAGCCATCGATCGCTTCGAATGCTTCCGGGCCGCCGTCGACCTTTACGAGATCCGAAAGGGGGGCACTCCCGTCAAACTGCCGCAGGAATGAGACGGCGTCGGCATGAGGTCGGATTGCGTCGGCGACATCGAGAAGATCGAGACCCATCCGCGAGGTTATGTTGTTGTCGACCGACTGCGAGAGCGTGTCGGCCACGCCCGTTTCGCCAAGCCACTCGGCGATGTGGTCGTTCAGCCACCACATCGCCTCGATGCCGGCCATGAGAACCTGGGTGCTTTGCGGCGCGGTCAGTTGCCGTTTCAGCGCGGCAAGATCGTCAGCGATGAGGTCGAACAGCTCGTTGCCGGATTTCGCCGCGAGATGTAGCCGTGCCTCCTCGACCGCCATCTCGCTTTGCGCGATCAGTTTGCCTACGATTGCGGGGTCGAGATTGGTCGCGGTATTCTTCTCACCTACAGCCTTGGGCGCGGATGCCGAGGCATTTGCGTCTTGTTCGGGACGCGTGGCGACAAATCCTCGCTCCAGCAGCGCATCGACCGCACTGCGGATGAGTGGATCCCGGTTAAGCATAACCATCAGAGCCGCGCGACTGGCGGGGGAGGCAAGTTGCTCGGTGACATCGACGAACAGGCGGCCGCCTGCCTCGTGCATGGGACGGGCCGCAAGCCTCTGCCAGAAGGACAGGCCGAGCGGCCGTATCGCGTCGGTCATCATTTGCTGATGGCCCACCGACAGGTAGACATGTCGCTTGCCGTCGTCATGGGGCGGGACCGGGAACAAGGTGGTGATCGGCCTGCTTTGAACAATTTGAAACGCACCATCGGACAGGCACCACTCGATGTCCTGGGGACAGCCGAAATGCGCCTGGATGCGTCGACCGACGGCAGCGAGATCCCGCGCCTCTTCGGCAGCCAGTATGGCGCAATCGCCTGCCGCCGTCTCGACGACCTGCGCGCCCCGAAGCCTGAAGCCTTGCGGAATGACGGAACCCGAGACGAGCGCCTCGCCGCTTCCGGCACAGGCTTCGATCGCGACGATCGTTCTGTCTCCCGACACGGGGTCGGCCGTGAACATTACGCCCGAGGCATCGGCCGACACCATTTGCTGCACGATGACGGCCATCTTGATACCACCATGGCCGATTCCGTTGTGCCGACGATAAGTTACCGCTCGCTCGGTGAAGAGAGAGGCCCAGCAGCGGCGCACGGCATCCACGATAGCGCCAATGCCGCATAGGCTGAGATAGCTCTCATGCTGGCCGGCAAAGGAGGCGGTTGGCATATCTTCAGCCGTCGCGCTCGAGCGAACAGCCCAAGCCGCAGCCCCTCCGCCCTCGGCCAGCAACGCGGAAATCGAGGCCACGACCGACTTGGGAACCGTCAACCGCTCGATCAGTAGGCGGACTTCAGCACACAAGACGGCATTGGTAGCGCCTTCGCCACCCAGCGCAAGATCGAGCCGGCCTATAGCGGCGCCAACCTCGGGCGAGCCCGCAAGGACCGCAGAAAATACATCCGTTGTTACGCAAAGGCCGGCCGGAACGACTACGCCCTCGACTTTTGCCAGCTCCCCAAGGTTCGCGGCCTTCCCACCGACCAACGAAGCTTGATTCCGGTCAACCTCAGAGAGGCGAACTGTCACTTTCATGAGCGGACTCGTCAGCTGGAATCTTGACATCAGAAACGGAGGAATATACTCCGTTTATGGCAGTATCAAGACGATCGAAGATGTGAAACCCGATGCGGGCGGATGCGCAAAAAAATCGACAACGACTGATAGATGTAACGGTCGAACTGATTCTGAAAGTCGGCGGTGAACCCTCGCGTGACGCCATAGCAGAGCGCGCCGGCGTCGGCATAGGAACCCTATACAGGCACTTTCCCGACCAGCAGTCACTTCTTCATGCCGTCGTCCGCTGCGTGTTGGAAAGAAGCATCAGTGCTGGAGAGGCATTGGTTGGAACCGCTCCTGACGAGGGCGATGTCCTGCGCCAATACATGCACATGGCGTTGGATAATGGGATTGGTGTGGTCAACATCATTCACCCCCTTTTGGAGACGCGAGACTGGCCCGATCTTCTCGCCCGAGCCGGCAGGCTCATGAAGTCTATCGTCAGCCGCGCCACCCAGGACGGCACGCTCCGCAGCGATCTCTCTGATCGCGATATCATATTCGCCTTGATCCGCTTTGCTCGACCACTCGCAGTTGGGTTGCCTTCGAGCGAGGAGCGCGCGCTCGCGCACAGGCATCTCGATTTTTACATTGATGGACTGCGCGCCCGGCAGCGCCGCTAAACGGTTTTGATGGCATTGGAGATCAGCCCGCCATCTTTGAATGATAGGCTAGGTCAATTGTGAGGGGCTGGCACCGATCTCTGCGAATGAACCCGGGCTGAATGATGCTTTCAGCTTCTGTTCCGAAGGCGGCGTCTAAAAGAAAGACGTTCAACCGCGGTCTTATCCGCCTGAGGAGACACAGTCATGATCCGCACGTCTTTCATTGCAACCGCACTCGTCGCTCTCGTCGGCCTCACCGCTGCAGCCCCCGCCATGGCCAACGATGTGCGTATCGAACAATATGGCTGGTCGAACTCTGCCGGTGGTGCACAGGAAGGGTACGGAAACCGCATCAGAACCTACCAGAACGGTGGCTACAACCGCATTGTCGGCCATCAATATGGTCGCCATAACCTTTCGGCTGTCGGCCAGGAAGGCAATGACAATTACGGCGCCACCTATCAAAACGGTGACCGCAACATAGCCGGCATCGGCCAGTTTGGCTCCAACCACACGACCATCCTTACCCAGGACGGCAATGGCAACATCGCGGCTGGCGTCCAGGTCGGCCATGGCTGCAGCGCCAATGTCAGCCAGGGCGGCAACGGCAATGTCGCCGCCTTCGTCCAGGCCTGCCCGTAAGCAGCTGCGCGATAACCTGAAAGAAGTCAGAAACGCAACCGCAGACCATTTGGGGAGATGACC
This sequence comes from Rhizobium centroccidentale, assembly GCF_030182565.1. NCBI lineage: Bacteria > Pseudomonadati > Pseudomonadota > Alphaproteobacteria > Hyphomicrobiales > Rhizobiaceae > Rhizobium > Rhizobium centroccidentale. The sequence goes on along the minus strand of NZ_JAQJCG010000001.1, from coordinate 53,142 downwards.
CATGCCAAATAGCATCAAACATCCGCGCCGTCTTATGACGATCCTCGCGCTGGTCCTGCTTCCCGTCGGCGCCGTTGCGGCCATGACGACTGCCAACCAATCTGACGATGCGGGGCTTTGCGAAATCAAAGCCACGCCTGGAGCAGGTATGGTGAGACTGGATGCGCTCGTCCACGCCGACAAGCACGTTGGCGGGGCTTACACGTTCCGTGTCGAGAAATCAGGAGATGGTGGAAGTTCCACGATCAACCAGAGTGGCGATTTTGATGCCATAGCGGGGCATGCGGCAATCCTCAGCTCCGTCTCGCTCGGCTCCAAAGGAGCCGCATACAAGGCAACATTGGATATTGTGATCGGGGATAAGAGTTTCAGATGCACGAAGCAGGTCGGCGACGATTAATCGGTCTCCACACTCTGCAAATCCCTTTAAAAGGGCGCCGGTTTCTGGCGCCCTTTTGCTTTCGATCAGGTTTAGAGTAGTTCAGTTTTTCCACGGAGCCTCTGGACCCTCTATCTCTTTGGTTTCACGCAATTCCGGACGGGAAACCGCTGCGCATTTTTCCTGGAATTACCCTCGACGACTGAACGACAACTGAACGGGCAATTTCGACTGGGTTCAGCTTAAAAGTGCGAAAGTTGGTCATCGGCTAAAGCAGCCGGCCTATGGAGATCAGGATGACCCGCAACGTGTTTAAAATCCTTACTGTCACTCTTCTTGTCGGGAGCCTGGGACAAGTCGCCTTGTCCGCGCCGGCCTATGCGGGCGGGCGGATCTCGTTCAACCTTGTGCCTGATAATGCCGAGGATTCAGATCTTTTCTCGACCGGATTGCGCGTCTATTCACTCTACCGCGGTCTGAAAGACGCCGACATTCGGCAGCTGGGCCGGGGTAATGCGGCTGGCATCGCCCAGACCGGCCGAGGCAATCTCGGCTTCATCCAGCAGCAGGGCAATGGTCATTCCGCAACCTTGCGACAGAACGGCAACAACAATGCCTATGGCATTTTCCAGTATGGGCGAAACACGGAAACCGACGTGGTGCAGGATGGGGATAATGGCAGTGGCGCTACCTTCAGCTATGGCTGGTAAGGCAGTTCACGGCAGTTCCGAAGGCCACGCCAAGCGACAAAGGTTCGCGTATTTTGGCAGAGAAATAGCGCGGACGAATGAGGCGCGGAAAGATTTCCTTCCTCGATACGGACGTTCTTCGTTCGGATGGGCTTTATCGCGGCTTGGTACGATCGGAACCAGGGCTGCCGACGGGGGTTATATCCATAGCAAAAGGAGAAGCCCTCATGATCCGCAAACTGAAATCGGGCGAATATCGTCTCTACTCACGCAAGCTCGATCCGAAGACACACAAGCGCAAGAATCTCGGGACATTCAAGACCCGCGAGGCGGCCGAAAAGCATGAGCGCGAAGTGCAATACTTCAAGCACCACTAGCGGATCGGCGAAGCCGGATAGGCACCCGAGAAGCAGAATCGGAGCTGATTGTGTTTCTTGAGCTAGAGCGAAGGAGATTGGTTATGACACAGTTTCGAAAGAAGAAAGCGCTGTCGCGAGAAGAGGATTATCGCGACTATCAGGATCGCGATACCCGCGAAGGATGGCCATATTCCGACGAAAGTGCATTGGGTTCGACCGAACCGGAAAATCGAGAATACGGCACCACTCCAGCGAATTTTGACGAAGATACTCCCTCTGGCCTGATCGGAGACAACGCAGACACGAACGGGCTTGAGGAAGACACGGCCCACACGCTGGGGCCGTTGCCACCCAGCCGCATCGATAACGATGAACTGGAAGCGGCCATTACCGAACGATTCATCGAGAGCGAAGAAATCGATGCAGACAGCATCGAGGTTCATGCCGATGGCGGCATCGTAACATTGGAAGGCAGTGTCGAAACGCAGGCGGCTGCCGAACAGGCGGAAGCGCTCGGGCTGTCTACGCCTGGTGTCGTCAAGGTTCGCAACAATCTGAAAACAACCGGTGTCGATTCCCATATTCCCCCCGATGCGTGATACGCGGCCTCCATATGCCCTCGACGCTCCGAAGATTTTGTCCCTTGTAACATCGGGATTCGATACCCATTTACCGCCATGAGATATGCGGTTCCGCTCGCCCGTTGCATTGCAATGGCTGGTCCAGGCCTTAATCGCCCGACCCATTTGGCGGCCCGTTCTTTGCCCTCCGTCCGATGACGTGACGGGCGCTTCCGTCATCCATTGACATGAGCGCTGGCTTAATGGCCGGCGCAGGAGATTTTGTTGAAAAAATCAAACACAATCGACGCGCTCGCGGCGGTGAAACCGCGCGAATGCGATCAACCCATCAACCAGCTCCCCGACAAGAACTGGAAACCCTATCCCTGTTTGCTCACCCGCGAGGAGCTTCGGAAGCTGATCGCCGAACAACTCGGCTGACGCTTGCAATTCATCACCAATAATGAGGAGAACAAAATGCAGGTTCTGGTAAGAGACAACAATGTCGAACAAGCAATCCGAGTTCTGAAACGAAAGATGCAGCGCGAAGGCCTGTTTCGTGAAATGAAGGAACGACGGGCCTACGAAAAACCGTCCCAACGGCGTATCCGGGAAAAGGCGCAGGCCATCAGCAGACATCGCAAAGCCGTGCGGAAAAGAATGAAGCGCGATGGTGGCTGATTAAGTCAGCCACATCCGACTTGAAACCGAATGAACACATCATGATGCACGCAAATTGACTTTGGTGAGGGCGGCTTTGCTATGATGAGCGAGACTTATGCTGGCGCTTCAACGCGCCTCTCAATCCGCCGATATGGCACGGAACATGGTTAGGCACCGTTTTTCGACGGTGTTGGGAACGGGTCATGGCGCTGCCGAGGTAACGCGCCAAACCGTGTTGCCTACGTCATCGGCAATCAGCAGAGCGCCAAGCTTGTCGACTGCCAAACCTACCGGCCGTCCCCTCGCCTCGTTGTCGCCATTTAAAAAGCCGGTCACAATGTCCTGCGGAAGACCTTTGGGCCGGCCGTCTGCGAATGGGACGAAGACCACCTTGTAACCGTTGAATTGGTGCCGATTCCAGCTCCCATGCTCACCGACGAAGGCCCCTCCACGATACGCTTCCGGCAAATTGGTGCCGGTATAGAAGACCATCCCTAAGGGCGCGACATGCGAACTCAGCGCGTAATCCGGAACGATTGCCTTCGCTACTAGGTCTGGTCTCTGCGGCATGACCCTGGGATCGATGTTCTTGCCAAAATAGCTGTATGGCCAACCATAGAAGCCACCCTCCTTCACGGAAGTCATATAGTCCGGCACGAGATTGGGACCGAGTTCGTCGCGCTCATTGACGACTGCCCAGAGGGCGTGCGTTTGCGGCTCCCAGGAAAGACCATTCGGATTTCTCAACCCATCCGCGAAAATGCGATGGCGGCCCGTTCCCCTATCGACCTCCCAGATGGAGGCGCGATCCATTTCAGCCTGTATGCCGTTTTCCGTGATATTGCTGTTCGACCCGACACCGACATAAAGCAGCGTCCCATCGGGGCTCGCCACCAGACTCTTGGTCCAATGGTGATCGATGGGTCCGCCTGGCAAATCGGTAAGTTTCGTTCCCGGATCGGGGATGCTCGTCTCGCCCGTCTTGTATGGGTAACGCATGATCTTGTCCGTCTCCGCGACATAAAGGTCGCTACCGACAAGAGCGACACCGAAAGGGGAGTCGAGATGATCGAGAAAAACGCTCTTCGTTTCCGCAACCCCATCCCCGTCGGCATCACGCAACAAGGTTATACGGTTGCTTCCTTCATTGTTGCCGGCAGATGTCGCCATCGACTCGATCCAGCCCATGATCAGGTCCTTGGGCCGCTTGATCGATGCCGCAGGCGGCGCAACAGATTCCACAGCAAGAACATCGCCATTCGGTAGCACATAAACTGAGCGCGGGTGTTTCAATCCCGTTGCGAGCGCCTTGATTTGCAACCCGTCCGGAACCTTCGGCTTATCGCCGTTCTGCCAGCCGATCACTTTGGCGACATGCATCGGCGGGATGAGATATTGCGTCTGGGCCGGCAATGTCGGGTTTGGTCCGACCTGATCCTTCGGATCCTGTTCGTTCTGATTGCAGCCGGAGAGAATGAGGGCCGTGCCGCAGATAAGTGCGGTAAAGGAGGACGGCACAGTCGACTTACCTATCGTGCTCTTCATCTCTCGGCTCCCGGCCCTCTGCGATAGATCAATGCTCGCCTTATCCAGCCGCTAAAAAGGACGAGAACGACCACCACGGATGAAAGAATAAGGCCGGTCGGAACGACTGAAGTCCACGCATCACGGCTATGGACCAGCGCGTTGAAGAACGACAAGACGAAGATAAGAGCGTTACAGATCGAATATAGCCAGACCGGTCCGCGCATCGAGGAAAGGCGTCTGCCAAGTGCATCGACTATCATGGCAATGACAGCAAGCAAGCCGAATAACAAGCCAACCGTAAGCAGCCATGCAGATGCATCCGCCCACATCATTTCAGCGGTTCCCCAATAGGCCACATCCGTCGCCAATGTGCCAAGGAAGCAAACCATCGGGATTGGAATGATGAGCGAGTGAAGAGGGCGGGGCGGAAGAGGGTGCGCAGCGTGAAGGTCTTGAGCGACCATGGCGGTGTCTCCAATATTCCTGAGAGCACCGGCCAAACATTTATCGATTTGTTTTGTTCCAGGCAAACATTTGGGACCTTGAGGACTGCTTCGGGCTTTCCGCTCGGCTTTTCGACACGAGCGGAAATTCAGCCTCAACTTGCCGCGTGGCCACCTTTCCGCTTGGGATCATGGCTATGATGGCGATCTCGTTCGCCGCCGCCGCCGGAAACCTTGCTGCGGTCCCGCTTATCGGGCTCGGCCGGCGGCTTTGGAATGTTCAAGGGCGCCTTGGCATTTTCATGGGATGCTCCCGGGCCGCCTTGGCGAATACTAGCCGGTGTTTTGGTCGATGTGGACATTGGCACCTCCCTATCGATCCTGTTGATGCCCCTGGTGACTGGTATTGATCCTGCTATTTCCCTGCTGGCCTTTCTTGTCTGGATCTACCGTCATGTCAGGCTTATGGGGATCGGATATCGATGGTTTGGCGTGGTCACCAACACCTTTGTCGCTTCGATTTTCCTCGGGAACCGGTGGTGGTTTGCTGCTCATCATCTTCTCCTGTCATTGCTTTGCCAGAAGCTGCGGGCGATTTATCTCGCGGCCGTTCCGACATTGGCCGCCCGGATCCAACCAACTTCAGCCCAGAATGTTCCGCGAATGAGCGCCGTTCGCTGACATCCCGCGCAAATGCGCTGAAGTCAAAGGAGAGGCTTGCCCCCGGTAACCGCGACGGTCGTGCCGGAAACATAGCTGGAGAGCGGATCGGCAAGCATGACATAAGCCGTTGCCAGCTCAGCCGGTTGACCCGGCCGCTTCATCGGCACTTGCTTTCCAAAATTCTCGACCGCTTCCGACGCCATCGTCGAAGGGATCAATGGAGTCCAAATGGGTCCGGGCGCGACGGCATTGGCGCGAATGCCTTTTTCCGCGAGCAATTGCGCCAGCCCTGCGGTAAAATTCTGGATAGCCCCTTTGGTGGTGGCATAGGCAAGCAATGTCGGGTTTGGAGTATCCGAGTTGATGGACGCCGTATTGATGATGGCGCTACCCGGCTTCATGTGCGGTACGGCCGCTTTGGTCAGATAGAACATGGCATGGATATTGACCTTGAAGGTCAATTCCCATTCCTCGTCAGTAATATCGCCGATATCTTGAAAGCTCGCCTGATGCGCAGCATTGTTGACAAGAATATCGATCCCTCCGAGTTCGGCGACGGCCTTGTCGATGATATCGCGACAATGTTTGGGATCCTGAATATCGCCGGCCATCAATACCGCTTTGCGGCCGGCCTCCTCAACCCATTTTCTGGTTTCGTAAGCATCGTCATCTTCGCTCAGATAGGCGATCAGAACATCGGCGCCCTCGCGGGCAAAGGCGATTGCGACAGCGCGGCCAATGCCGCTGTCGCCGCCGGTGATGACAGCCTTTTTGCCATTAAGCTTTCCCGATCCGCGATAGGTCGCCTCCCCATGATCGGGCGCGGGATGCATGGCAGCGGTATAGCCGGGCATGGGCTGTTGCTGCGGCGAAAATGGCGGTTGTGGATGTGTCATGATGTTCTTCCGGTAATGATTGCATTGTCACTCCAAACCTCCTCACTCGCTTTCGGTTCCATCGACGGCACATTATCTGCGGGATGCGTCCAGGAACATTCAAGTCCGGTAATGGTTCCTATCGGAGCCTAGAGCATGTCGCGCAAAAGTGTGTAGCGATTTTGCGATAACGACATGCGCAAAATCAACGACCTAAAGCGCGGTAAGCGGATCTGAAAGATCGCGACGCGCTTTAAGTTTCGATAGATCCCGTTTCACCGATTTTGAAAGGACAGCCCGATGCATCGCTTCGAAGAAAAGGTCGTCATCGTAACGGGTGCGGCATCGGGAATGGGAGAGGCGACAGCGCGACGGTTTTCCCAGGAAGGCGCGAATGTCGCCCTCGTCGATCGCCGTACGGAAGCGCTGGAAAAGGTCGTTGCGGATTTGCCAACCGAACGCAGCCTCAAGCAGGTGGTGGATGTATCGGCATCTTCCGCGGTTGCCGCGATGGTTTCGGCAGTGGTGGAACGGTTCGGTCGCCTTGATGTCATCGTTAACAATGCGGGCATCCACGAGGGTGGCGCGCCCGCTGACATTTCCGATGAACGATGGCATGCCGTCATCGCGACCGATCTGGATGGCGTGTTTTTCGGTTGCCGAGCAGCCATCCCGCATCTTGAAAAGACCAAGGGGTCGATCATCACCACTGCCTCTGTCTCCGGCACCGGCGGCGATTGGGGTATGAGCCCCTACAACGCCGCCAAGGGCGCCATCGTCAATCTGACCCGCGCCCTGGCGCTCGATCTCGGACGAAAGGGAATTCGCGTCAATGCCGTGTGCCCGAGCCTCACGCGCACCGGCATGACGGAAGACATGCTTAAGGACGAAGCCCTCGTTGCCAAGTTCAAGGAGCGCATTCCACTCGGTCGTGTCTGCGAGCCGGAAGAGGTTGCGGCCGTCATCGCCTTTCTGGCAAGCGACGATGCAAGCTTCGTTACCGGCGCCAACATCGCCGTCGATGGTGGCGTGTCCGCCTCCAACGGCCAGCCGGCACAGGATTGAAAGGGAGACGAGTACGATGAATTTCAAGAAAGTTGACCTGCGGAACGGCCTCAAGACTTATGTCGTCGTGCTCGATGCGAATGAGGAAGCATTCTCGACGCTCGCGCGCTTCGCCACGGATCAGGATCTGAAGGCTGCTTCGGTCACCGCAATCGGCGCATTTGAACGGGCGACTGTCGGCTGGTTCGACTTCAGCGAGCGAAGCTACCGCAAGATCCCTATTACCGAGCAATGCGAGGTGCTGAGCCTGATCGGCGATATTGCGACAGGCGAGGATGGCGGAGCGAGCCTCCATCTTCATGCCGTCCTCGGCCTGAAGGATGGCTCGACACGCGGCGGCCACTTCCTCGACGGTATCGTGCATCCGACCTTGGAAGCGACCATTGTCGAAACACCGGCGGAATTGCAGCGCCGGCATCAAGAGGATCTCGGCATCGCGCTGATCAAACTTTGAGACCACCAGCCGCCACCTCCAGCCAATCGGAACATTGCCGGCCGAACAAGGTTCGATCAGCAGTTCCAACGGCAGAAGGAGAATATCATGGCGAAGGACACGAGCTTCGAAACCTCGCGCGGCGAAGGCGGTGAGACGCACCAGCATATTCCCGAAAGCGGCTCTCATGGCAATGCGGAGCATCTGACCACCAATCAGGGCATCCGGGTGTCGGACAATCAGAACAGCCTGAAGTCCGGCGTCCGCGGCCCGACGCTGCTTGAAGATTTCGTCCTGCGGGAGAAGATCTTCCATTTCGACCATGAGCGCATTCCCGAACGGATCGTGCATGCGCGAGGTTCGGCCGCGCACGGCTTCTTCGAGCTCTATGAATCGCTGTCCGATGTAACCAGCGCCGATCTGTTTCAGCGCAAGGGTGAAAAGACGCCGGTCTTCGTCCGCTTTTCGACGGTTGCCGGCGGTGCCGGCTCGGTGGATACGCCGCGTGACGTGCGCGGCTTCGCGGTGAAATTCTATACCAAGCAGGGCAACTGGGACCTTGTCGGCAACAACATCCCCGTCTTCTTCATTCAGGATGCCATGAAATTTCCCGATCTTGTGCATGCCGTGAAGATGGAAGCTGACCGCGCGTATCCGCAGGCGGCTACCGCCCATGATACGTTCTGGGACTGGGCGTCGCTGATGCCGGAATCCACGCATATGCTGATGTGGGCGATGTCCGATCGTGCCATTCCGCGCTCACCGCGCATGATGCAAGGCTTCGGCGTCCACACATTCCGCTTCGTCAACGATGCCGGCAAATCCACATTCGTGAAATTCCACTGGAAGCCGAAGCTCGGCATCCAATCGCTTGTCTGGGATGAGGCATTGAAGCTGCAGGCGGCCGATAACGACTACCATCGCCGTGATCTTTTCGAGGCGATCGCGGCCGGGCATTTTCCGGAATGGGAACTTGGCCTTCAGCTCTTCGACGATGCCTTTGCCGAAAGCCTTCCCTACGACGTCCTCGATGCCACGAAGATTATCCCGGAAGAGGTACTGCCGGTAAAGATCGTCGGGCGACTGGTTCTCGATCGCAATCCGGACAATTTCTTCGCGGAGACCGAACAAGTGGCGTTCTGCCCGGCAAACATCGTCCCCGGCGTCGATTTCACGAATGATCCCTTGCTGCAGGGTCGACTCTTCAGCTATCTCGACACGCAGAAATCCCGCCTCGGGACCGCAAACTTCCATCAGCTGCCGATCAATGCACCCAAATGTCCCGTCATGAACTTCCAGCGTGACGGGCAGATGCAAATGCAAATACCGAAAGGCCGCGCGAACTACGAACCGAATAGCCTCAGCGAGAACAGCGAAACCGGCGGCCCGCGCGAATGTCCGGTGACGGGTTTCCGCACCTACGAGCATCAGGCTGGGAAGGAAGAACAGGGCGACAAGCTGCGCGTGCGCGGTGAACTCTTCGCCGATCATTACAGCCAGGCGCGTCTTTTCTGGAAATCCCAGACACCATCGGAACAGGCTCACATCGCATCAGCCTTCGTCTTCGAATTATCGAAGGTGCAGCTTCAGCACGTGCCACCCCGCATGGTCGGAAACCTCATGAATGTCGATACAGGGCTCGCCAACAGGGTCGCCGCGGGTCTCGGGCTCGTCAACCCGACCAGGAATTTGCCGGCGCGTGAACCGATCGATCTCGACGCATCCGCCGCTCTTTCCATTCATAAAAACATGAAGGAGACGCTGGAAGGACGGCAGATCGGCATATTGATCGCCGGCGGAAGCGACGCCAAGGCGATCTCCGATCTCGTCGGCGCCCTGAACGACGCCAAGGCGAGGCCCTTTATCGTCGCTCCCAAGGTTGGGGAGACGAAGCTTTCCGACGGAAATACGATCCGTGCCGACGGACAGCTCCTTGGTTCGCCTTCGCAGCTCTTCGATGCCGTTGCCGTCATCCTCTCGAAGGACGGCGCAGCCTCGCTCCTCAACGAGGCGGCAGCCGTACAATGGGTGATGGATGCTTTCGGACATCTAAAGGCGATCGGTCATGACGCTGCCGCCAAGGTACTGCTCGACAAGGCGGCCATTCAACCAGACGCCGGCGTCGTGGATCTCGCCTCATTCCTGAGTGCCGCGCCCAAGCGCTATTGGGACCGCGAGCCCCGTATCCGCATGCTCGCCTGATGGCAATCTCTCTTGACATCGCCGACCGCCTCCATCGGCGGCCAGCGGTGTCCACCGGTTATCCCGACACCCCTGATCTGATTTCGGCGAGCAAATATTGGAAAATCCGGAAACAACTGCCCGCCGTTCGAGTTGGAAGGCAGCAAAGCTAAAGAAAGGAAATACCAATGTTGACGAGAATGATCGCAGTCTGTGCCCTTTCGATCGGCATGGCCACGGCAGCCATGGCTCAGCAATCAGGCTCCGGCGGAACAGGCACGGGGGGTTCCGGAAGTGGTAACGGCGCCGGCACCGGTTCGCAGAACGATGGCACCTCCAACGGAAATGGAGGCGCCAATAGCAATACGACTGGAACCAATGGCACTCCAAATTCCAACGGCCAGTCCCAGGACTGCAATGCCATGAAAACCGGCAAGAACACGACGCAAGGCACGGATACGCAAAGCAATAGCCAGTCGAGCGACAGCACGTCCAGCAAGAATTGCCCGCAATAATAGCGGCGTGTGAAATCGGGATTGCTACCCGCATTTCGCACGCCTCCTGGCTGTCGGTGTCCGTGGTGTGGGTCACCGGCAGCAGGCAGCACGATCAAGGAGAAAAATCATGATGAACGGCGCCCAGGAACTTGCCGAGGAATATCTAAGACTCGGTGGAAAAAGACTTCTGGTAATGGATGACAACATCCTGTCGACCAACAGCTGGGAGGCTGATCCGCCTGAAGCTGAAACCTTTTGGAAAAGGGAGATCGAAAGCCTGGCACCAAGGCAACGCAACGAGGTCATGTCGTTCCTGCCGTCCATCAACGTTACATGATAGGACCGATAGACAGTGAATTCCGACATCGTCTCTTGCACAGGCAAGCCGATCCGGACGCGGTATGAAACATGGTAAAAACTGGAACGATCCGCATCGGAATTTCCGGCTGGACCTACCCGCCCTGGCGCGGCGTTTTCTATCCGAAGGGCTTGGCTCAGAAAAACGAGTTGTCCTACGCCTCCTCGCAATTTCCATCCATCGAAATCAACGGTACATTTTATAGCCTACAGACACCCGAGACCTTCGCAAGATGGCGAGACGCAACTCCGGATGACTTCGTTTTTGCGGTCAAGGGATCACGCTACATAACCCATTTGCGAAGGCTTCGCGATATCGAGGTGCCGCTTGCCAATTTCATGGCTTCCGGCCTATTGCGGCTGGGAGCAAAGCTCGGTCCCATCCTCTGGCAGTTTCCTCCCCGGCTGCGGTTCGATCGAGAACTGTTCTCCAATTTCATTCACATGCTGCCAAAGGACACGGATGAAGCACTTTCTCTGGCCAAGCGGCATGATGAGCGCTTGAACGGTCGAGATTGGTTGATAGCGGACAAAAGGAGACCGATCCGGCATGCATTCGAAATCCGCAATGAGAGCTTCGTGCACGCCGACTTCATTGAACTCTTGCGGAAACATCGAATCGGGCTCGTTTGCGCCGATACCGTCGAATGGCCGTTGCTGATGGATGTCACCGCGGACTTTGTCTATTGCCGTCTGCATGGTTCGGAGGAGCTATATGTCAGCGGCTATGATGACGAAGCGTTGAGCATATGGGCGGAGCGCATCGACGATTGGGCGCATGGGCGCGAGCCGGACAATGCCAATCGTGTCCTGAAGCCGCTGAAGCGGTCACGACGTGGCCGCGATGTCTATGTCTATTTCGATAATGATGTGAAGGTGCGGGCGCCGGCCGATGCGCAGCGGCTCAGCCGGTATCGTGGCCTGGTCTGGCAAAAGAGCCCATAAGGAAGAGTATGCGGCGGCATCATGCTTATTCAAGCCGCCCCCAGGCCGGATTCCAATTCACGCCTTCCGACAGTTCGACATAGATGGGCCGCATAAGTTCATCGGACATCTTGTTGCGAGCGGCCCGAAAGGCGTCATCTGGCTCCATTTCCTCACCCGGAAAAATCGTGTCATCTTCCCCCGGCGACATCACCTTGCGCAGGAATCCTCGGATCTGATCGCCGGAATGGTAGAACTTGATGACGATGGAGCCTGGCGGCACGTCGTTCTTGCGATATTTATGATAGGTTTCCACCTCACACCTCCTGACATTGTCGCCTGTCGCTGCGTCCGGAGCACCTCGCCGTCTCGGGCCATGCTCACATCTCTCGGAACCTGCTTGATCGATTGATATCGATCCAAACCACCCTTCCCCACATTGGTTCCCGCAGCATCTCATCGCGGCCGCCATTTGCCTGTTGTCGTTCACCTATTTGGCGCGACCGGGAAGGATGGCACTCAGCGCCTGTCTCAGCGTCCCTTTGACCACACCGCTTTCTTCAGGATCCCCTTTCAGCAGGGCGGCGGTCAGGTTGCGCATCTGCTCGAAAGTCAGGTGCGGCGGTATCGGCGGGACTTCGGGATCTGTCTTGACCTCGAGCACGACAGGCCGATTGGCGGCAAGCGCTTCATCCCAAGCGGCGCCAAGCGCCTCCGGTCGGTCGACGAAAATGCCCTGAAGGCCGATCATATCGGCGAAGCGATGATAGGGGACATCGGGAATCCGCTGCGAGGCATCGAATTTGGGATCGCCTTCCATGACGCGTTGCTCCCAAGTTACCTGGTTGAGATCCTCATTGTTGAAGACGCAGATGACCATGCGCGGGTCGGACCATTTGCGCCAGTATTTCGTCACGGTGATCAACTCCGCCATGTTGTTCATCTGCATGGCGCCATCACCGACCAAAGCGACGATTGGCCGATCAGGGTGCGCGACTTTCGCGGCGATCGCATAGGGCACCGCCGCCCCCATGGATGCGAGACCGCCGGACAAAGACGCCATCATGCCGCGGCGCATGCGCAAATCACGCGCGTACCAATTGGCGCACGAGCCGGAATCGCTCGTGACGATGACACCGTCGGGCAGGCGCGGCGAAAGCTCCCAGACGACACGCTGCGGGTTGACCGGATTGGCTTCCGCGTGCGCCCTCGCCTCCAGCGTTCGCCACCACTCGCCGACATTAGTCTCGATCTCCTTGCGCCAGGAGAGATCCTGCTTCTGCTTGAGAAGCGGCAGCAGTGCCTGCAAAGTCTCCCGGGCGTCGCCGACAAGATTGACCTCCATGGGATAACGCAGGGAAAGCATGTCAGGCCGGATATCGATCTGGACCCCTTTTGCATCGCCTTCTTCGGGCAGGAACTCCGAATAGGGAAAACCGGATCCGACGACCAGCAGGGTATCGCAGTCTCGCATCAGGTCCCAGGACGGTTCGGTACCCAGAAGGCCGATGGAGCCGGTGACCCACGCCAGATCATCCGGTAGGGCGGCCTTGCCGAGCAAGGCTTTCGCCACTCCTGCTCCTAGCCGGTCCGCGACCGCGATCAGCTCTTCGCTTGCGCCGAGCGCACCGGCACCGACCAGCATCGCAACCTTTTTTCCCGCATTCAGGACCGAAGCGGCGCGCTTCAGATCGATCTCGTGCGGCACGGTTCTCGGAGCTACATAGCCGACGCCCGACATGACGGAGCCATGCTTGCGCGGCGGCGTCTCATAGGGCATCTCCTGCAGGTCGTTCGGCAGGATGACGGCGGTGACCGTCTTGTTCGCCAGCGCGATGCGCGCGGCACGATCGACCAGATGGCGTACCTGCGCGGGAGCCGATGCCTGATGGACGAAGTTGCCTGCAACATCCTTGAAGAGCGATGCGAGATCGACTTCCTGTTGATAGTGACCGCCGAGCGCCCGACGAGCCTGCTGGCCGACAAGCGCCAATACAGGCTGATGATCCAACCGTGCATCATAGAGCCCGGTCACCAGATGCGTGGCACCCGGTCCAGACGTCGCGACGCAAACGCCAAGCTCGCCCGAAAATTTGGCATAGGCCGATGCCATGAAGGCGGCCATCTCCTCGTGACGAGCCTGAATGAATTCAATCTTTCCCTCGGCCCGGTTCAAGGCCCCGAAGAGACCGTTGATGCCATCTCCGGGATAGCCGAAGATGCGCCGCACGCCCCAATCATAAAGGCGCTGCACGATAAAGTCGCCAACTGTCTTTGCCATGATCCGTCTCCACTTGTCGCGCGCCATCAAAGCGCGTGGCGGTCCAACAAGCAGAGACCCCTTATGTTCCCACTATCAGAAGACGTAGTCATTGGAAAAGCCGGGCGTACGGAGCGCTTTCACCGCCGCCCATCGCATCGATCGTCGTCCGACGCGGCTCTATGACATTTCATTCAAAAGCCGTGTGGCTACGACCGGATTTTCTGACCATCGAGATAACCGTGCTCGTAGGCCTTGGCCTGTTCGCTGTTGTCAGGATAAGGGTTCTTTCTGTTCTCGGCTTCGCATTTCCCCGCCTTGACTCCCTCCTCATACGCTTCTTTTTCGCTCTCTGAAGCGGGAAGACGGGGCGATTGCTCGGGGTAGTATTGTATCGGATTCGGCAGCCCAAGCGCGGGTGCGAAAAGCGAAGCTGTGATTGGCTTTTGCGGGCACATGATGAATTCCTCCTGACATTGAAACGCCATTTACGATGGACGGGTTCCCTCAAGCCATCTCATCATTGGCGCTACGATCTGCGCGATAGCGCCTGATAATACGGGGTAAGGGCGCGCGATCCACCCATGGGGTACATTCTTCCAGCGCCGAGAGTGAACTTTCATTCTTCGAGGATAAGATAAAGTAATCACACCACTTATGCTTTTATATGTACCTGCCGTTACTTGACGATGGTTCGCGCAACGGCTGCCTTATTTTCCCGACACATGGCCTCCACCATCGACGACATTCATATTGTGAAACTTTTTGAATTTTAGTCCGTTGTCGTGCTTATGACCGACGCTAAACCCAATCCGAAATCGGTCGATGGCGCCAAGTCGCCTGGGCGTGAGAGATCGCGCCAGGAGAAAGCCCCGACCGTTGATGTCGAGCCACCAGCAAATATCATTGAACCCGATCCGAACATGACGCCTGAGGAGGCAGAACGGGCACGCAAAGGGTACTTGCTTGCACGTTTCTGGATCAGCGCCCGTGGCTACTGGAGTCGCCGCGGAGACGGCTTTGCGTGGCCGTGCACGATTGGGCTACTTGCGCTTATCGGCCTGAACGTCTGCATCCAGTATGGCATTAATATCTGGAACCGCGCGATTTTTGACGCCATTGAGCAACGCAACGCCCACACCGTTTATGTCCTGAGTGCAGTATTTCTGCCGCTGGTGCTCGGAAGTGTCGCCCTTGTTACGGTGCAAGTCTACATTCGCATGATGATCCAGAGGCGATGGCGGTCCTGGCTGACGAACGGGCTCATCGCTCGCTGGCTCGCGAACGGCCGTTATTATCAGCTGAATCTGATCGGCGGTGAAGGCCACAAGAACCCCGAGGCGCGCCTCTCCGAGGATTTGCGGATCGCTACCGAGTCCCCGGTCGATTTCCTGGCCGGCGTCATTTCCGCGTTCGTGTCAGCATCGACCTTCATCGTGGTCCTGTGGACGATCGGCGGGGCCCTGACGTTCCAGATCGCTGGTTCGGTCATCACAATTCCCGGCTTTCTTGTGGTCACCGCGGTTCTCTATGCTGTGGTCACATCCACCTCGATGGCAGTCATCGGCCGGCACTTTGTCGAGATTTCCGAGGTTAAGAATCAGGTGGAAGCCGAATTTCGCTATACGCTGACACATGTGCGCGAAAACGGCGAGAGCATCGCATTGCTCGGCGGCGAAGAGGAGGAGCGTAATGACCTCGAAAGAACTTTTGGCAATGTGCTGAAGCAATGGGCGCGGCTGGCGCACCAATACATGCGCACGACGCTTATCTCGCAGGGATCGATGCTGATCGCGCCCGTCGTGCCGGTCCTGCTTTGCGCACCGAAATTCCTCGAAGGCAGCATGACGCTCGGTCAAGTGATGCAGTCTGCCTCTGCCTTCGCCATCGTCCAGAGCGCGTTCGGATGGCTGGTGGACAACTATCCGCGGCTTGCCGACTGGAATGCCTCGGCACATCGCGTCGCCTCACTCATGACGTCCCTTGACGGCTTGGAGCGCGCCGAAAAGAGCGACTCCCTTGGACGCATCAAGCATGGGGAAACCGAAGGCAAGGCGATGTTGCGCCTAAACGACCTCTCCGTCACGCTCGACGACGGTACCTCCGTGGTCAAGGAAACGGAGGTCGAGATAGATCCCGGTGAACGTGTGTTGGTCGCCGGAGAATCCGGCACGGGCAAAAGCACACTCGTACGGGCAATTTCCGGTCTTTGGCCCTGGGGCCATGGCAGCGTCAATTTTCATCCCGATAGCCGATTGTTCATGTTGCCACAGCGACCCTATATCCCATCCGGCACACTTCGCCGCGCCGTCGCCTATCCCCGAGCGGCCGAGGACTGGACCCTGGATGAGATCAAAGCGGCCCTTGAGAAGGTCGGCCTTGACTATCTCAATGACAGAATTGAGGAAGAAGCGCCATGGGACCAGACACTGTCGGGCGGCGAGAAACAGAGGCTCGCATTCGCACGTCTTCTGCTACACAATCCCGATATCATCGTCCTGGATGAGGCGACATCGGCGCTCGATGAAAAGAGCCAGGACAAGATGATGGAGATGGTGATCCGCGAACTGCCGAAGGTCACCATCATCAGCGTCGGCCACAGAGCTGAGCTGGAGGCCTTCCATAGCCGCAAGATCACGCTGGAGCGACGCGAGGGTGGCGCAATGCTTGTCAGCGACATTGATCTTGCCCAACGCGGGAAAAGGCGGAACCTTCTTCTGCGCCTCTTGGATGACCAAAGGCCTGCACCAAAAGGCAACTTGGCTCATGGAAAGCAGCGCCTTTCGGATTGACAGACGTTTGCCTGATTGTCAGTCCGGTAGCACCGTGAACAACACGTGCTCTTTCGTGTAGCCTAAAGGAGCGAATGGCCGCTGAGAATATGGCTGCCAGCAAGGTTCAAAGTCGGATCGATCGCGAGTCGCCCATCATGCTTCAAATATTTGGATTCCGCTTTCTTCAAGCGCAGCGAGGAATGCGGCTCTTGCTACGAGCGCCTCCACGTGACCTTCGTGGGCGCTGATCAACATTCGCTTCGCATTCTTGAAGGCGATTCCATGCGACTTTGCCGGCCAGTTCCGCAGCAAGTAGTAGGTGGCAGTCTCCGTGTTAGCGATCGTCAGGCGCTGACCGGGTTTGCGCGTCTCGACGGTGATTGGCTTGCTCCACAATTGTTGTGTCATGATTGTCCTCTTACGGCAAAACGGCACCGCAATCCGAATGTTCCGCCGCGGTTCTTGCCAAGGCTGCAAGCGAAGTCCATCCAACCTCGAGCTTTCGTTAGAGCGAACTCGTCGAGCCCTTTCCCCGCCGTGCTGCATTCTTTCACCGTTCACACGACTATTTTTCTGCCCGCTGCAAGAGAACGCGCATTTCCTCGAACCGTCGCTTGCGGTCCGCATCGCTCTCGTTGGGCGTATAGCAAGTGGTTGATACGCAGAACTTAGCGAGATTATGGGGTTTGTCAGGCTTGTCGAATTCACATTCGAAAGTGTCGGTCATTTCCGCGGGAGACGTTCCCTGACGGGTGGAATAGGCCATGCGCACACCAGGCGGCTTCAGTTCCGGAAAGGATTGGATAGCGCCGATTGCAAGGCTATCCGACAGGAAGAAGTTCTTAGCTACGATTTTGCAGGTTGCCTCAAGATCGGCCGACTGTGCGAAAACCGCTGTCGGCATCAGCGCAAGACCGAATAGAATTAGGGGTTTGATCACAGGGACCTCCTTCAAAAGGGGTTTCAGACTGTTTCAGAACGCAAACAACAAAGAAGGGAATGCCGATCGCGTTGCAAAGTTCCTCCGAAGAGCCCGCTTGGAGTGATCAAAAGTTGCACCATGCCGACACAGCCCGAGAGGGCTTCGCCACCGTAGATAATAGCTGCAGCATGTTGGAAACTAACGACCGAGCCTTCAGTCGCATGCTCGTGCGACTGAAGTCCAATGCCGGAACATGGGGCCCGTCACCTTGTTCGTCCTATAGCGGCAGAGACACGCCGTTATGTACTCAACAGCAAGAAGAGAGAAAATCATGAAGACGACCAATAGACTTGCCGTCCTGATGACGGCCCTTTCAATCGGTGTTTCCTTCGCAGCGATCACACCCGTAAGCGCGCAGGATACCCAGGTCATCCCCAAGAACGGCACAGCGCGCGACAGCAAGCCATCGACCAGCGAGCAACAGCCACAGTCCGGAACATCCACCAAAGACTTGAAGGGAAATTCAGATGGTTCCTCCGGCCAGGCACCGGCTCAATCTACGCCGGGCAAGCAGGATTCGAAGTCGAATGGCAGCCAGAGCGGCAGCTCGACAGGTACCGGATCAACAGACCAGACAGGAGGCCAATCCGGGGCTCAAACCCAACAGGACAATGGTGCCAAGGGAGGATCGAACAAAAACTCAGCATCTCCGCAATCCCGCAGCACCAACAGCTCGAACAATGAGCAAGGGACAGGTCAAGGTGGTACAGATACCAACAAAGCGGGTTCTACGGGAAGCTCGGGCGGCAATATGAAATCCACCAACAGCACGAAGCAGGATCAGCAAACAGACACGACCGGAAGTGAGACGGGAAGCAAAACAACGACAAAAACAAATACGCAGAGCGGCTCGCAAGTCCAGGTATCTGTCGAGCAACAAACACAGATCCGGCAGGTGGTTAAAGAAGTCCATGTCGCTCCCGTTCGCGAGACGGATTTCTCGGTATCGGTAGGCTCAGCCATTCCCCGGAAGATTCAGCTGGAGCCACTGCCGCCGCGCATCGTCCAGATCGTTCCGCAATACAAGGCGTATCGTTTCTTCGTCCTTGCAGACGGGCGAATCGTCATCGTCGATCCTTCGACATTCACGATCGTCTACATCATCGATGCCTAGTTCTCGAAGTTTGCGGACGCCAGAGTTTTCATGGCGTCCGCCGGCATGTGTCTTGTCCGAAGCCCGAGGGCAAGCAAGACAAAAGCCGTAGGAACTGTGATCCTGCCAGCCATTGCGTCAGCATCGGACGATTAAACTTGTCTGGCAGGGACAAGACCGGGAACGGTTCCGATAGAAGTAACCGAGCAAGCGGGTTTAGCCGCTTGATACATCGAGCATGAGATTTGCAGCCTAGGCGGTCTGCTTAGGCCGCCAGCGCAACAAATAAGCTTCAAGCGCATAAGCGAGACGGTTTAGGGTGAAGCCGACGAAGCCGAGCACGAAAACGCCGACCATGACGAGCGCCATGTCGAACCGCTCCCGACCGGCGATGACCAGCCCGCCGATGCCCGGGCCGACAGCCAGGAAATATTCTGCACCGACCGTCGCCAGCCAGGCATAGATGAGGCCCAGATGGACGCCGGTTGCGATCGATGGCATTGCCGCCGGAATATAGATCCGCAATGCCTTCTGCCGCGCATTGAACCTTAGCGCCCTTGCGACCTCGAGCAGTTCGGCCGGGACCTCGCGCATGCCGTCATAGGTATTGAGAACGATAGGAATGAAGGCGGCGAGCGCGACGAAGACGATCTTCGCCTGTTCGCCAAAGCCGAACCAGACCGAGATCAGCGGTATCCAGGCGAGAAGGGAGATCTGCTTCAGTCCGTTGAAGGTCGGCATGATCAGCCGGTCGGCAATCCGCGAGAGCGCCAGCAGGCTCGCAAAAGCGACACCGAGCACGCACCCAATCAGGAAGCCGGCAATATTGCGCATCAGGCTGAAACCCAGTTCGCCCACAAGATCATTGTCGATCAGCTCACGTTTGGCCGTGCCGACGACATCCTCCAGCGACGGCAGAAAGCGCGCATCCACAAGACCCGTCCGGCTTGAAACCTCCCAGGCCACAAGGAGAAGGATCGGCAACGTTATGCCTCTCCGGAAACGTACGAAAGGGCTTGCTCTTGCCATTGTCAAAGCTCCTGCCGCTTCCACCGCTGGATCAGCAGTTCAGTGCGATCCAGCCCCTTGTCCATGACGAAGCCGACAAGCCCGATGGCAATCATCGCGACGATGACGGTATCGAGCCAGAACATCTGCCGCCCCCAGACCAGAAGATAGCCGAGCCCTTCGGAAGAGGCGAGCAACTCGACACCGACAAGCGATGTCCAGGAATGGGTAAGGCCATAACGGATACCGGTGAATATAGAGGGAACGGCAGCCGGCAGCACGATCAGACGCAGGGTTTGCCAGCGGCTGAAGCGCAGCGCTCTGCCGACCTCGAGATATTTCGGCGAGACGCCGCGGATTCCGGCGAGCGTATTCATCGTCATCGGCACGATGGCGCCCTTGGCGATGATGATGATCTTCAGGGTTTCTTCGATGCCGACAAGCAGCATCAAGAGCGGAATCCATCCGAGCGTCGGGATTTGGGCGAAGGCGAGGAAGAGCGGCTTTACATAGTCCTCGACCGTTTCGGAAAGCCCCATGGCGATGCCGAGCAACAGGCCGAGCCCGGCACCTATGGCAAAGCCGATGACGACACGGCCAAGGCTCACTCCGGTATGATAGAGAAGCTCGCCGCTCAGGATCATGTCGCGGCCGGTCTGATAGACATAGGCCGGCGGCGGCAGGATCTGCTCCGGCAGCCAGCCTCTGGCGGAGGCAACCCACCAGAGGCCAAACAGGCCAAACGGAAAGATCAAGCCGGTCACGAGGACGGCAAAGCGCTGGAGCCTTGCCGATGATAGCGGCAAGCCGGCTCGACCGGTAGTTTCGACAACAGCGCTCACGCCAGCCTCCCTGTCTTGATCGCGTCTCCGATCAGGAGGCAACCGGCTTTCCGTCGGCACCATAGGGCTGCCAGAATTTCGTCAGCCTGAGCTTTTCCAGCGCATTGTTGAGATATTTCGGTTCGAACCAGCCGTTAAGATCCACATCGCGGCGGATCAGCCCGTATTCCTTGCTCTTGATCGCCTGCTCCTTGTACTGCGAGACTAGGAGATCATCGATCAGCGGCGAGTTGCGATAGGTGAGCGTATCGTTGCGGAAATATTCCTCCAGGATCGGAACGGGCGTGCCGGACTTGTGCCAGAGTTCGAAAAGGGCTGCGCGGTTCTGCTCTTCCGACGACCATTGCGCCGCCTTGACGAAAGCGTCGACGACACGCTGGGTGATCTCCGGATGGGCTTCGATGAAAGCTTCACGGCCGATGACGCCGGCATTGCGCCCGAAGCGCGGATCGTCGCCCTTCGTCGTATAGATGATGTCGGCGCTGTCCTTCGCCGCCAGATTGATGAGCTGCGTGTCGCCGAAGGCGGCATCGATATCCTTGCTGGTCAGGGCCGCAACGGTGCCGGCAGTATCCAGATTGACGACCTGGATGTCACGCTCGGTCAGCCCATGTGCCTGCAAGATCTTGATTGCGGAGAGGTGGCCGTTGGTGCCTCGCTGCAGCGCGACCTTGCGGCCCTTCAGATCCTCGATCGTCTTGATGCCGGATCCCTTGGCGACGGCAAGATAGAGCGGCTTGCGCGCGCCGCTCGCCAGCAGAAACTTCGTCTTCAGGCCGGTTGCCCGCCCGATCAGTGCGGGAAGATCGCCCTGATAGGCAAAGTCGAGCTGGTCGTTGGCGAAGCCTTCATTGACCGCCGGGCCAGCGCCCTTGAAGAAGGTCCATTCGATCTTGACGTTCGGATCGTTGGCAAATTCCTTTTCCAGAAATTCGCCGGCGCGAGCCGTCGCAGCCGACGTTCCCTCGGCATAGGGTTTGTTGTCGACGCCAATCGCGGCGTAGCCGACGTGAATGACGAGGGGATCCTGCGCCCAGGCCGAGGCGGATAACAAGCTCAGGGCGACCGCCGCACCGGCGACCAAGCGGGAAATAATGGACAGTTTCATCTGTTGCTCCGTGATTATTCTGCGGCGACGACGGCAGGCCGGGTTTCAACCGCCGGACTTGCAATGCTCGATGGCGGGCGAGGCGTTGACGTCGTGGCGTTGAGGCTCTCGAGAACCCGATTGCGGATTTCGACCAGCTGGGGAGACGTGCGATCACGCGGGCGCGGCAGGTCCACCGGAACGATGTCACGGATACGACCCGGCCGGGGTGACATGACGACGACGCGATCGCCAAGATAGACGGCTTCCTCGACATCATGCGTCACCAGAACCATGGTGATGCGTTCCTTCGCCCAGATCGTCTGCAACTCGTCCTGCAGCCTTGCCTTTGTGATGGCGTCAAGCGCTCCGAAAGGTTCATCGAGAAATAAAGCATTGGGACGGTTGACCAATCCGCGCGCGATGCCGGCG
Organism: Rhizobium centroccidentale; assembly: GCF_030182565.1. Taxonomy (NCBI): domain Bacteria; kingdom Pseudomonadati; phylum Pseudomonadota; class Alphaproteobacteria; order Hyphomicrobiales; family Rhizobiaceae; genus Rhizobium; species Rhizobium centroccidentale. The sequence goes on along the minus strand of NZ_JAQJCG010000001.1, from coordinate 31,049 downwards.
CGCTGCGCCATCCCGCCGGAAAGCTGGTGCGGATAGGCTTTGGCGAAACCGGAAAGCCCGACAAGTTCGAGGTGAGATTCGACGAGCCTGTTCTTCTCTGCCTTGGGCAGCCCGGAATTCTCCAGCCCGAGCGCAATATTGCGGGCGACGGTCAGCCAGGGGAAAAGCCTCGGCTCCTGAAAGACGATGCCACGGTCGAGACTCGGCTCCTTGACGGGCCGCCCCGCGTGACCAACGAATCCTGATGTCGGAAGATCAAGGCCGGCACCGAGGCGCAAAAGCGTCGACTTTCCGCAGCCGCTCGCCCCGACGATGGTGACAAACTCGCCCTCGGCGATATCGAGGCTGACATCGTCCAGCGCGGTCAATATCTCGCCATTCACCTTGAACTGGCGGGTGACGTGGCTGATTTGGAGATGCAGGGAATTGCCCATAGCCGATTACTCCGCAGCAACGGCATGCCGCGCCGGATGTAGAGGCACTCTCAATCCGAGATTTTCCCGCAGCGTCGAACCTTCGTAATCGCTACGGAAAAGGCCGCGGCGCCGCAGTTCCGGCAATACATGCTCGACGAAATCATAAAGACCGGTCGGCAGCTGCGGCGGCATGACATTGAAGCCGTCGGCAGCACCCGTCTTGAACCACTCCTCCATCTGATCGGCAATTTCAGTCGGGGTTCCGACGATCTGCCAATGCCCGCGCGCGCCGGCGATGCGGAGATAAAGTTCCCGGATCGTCAAGTTTTCGCGCCTGGCGAGATCGAGCAGCAATTTCTGGCGGCTCTTGCTGCCATTGGTCTCAGGCAGAGCCGGAATGGGACCGTCGAGCGGATATTGGGAGAGATCGACACCGCTTGCCATGCCATTCAGCAGGGAAAGGCCGACCACCGGATGGACAAGATCCTGCAGTTCGGCGAATTTTTGCTGCGCTTCCCCGCGCGTTCTGCCGACGACCGGGAAGATGCCGGGCATGATCTTGAGGTCATCCCGGTCCCTGCCGTATTTCGCAAGGCGGCCTTTGATATCCGCGTAGAAGGCTCTCGCATCTTCGATGGTCTGATGAGCGGTGAAGACGACTTCCGCGGTGCGCGCGGCAAGCTCTCTTCCAGGCTCGGACGAGCCCGCCTGCACGAGCACCGGGTGGCCCTGCGGCGTGCGCGACACGTTCAGAGGCCCTCGCACCTTGAAGTGCTTACCCTTGTGATTGAGGATGTGCTGCTTTTGCGGATCATAATAGATGCCGCTTTGCTTATTGCGGGGGAAAGCGTCCTCCTCCCAGGTGTCCCAAAGGCCAAGAACGACATCCGCGAATTCTTCAGCCCGTTCGTAGCGCTCGGCATGGGCATAATGTTCGTCCCTGCCGAAATTATGCGCTTCATGATCGCTGGAGGAGGTCACCAGATTCCAGCCAGCGCGGCCGCCGCTGATATGGTCGAGGGAGGCGAATTTGCGGGCGATATGATAGGGCTCGTTAAAGGACGTCGAGGCGGTCGCCACGAAGCCGATATTCTTCGTCACCGCCGCCAGTGCCGAGAGCAATGTGATCGGCTCGAATTGCGCGACATAGCGCTGCGCTGTACGCTGCAACGCCTCGGTATCGTCTCCGCGGGTACCAACACCATCAGCCAGGAAGATCAGATCGAATTTGGCCGCTTCGGCGATTTGCGCAAGCTCGACATAATGGACGAAGTTGGAACCGGCATCAGCCTGCGTCAACGGATGCCGCCAGGCGGAAATGTGGTGCCCGGTCGGATAAAGGAAAGCCCCGAGCTTCAATTGCCTTTGTCTGCCCGCCATCGTCTTCTCCATCATCGCTGCGGAAGGAGGCTAAACGTTAAAGATTATAATCTATAGAAATTATATTCTATTTACCGCCGCCAGTTCGGATTTGTTCGTCACGCGACATGCCGAACCGGCGGAGATCGTTTCACGGCAACTGTTCGTAACGGCTGGAAATTGCGGTCGCCCAAGTTTTTCCGATAGAGAGGGAAAGAATTTCTTCCCACCGGATCAAATAGATATTGCTGGACTTGGGTCTGCAATCACCGAACCCTTCATGCCTCAAAGCGGCGATGCGCCGTTCAAATCCATGGGCGTGGAGCAGACATGTCTTTCCCATCAGACACATTCGATCCCCTCGTCGCAAAAGCCGTCGAGCTCCGGCGGGCGTTCGACCGCGACGCGGTCGAGCGCGACAGATTGGGTGGCAGGCCGACCGAACAGATCCGCCTGCTGAAGGAGAGCGGATTGCCTTCGGCGCAGATCCCGACCCGATATGGCGGTCGCGGCGCTTCCTGGCTCTCCATCCTGCGGGTCGTGCGGGAATTTGCCCGCACTGACGGCTCGCTCGCACATCTCTTCGGCTACCACCACCTTCCCCTGAACCTCGTATTGTTTCGGGGGTCGGATGTACAGCGGGAGCGGCTGCTCAGAGCCTCCGCGGCGGGCAATTTCGTCTGGGGCAATTCCGGCAACGCCATGTCGAAAACATCATCGGGACGGCGCATCGACAATGGCTGGCTCATCAACGGCAAGCGCCCCTTCTCCTCAGGCTCCCACATATCAGACTACATTCAGATCTCCTTCGAAAATGCCGAGGGCGAGCGCCTGACGGCGGCCGTGCCAGCCGATCGCCAGGGTATCGTCATCGAAGATGATTGGGATGGCATCGGCCAGCGCCAGACCGGTAGCGGCACGGTGAGTTTTCATAATCTCGAGATCGCCGACGACGAGCTTATCAGCTCTCCGGCGGTTCCGCTGACCCCTTACACGTCGCTGACGTCCCTGCTGCAGCAAAGCGTCCTGCTCAACGTCTTCGTCGGCAGCGCACAGGGAGCGCTGGAGGAAGGCCGGACCTATACGACGGCATCGTCCCGACCCTGGATCTATTCAGGTGTCGACAAACACACCGACGATCCCTGGATCAAGCGGCAGTATGGCGATCTCTACATCCGCACGCTCGCAGCCACCGAGCTTGCCGACAAAGCCGCACGCAGCCTCGACGAGGCCTTCAACCAGGGACCGGGCCTGACGCATGAAGATCGTGGCGCTGCCGCTATCAATATCGCCACGGCAAACCTCTATGCCGGTGAGGTCGGGCTCGCCGTCTCCAGCGAGATTTTCGAGGTAATGGGCTCACGCTCGGCAACGACTGCAAACGGTTTCGATCGCTTCTGGCGCAACGTGCGCACCCACACACTGCACAATCCTGCCGAATACAAGAAGCGCACGCTCGGCACATGGCTGCTGACCGGTGAATTCCCCGTTCCGGCTATGTATCGCTGAAAGGACATCCCATGGCTAGACGCAAGGATCAGATCAAGCTCGGCGCCTTCCTGCTCTTCACCGGCCACCATGTCGCCGCCTGGCGGCATCCCGAGGCATCAGTCGGGACCGAGTTCGAGAACTATCTGGAACTCGCGAAACTCGCCGAGGCCGCCAAGTTCGATACCATCTTCTTTGCCGACGGTGTTGCTGCTCGTCTGAAGGACCTTGATGCGGCAAGCCGGAAGGCGCATAGCGGCATCTATCCGTTCGAGCCGATCACGCTGCTCTCGGCCCTTGCCAGCGTCACCCGCAATATCGGCCTGATCGCCACCGCCTCGACAAGCTTTTCCGATCCCTTCAACCTTGCGCGCCAGTTCGGCTCGCTGGACCGTCTAAGCGGCGGCCGCGCCGGCTGGAACCTCGTGACCTCTTCCGATCCGGACGCCGCCTTCAACTTCGGCCATGACGCACAGGTCCTGCATGCCGACCGCTACGACCGAGCTGAGGAATTCGCCGACGTCGTGCTCGGTCTCTGGGACAGCTGGGAGGACGATGCCTTTATTCGCGATCGTGAGAGCGGCCGCTATTTCGATCCCGAAAAACTGCATCGGCTCGACCACAAGGGGCGCCACTTCAAGGTGCGCGGGCCGCTGAACATTCCGCGCTCGCCGCAGGGGCGCCCGGTCGTGGTCCAAGCCGGGGCCTCCGTGCCCGGTAAGGAACTGGCCGCGCGCACCGCCGAGGCGATCTTCGCCGCACAAATTACGCTTGACGAGGCAAAAGCCTTCTATGCCGACGTCAAGGGCCGGCTTGGCAAATATGGCCGTTCGCCCGACGACTTGAAGATTCTGCCGGGAATCTTTCCTGTCGTCGGGCGAAGCGAGGCGGAAGCCGAAGACAAATTCCAGGCCTTGCAGAACCTCATCCAGCCGGAAGTGGGTCTTAACCTCCTCTCGCAATTGACCGGCGTCGATCTCAGTTCCTATCCGCTTGACGGCCTGGTGCCGCCCGAGCCGCCGGTCACCAATGCCGGCAAGAGCCGCCAGGAACTGGTGCTCGATCTCGCGCGCCGAGAAAACCTGACCATCCGTCAACTCTATCTTCGCATTGCCGGCGCCCGCGGTCATTGGCAGGTGGTGGGGACGCCGACGCAGATCGCCGACGTGATGGAAGAACGCTTCGAAAACTACGGCGCCGATGGTTTCAACATCATGGCGCCGATCATGCCCGGCGGACTTGCCGATTTCATCACGCTTGTCGTGCCGGAGCTGCGCCGCCGCAGCCTGTTCCGCACCGAATATGAAGGCACGACGCTGCGCGAAAATCTCGGGCTCAAGCGTCCGGCCAATCGTTTTTCCGCGGGCAATGCGGTCGCAGCAGAATAGGAGAAGACCAAGTGGCTCGTGACAAACTGTTCCTCATTTCACCCGGCTTTGCCGATCCGAAACATCCCGGCGTCAGCTTCGTCTGCCCCTATTGCAACGCGATCGAGGGACTGCTCGCCTCGTTCCCCGACCTAGCATCCGCCATTGATGTCGAAAGGGTTGCCTTCCTGCGACCGCGGCAAAAGGTGATCGATGTTGCCGGCGAGGAAAACCAGTCGCTGCCGCTTCTCATTCTCGCGGAAAACCCGCCTGATGATGCCGGTGACTGGAACGGAACACGCTTCGTCAATTCGACTGATCGCATCCTTGAGCTGCTTGCCGAACGGCACGGCTTTCCGCGCCTACATTAGAGACGAGGGGTCATGACCATAAAACCCGACGGCTTCGAGCCACCCCACCCTCTGCCCTCTCTCTTCGAGGCCGATAAATCGAATCCCTATCTCGCCAAGGCCGTCGAATTGCGGGACATATTCGCCCGGGATGCCATCGAGAGAGATCAAGCTGGCGGTAGGCCCGAGGCGCAGATCAAGCTCCTGAAGGAAAGCGGCCTCGTCAATCTGGTGATTCCGAAGGAATTCGGCGGTGCAGGCGAACCCTACTCCACTGCCATGCGCATCGTGCGTGAGTTCGCCAAGGTGGACGGCTCGCTCGGTCATCTCTACGGCTATCATTTCAGCCCGCTGCAAAACGCCGTTACCACGCTCCACGATGAACGATCCCAGGACATTCTGCGCCGCTCGGCCGCGGGTCGCTGGTTCTGGGGCAATACGACGAACAGCTTTTCCAAGAGCCTCTTCGGACGGCAGGAAAATGGGAAGGTCATTCTCAACGGTTTCAGGCCGTTCGCCTCCGGCTCGCATGTCGCCGACTATCTGACGGTCGCTTGGGAAGACGAGACGACAAACAAGCGGAGCTTTGCCTATATTCCGGCTGACCGCAAAGGCATCACCATCACCGACGATTGGGACGGGATCGGCCAGCGGCAGACCGGAAGCGGCCGTGTCCTCTACAAGAATGTCGAGATCGACGGGAGTGAGATCCTGCCTGACAGGCCGCAGGTTCCGATCGCCCTGTTGGCACCCCTGCAGCAGCAGAGCGTCCTTCTCAACGTCTTCGTCGGTTCCGCGCAAGGGGCATTAGCGGCGGCGCGTGACTATACCGTCACGAAATCCCGCCCTTGGATTTATTCCGGCGTCGAGCGTCATTCCGACGATCCGTGGATCAAGAGACAGTATGGCGAGCTGTGGATCAAGGTACAGGCGGCAACGGCGCTTGCCGATCGGGCGCTTGCAGCCGTCGATGCGGTCTATGCGAAAGGGCAGGATCTCACTGCAGAGGAGCGCGGCGAGGCGGCAATCACAGTCGCCTCAGCCAATGTGCTTGCAGGCCGCGTCGCCCTTGAGGTCACAAGCGAAATCTTCGAGGTCATGGGTGCACGGTCGGCCGTCAGGCCGCTGGGGTTCGACCGCTTCTGGCGCAATGTCCGTATCCACACGCTGCACAATCCCGCCGAATACAAGACCCGCAATGTCGGAACATGGTTCCTGGACGGCGAGTTTCCAGAACCGGGGATATTCCAGTGACCAGGAAACGCGAACTCCATCTCAACATCAACATCCTGCATTCCGGTTTTTCGCCGGCTGCCTGGCGCATGCAGGGAAGCGACCCGCGCGCATCCTTCGATATCAATCACTACATTAATGTCGCCCGGATCGCCGAGCGCGGCACTTTCGACGCGATCTTTCTTGCCGATCAGGCCGCCATTTCCGATCGCGTCGATTTCCGGCCGCTGACATCTCTCGAGCCGACCATCGTGCTGGCCTCGGTTGCCGCCCATACCCAGCATATCGGCCTGATCGCCACGGCTTCCACTACCTATAACGAGCCCTATAATATCGCCCGCCGCTTCGCGACCCTCGACCATGCGAGCGGCGGCCGCGTCGGCTGGAACATCGTCACCAGCGCCGATCTCTCGCAAAGCCGGAATTTCGGCCTGGAAAAGCCGGTCGCGCATCAAAGCCGTTATGAGCGCGCGGAGGAATTTACATCGGTCGTCAAGGCCCTGTGGGACAGCTGGGAGGAAGACGCCTTCATAGGCGATGTCGAAAGCGGGCGGTTCGTTGACACCAGCAAGGTCCATGCGATTGCCCATCGCGGCAAACATTTCTCCGTTCATGGCCCCCACAACGTCCCGCGCCCGCCGCAAGGACATCCCGTCATCGTGCAGGCCGGCGCCTCGGATGATGGGCGGGAGTTGGCAGCCCGGCACGCCGAGGCGGTGTTCTCCGCTTCGCAATCCCTGGAGGAGTCGCTCGATTACGCGCGCGACCTCCGAACGAGAGGCGCTCGCTATGGCCGCGCTCCGGACAGCATTTTGGTGCTCGCCGGTCTCGCCACCATCATCGGCAGCACCGAGGCGGAAGCCAGGCGGCGACAGGAGGAACTGCGCGAACTCATTCCGCTGGAATATAGCCTTGCGCGCCTATCCGGCGTTCTGCAGGTCGATCCAGGCAGACTGAAACTCGATGAGCCCCTGCCGGATGATATTCCCCTGCCCGCCGATGGTGGCCACACTTTCTTTCGCGCCACCCTCGCCCTGGCGCAGCGCGAGAAACTGACCGTGCGCGGTCTCATCCGCGCCTTGAATGGCGGGACCGGACATCGCACCATCGTCGGCACGCCCGACGCAATTGCCGATGATATCGAAAAATGGTTCAAGGCAGGCGCTGCCGATGGCTTCAACCTGATGCCCGATGTGTTGCCGCACGGCCTGGAGGTCTTCGTGGACGAGGTGGTGCCCATCCTACGTCGCCGCGGCCTGTTCAGGAAAGACTATGCGAGCCGGACCCTACGGGACCATCTCGGCCTTTCCCGGCCGGCCAACCCTTATGCCATTGCCGCCGAATAAAGGAGAAACAGCATGACGTCAGCTACGACCGCAAGGCTTCCGGAGGATGACAGGCTCGCCGCTCTCGTCAACGAGCGCTATCGCAACAGCCATCATATCGGCGCCGACTGGAACGAGACGATCGAGACGCTACTCTCCCACCGTAGCGTGCGCGACTATCTGCCCAAGCCCATTCCGGATGACATCCTCCACCTCGCGATCGCCGCGGCCCAATCGGCACCGAGCTCATCCAACCTCCAAGCCTGGAGCGTCATTGCCGTCAGGGACGATACGCGCAAGGAAAAGCTGAACGCCGTTGCCGGAACACAGAGGCAGATCACACAGGCGCCGCTCTTGCTGATCTGGCTTGCGGATCTTTCGAGGCCACGCCGCATCGCGGCGGATCAGGGGTCTGCTGCCGATGGCCTCGACTATGTCGAAAGCTTCCTGCTCGGTGTCATCGACGCTGCACTCGCGGCGCAAAATGCCGTCGTTTCCCTGGAATCGCAGGGCCTCGGCACCTGCTATATCGGTGCCATCCGCAACGATCCCGAAACCGTAGCGCGCGAACTGGAATTGCCGGAAGGCGTGTTTCCGGTTTTCGGCCTGACGGTTGGCTACCCCGATCCCGCCACATCGGCCGCCGTCAAGCCGCGGCTGCCGCAAACGACGGTACTGCACCATGAACGCTATGATCACCGCCGACGGTCGGAGGACCTGCGGCATTACAATACCGTCCTGCAGGATTTTCAGACCGAACAGCGCATGCCGCGCATTGATTGGACGGTGCAGGTGAAAAACAGGATCGGATCCGTCGAAGCCCTGAAGGGACGACACCTTCTCGGCGTGGCGGCCCGCCGCCTCGGCTTCAGGCTGAAATAATCGGCCGGCTATTCGGCGGCGGCAATGTCGAGCCTGCGCAATGTGTTGCGCGACAGGATGTCGCCGATTGTCCGCAGGGCCTTGACCTCCGCCTGAAGCCAGTTGCGGAACAATTCGACGCGCATCAGACACTCCTTGGCGGGCGTCGTGACGAAGAAATAGGAAAAGTTCACGGCTTGTGAGCCGCCGAACGGCGCGACAAGACGCCCGGCCTTCAGTTCGGCCTCCGCCAAACGGATTTTTCCGAGACCAAGTCCCTGCCCTGTCAGCGCGGCATCGATGACGAGCGATGATTGATTGAGACGGAAGCCGCCCTGCGGCAAACGCAGGGATAATCCTTCAGCCCGCAGCCAGCCATTCCAATCCGGGCAGGAATGATCATGCTCCGCGCCATCCTCGTGCAGCAGAGGCACGCCTTCGATCGCCTGTGGGCCGTTCCATAGCCAATGCCGCTCGGCAAAATCGGGGCTGCAGATCGGCACCACAGCCTCGGAAAAAAGGTGATCGACGACAAGGCCGGGATAAACGCCGCTGCCATACCGGATGGCGCAATCCGTGTCGCCTGTATTCAGATCGGTCAAATGCGTCGAGGCATCGACCAGAATCTCCAAGCCGGGAGCTGCTTGCCTCAGACCCTCCAATCTCGGGATCAGCCATTTGCTGGCGAAGGATGGCGCGACCGATACGCGGATCGGAAGATCGTGATCGCTGGCGATGAATTGCGTCATCGTCGCCAGAACCACATCGAATGCGTTTGTCAGTCCGGGTACGAGTGCCAGGCCGGCGGCCGTCAACTGGAGTTGACCACGGACCCTGTGAAACAGGGACTGCCCCAGATAGTCCTCCAGAAGCCGGATCTGCTGGCCGACGGCGGCCGAGGTGACGTGCAATTCCTCAGCAGCGCCAAGGAAACTCAGATGCCGCGCGGTCGCCACGAAAGCGCGCAGCGAGGTCAATGGCGGCAGTCGCGCCAAGGTCGGCTGAATGGATTTTCTCCGTGTGTCGGCAATCGTGTTCATAAGCCGATTGCAGCACAATCGGCCATCTCAAGACGAGAACGAGCTTTGCGTTTACCGGCAAGCGGATGGATATTTTCTTCCATGCCTAGCCGGGATGCGGGAAGCAAAAACTAAAAATGCAAAATAGTCTATATTTTTAATAGACAAAAGATTTGACCGGCCCGTTTCGGAGGCATCTGGCGAAGCTTTTCTTTCTCGGGCGATTAGAAAAACATTCTTCCGTTTTGCAGGCCGGGCACCCGAAGATGCGCCGATCGCGGACATCTCCGCCAGCGGTTCACCGAAGGACCGATCCGTTCAGCCGGCAAGGAAAGCGAATGACCATCAACCGCCGCCGTTTCAATCAACTGCTTCTGCTCTCGACCGCAGCAACCTTTCTGCCAACCGTTGCGGCGCGTGCAGCCGAAACACCGCCGCGCGGCGGCACGCTTAATTTCATCGTCGAGCCCGAACCGCCGACCATCCTGGCACTCGCTCATACCGCCGGCGGTACGCAGAAGATCAGCCCGAAGATCACCGAGGGTCTGCTCACCTACGATTTCGGTCTCGTGCCGAAGCCGCAGCTCGCGACCGAATGGTCGGTGGCCTCAGACGGTCTCACCTATACGTTCAAACTCAGACCCAACGTCAAATGGCACGACGGCAAGCCCTTCACCTCGGCCGACGTCGCCTATTCGATCGAACTCCTCAAGCAGGTTCATCCGCGCGGACGAGGCACGTTTGCCAATGTCATCGCGGTCGACACGCCGGACCCGCTGACGGCGATATTCCGTCTCTCCAAGCCAGCACCTTACCTCCTGAAAGCGCTCTATGCGGCCGAATCTCCGATCGTGCCGAAACACATCTATGAAGGCGTCAAGATCGCCGATGTTCCGACCAATCCGAACGGTGGCGCCCCTATCGGCACCGGTCCCTTCGTCTTCCGGGAGTGGGTGCGCGGCTCGCATATCATCCTGGAACGCAATCCCGATTATTGGGATGCCGGCAAACCCTACCTCGACCAGGTCGTGGTTCGCTTCGTGCCCGATGGTGCCGCTCGAGCAGCCGGCTTCGAAACCGGTGAATTCGATCTTGGCAGCGATAATCCCATTCCGCTCGCCGATCTCGAGCGCATCAAGGCGCTGCCGAATATCGGCATCGATTCCCGCGGCTACGAGACGAAGGGCGACCAGACACAACTCATCCTCAACCTCGACAATGAATATCTGAAGGATGTTCGCGTGCGTCGCGCGATCGCGCATGCGATCGACCTCAACGTCATCCTCAATACGGTCTGGTATGGCTATGGCCACGTCTCGCCAACTCCTATCAGCACCTTCCTGCCGCAATATCTGAATACCGCGATCAAGCCCTATGCCTTCGATCTCAAGGCGGCCGAGCAATTGCTTGACGAAGCCGGATACAAGCGAAACGGCAGCGGCAACCGTTTCTCACTTCGCCTGACGCACAATTCCTACAATGAAGGCTTCAAGCGCGTTGCCGAATATCTGAAGCAGAACCTTGCGCGCATCGGCATCGATGCGAGGATCGATTCCTACGACTTCTCCACCTACATCCAGAAGGTCTATACCGAGCGCGCCTTCGATCTCACGGCGGAATATCTCGGCAACCAGTTCGATCCGACGCTCGGCGTGCAGCGCATCTACTGGTCGAAGAACTTCAAGCTCGGATTGCCCTTCTCCAATGCCAGCCACTATCAGAATCCGGAGGTCGACCGGCTGCTCAAGGCCGCCTCGATCGAAGTCGACGAGGCAAAGCGCAAGCAGGAATTCAACGACTTCCAGAAGATCATCGCCGGCGAGCTGCCCGTCATCAATCTGATCTCACTCGAAAACGTCACGGTCTTCAACAAGCGCGTCAAAAACCACACGATCGGCGCGGAAGGCGTGCAGTCGAATTTCGCCGATGTCTATATCAAGGAGGGTGAAGGCTGACACCAAGAAGCAGCCCGTTCTGCTTGAAGGGGGCGATGCGGCGCCCCCCTCTTTTATGCCGGTTTATGAGGCGGCAAGGGCAAGCGGTGTCAGTTTGCCGAGAATCCGATCGGCGAGCGCAATCGCTTGCACCCGCTGTTCCGAGATCGAGCTTGACTCCCAGGCAACACCACGCAGCGGATGACCGATGGCGCTGATGTTGCGATGAACGCGCCCCTCTTCCGAAATGACATCGCCTTGCTCCGTGGCATCGATGCCGAAGCCGGTGCTGTGCGGGCGAACCTCTCCGCTTTCGATGAGGCTCCTGACGAAGGGATCGGAAATGCGTCGCCAGTCATGCAGCTGGTGGCCACGGCAGTCGATGACGCCGCCGAAAGAATGGGACTCGGTACCCGAGCGCGTTTTCAATGTCGCCGCGATCGAACGGCCGGCCGGCTTCATAGAAAGCAATCGCGCGTGCCGGTGCCGGAGCCGGTCTTCGGCAATCGCCTTGGAGACGGCACGATAGCTGTCAGGTACGGCGCGATGCGCCGTAACATCCCAGAATGCCCGCAGGTGACGGGCAAACCGTAATCTCTCGGCATCGTCAGCCTTTTGCCACAACGGCAAAATGTAAGGACGGATGGCGAGCGGCAACGCCTGCCAATCCTTGGCCTCGGCCGCCAGTGCGCGACGTTCGGCCTTGACGATCGAGAGTAAGGACCGCGCGGTGGTCGGCAGCGGTCTCTCCGCGAGGAAATCACGCTCCAGTGCGGCATTGCGCCGATCCTCTATGAACTGGCCACGCCTGGATATGACCTGATAGTGGCCCTGGAAGCCTCGCGCTTCCATGCTCGCGACCGCATCGACCATCGACAGGCTCGAGCCGATGAGCAAGATCTCGTCTGCTTCCACCAGGCGGTCGAGGGCTGCGGCATCCCACGGAGATGCCGCAAAACCGGGATGACGGGTGACGGATGCTTCCTGTCGCGCGAGATCGGGCTGGAAGACGCCGAGGGCCAGAACCACCTCGTCCGCTTCGATAGTCTCGCCTTCACTTGTCGTGATCTCCACCCTGTGCGGAGCGGACGTCAGGCTGCTCGCTGCAGCCCTGACATGCCGGACTGTCGATCCGGAACGCGCTGTCGATATCGCCCGGCGCAGCTCATCGCGGACATAGGTTCCATAAAGGTAGCGCGGCGGAAAACTGCTTGCGATATCGGCAGGCGGCGTCCAGCCGTAACGCGACGCGTTCTCCGCCAGCCAATGAACCAGATGGTCGGGCTCTTCCGGATGAAGCGAAAAGGTGCCGGCGGGGCCATTGACGAGATGCACGACCTCGGTCGTGCTATAGGCGACGCCACGCCCAAGCTCCTCGCGGGGTTCCAATATCGTGATCGAAAGCGGCACCTCCGTCTTGTCGAGCAGCTTGATCGCCGTTAATGCGCCGGCAAAGCCGCCGCCGACGATGACGACGGAATGATGGGAATGCAGGTCTATGTGCATGGCTCAGAAGACCTTGCCTTCTTCCAGATGCGTCGTGGTGCCGTTGATGTAATAGTCACCCACAACCCGGGCCTTGTGCAGAAGAGGATTGTGGTTGAGCACCGTGCGGATGTTGCGCCAGTGGCGATCGAGGTTGAGATGCCGCGATGTCGCCGAACCGCCGCCGAGCTCGAAGACATTGGTCGCGGCAGCCAGTGCGAGCTGCGATGCGACGATCTGGGTGCGCGCCGTCGTCAGCGCGCTTTCGACCAAAGCCGTCTCCAAGATCTGCGGATCATCGCCCGCAAAAGCGGCAGCCGTCCGATCGAGCGCGCGGGCGCTCTCGCGGATCAGCGTATCGACGGCAAAAGAGTTTGCCGCGATCTCACCCAATATTTTCTGGACGAAAGGATCGGCATTGGCCGTCTCGGCGGCACTGTGAGCCGCCGAGCGCGCCTGTCTGCGTACATATTCGGTGCCTTCTGCCAGTGCGCCGCGGACCGCACCCGCCATCGATGCGGCGAGATGAAGCTGGCGCAGTGTGGACGTGTGCCTGCCGATCAGCGTGTTCAGCCCGCGCCTCGAAATCTCGTGCGGCAGCACTTCCACGTCGTCGAGCAGCACGCCGCCGCTTGCCGTCAGACGCTGACCCATGCCGTCCCAATCGTCGAGGATGCTGATCCCCTTACGGTCGACCGGCAAAAGCACGCTGACGAGCTGGTCTTCATCATCCTTGGCGCTGAAGGAGGCGAAATCGGCGAATGCCGTGCCGGTCGCATACCATTTGCGCCCGTTGAGCCTGTAACTCTCGCCTGTCTTCGTGAGCCGCGTCGTGACCTCGCCAGGGCGTTTCGTTCCCTGTTCCGTGTGGGCGCCGCCGAAAAGCCTGCCGCCAAGGACGCGAGCAAGCTGCGTGCGATCGAGCGAACTGTTCGGATTGAGCAGCAGCGCTTCCGTGAAATTGAAATGGCTGCGGAGCGCGTGGGCAACATTGGAATCGGCCGCACCGAGCGTCATCACCATCTCGATATAATCGAGCACCGATCCACCCGGGCCGCCAAGCGCCGTCGGTATGCGCAACGCGCCAAGGCCGGCCTCCTTGAACAGCTTGAAAGCCTCATGGGGCAGCTCGCGTTCGAGGTCTCGACGCGCAGCGCCTTTTGCGATCTCCGCGGCAAGATCGGGTATTCTTGCAAGCAACGTCGCCCGATTGGTTTCAACGGGTACGGAGGGCACGGCTGATGAAGCTGCTATGGGCATGAAGAGGCTCTTTGCGCTGGAAGGGAAAGGCCCCGCTCAAGCAGGGCCTTGGGCTTGATGATCAGGCCACGGCGCGAGCAAGCGGCACGACATTTCCGGCATCGCCGGCAACACTTACCGGAACCCGGCCTTCGACAGGATGGCTCGGATCATTGAAGCCCGGCGTGGACGGATGCCCTGTCGTGACCAGGCGATCGACCAGGGCCTCGTCCTCGGCGGTCAGCTTGACATCGAGGGCTCTCACATAGCCATCCCAGTGCTCTTCGGTGCGCGGGCCGGTGATCGCCGAGGTGATCAGCTTGTTGTTCAGCACCCAGGCGATGGCGAATTCGGTCGGGGTCACCTTCTTGGCGGCGGCATGCGCAGCGATTTCCTGGGCGATGGCGATCGATTCCGGACGCCATTCGGTCTCAAGGATGCGCTTGTCGCCACGGCCGGCGCGGCTATCGGCAGCCGGCTCCTTGCCCGGCTCATACTTGCCGGTCAACACGCCGCGCGCCAGCGGCGAATAGGAGACGACGCCGAGACCATAATGATGAGCGGCCGGAAGCTGCTCGGCCTCGGCCGTGCGGTTGACGATATTGTAGAGCGGCTGGCTTGCGACCGGGCGATCGATGCCGAGCTGGTCGGCAAGATGCGAAATTTCCGCGATGCGCCAGCCGCGGAAGTTCGAGACGCCGAAATAGCGCAGCTTGCCGGCGCGGATGAGATCGGCAATCGCACGCACTGGCTCCTCCAGCGGCGCGTCGAAGACGGCACGATGGAAATAGAGGATGTCGATATAGTCGGTGTTGAGGCGGCGCAGCGAATTTTCGACCGTCTCGATCACCCATTTACGGGAATGGCCGCCGAGATTGGGACCCTTCTTGTGCGAGTTGACGAACTTCGTCGCAAGCACCCAATGATCGCGGCTTGCCTTGATGCCGCGACCGACCACCTCTTCCGACTTGCCATCATGATAGACATCGGCGGTGTCGATGAAATTGACGCCCTGATCGCGAGCCTTGTCGATGATGCGGAAGGCGACGTCGTCGGGCGTCGGGCCGCCGAACATCATCGTCCCAAGGGTGAGAGGCGATACCTTTAGCGCGCTGCGCCCGAGATAACGATAATCGACCATGTCATTTCTCCATTTCATTGTGCGTGATGGCAGGCGACGGTGTGGCCGCTGCCCATTTGCCGATAGACCGGATCATCGCTCCGGCAGATGTCTGTTGCGAGCGGGCAGCGCGTATGAAAACGACAGCCGGACGGCGGGTTGTGCGGGCTCGGCAGATCGCCGGAGATCGGTGCCGCCTGCTTGCGCCGCGACGGATCGGGCACGGCGGCAAGCAGCGCTCGCGTATAGGGATGCTTGGCATCGCTCCAGAGCCTTGCCGTCGGCGCGCTTTCGACGATGCGCCCGAGATACATGACCAGCACGCGATCGGCGAAATAGCGCACGACCGACAGGTCGTGGGAGATAAAGAGATAGGAGAGCGAAAGCTCCGTCTTCATCTCGACGAGAAGATTGAGGATCTGTGCCTGGATCGACAGATCGAGCGCGGATACGGGCTCGTCGCAGATGACAAGCTCAGGCTGCAGGATCAAAGCCCGGGCAATCCCGATGCGCTGGCGCTGGCCGCCGGAGAACTCGTGCGGATAGCGGTCGAGTGAATCCGAGGGCAGGCCGACATGGGCAATCATCGAAGCGGCAATGGCGTCACGGCTCTTGCGATCACCGATGCCATGGACGGCGAGCGGCGCCGTCAGGATCGCGCGGATCGTCTGGCGCGGGTTGAGCGATGCGAACGGGTCCTGGAAGATCATCTGAATATGCCGGCGGATCGCCTGCAATTCCTTGCCCGACATCGCAGCGACATCGCGCCCCTTGAAGGTGACCCGGCCGGAGGTGGGATCGACGAGGCGCATCAGGGATTTGCCAAGCGTCGACTTGCCGCAGCCGGATTCACCGACCAGCGCTACGGTCTCGCCCTCGAGGATCTCGAGCGATACGTCATCCACGGCCCGCACCGTTCCGACCGCAGCCGGATAATGCGTGGAAAGCCTATCGACCGACAGAAACGACATGGGCTCTCTCCACAAGGACTGGAACATAGGGGCAGGCCACTTCGCGGCTGGCCGAAACTGCGACAAGTGCCGGCACGGACTGCCCGCAGGCCGCTCGCGCCACCGGACAGCGCGGTCGAAACGAACAGCCCTGTTCGCCGGTTGCCGAAACGATCGAGCCGCGAATTTCAGTCAACGGACCATCGCGATAGTGATAGTCGGCCTTCAATCGCGGCGAAGCCGCAAGCAGCCCCTGCGTATAGGGGTGATACGGCGTTTCGAACAAGGCACCGGGCAGGCCCTGCTCGACCTTTCGCCCCGCATACATCACGACGACACGGTCAGCCCATTGCGCGACGATGCCAAGGTCGTGCGTGATGAGGATGACCGCCATGTTGAGCTGGCTGCGCAGGCGATCGAGCAATTGCAGCACCTGTGCCTGGATCGTGACATCGAGCGCCGTGGTCGCCTCATCGGCGATCAGAAGCCGCGGATTGCAGGCAACCGCAATGGCGATCATGACGCGCTGACGCATGCCGCCTGAAAGCTGGTGCGGATAGTCGTCGATACGTTTGGCCGCCTCTGGAATGCTGACGAGATCCAGCAGATCGATCGCGCGCTGGCGCGCCTGCTTACCACTCAGTTTTTCATGAATGCGCAGGACTTCGACGATCTGGTTGCCGATCGTCAGTACGGGATTGAGAGACGTCATCGGCTCCTGAAAAATCATGGCGATGTCGTGCCCGCGAATGCTCCGCATCTCCCGTTCGCGCAATTTCAGGAGGTCGCGGCCGTCGAACAGGATTTCGCCCGCCGTCTTCGCATGCCGAGGCAGGAGCCCCATCAGGCCAAGCGCGGTCAGCGACTTGCCCGAGCCCGACTCGCCGACAACAGCCAGCATCTCGCCGGCTGCGGCAGTGAAACTCACGCCCTTAACCGGCTGGGCGCTACCGAAGCCGACCGAAAAATCGCGGACGTCGAGAAGTCCCGTCATCGACGCTCCTCCGAAAAACGCGGGTTAAGGGCATCGTTCAGGCCATCGCCAATGAGATTTAGCGAGAGCACCGTGAAGACGATGGCAAGACCCGGCAGGGCGGTGAGATACCAGGCGGTGCGGATGACATCGCGCCCCGCGCCGATCATCGAACCCCAGGAGACGCGATTGGGATCGCCAAGCCCCATGAAGGACAGCGCCGATTCCATCAGGATCGCGCTCGCCACCATGACGGACGATGTGACGATTAGCGGCGGCAAAGCATTCGGAAGGATTTCCCGAAAAATGATGCGGGCGTGGCCGAAGCCGAGGCTGCGGGCAGCGAGAACATAGTCTTTCTCCTTTATGCCGCGAAACTCGGCGCGTGTCAGACGCGCAACCGTCGGCCAGCTGACGAGTGCAATCGCAACCGTCACCGTCGTCGTGGTCGGCTGTGCGATCGCCACCAGCACGACAAGCAGGACGAAACTCGGCATGGTCTGGAAGATCTCGATGAGCTTGACGAGGAGGTCATCGACCATGCCGCCGAAATAGCCGGCAAGCGCGCCGACCGTCACGCCGGCGCCAAGGCCGAGCAGGGTCGCGGCAATGCCGACGGTCAGCGAGATCTGGGCACCATGAAGAATGCCAGCCAGCACATCACGTCCCATGGAATCCGTTCCCAACGGATAGGCGGGATTTTGCCCCGGCCAAAGGAAGGGTCGCGCCACCATCTCCAGGGGATCGCCAGGATAGAGGATCGGCGCAAGCAGGGCCGCAAACACGATGGCAGCCAGAACGGCAATGCCGAAGAGCGCGTTGGGGTTGGAAAGAAAGATCCTGAGCTCACGCTGACGCCCCTGCCAGCGCGGGGCCGAAACAGCCGTCGTGCGGGCATCGGGCGCATGGATGTGGGTCCAACGGCGTTCGGGAACGGGTGTGACCCTTGCCGCCGTTTCGGGCTCCTCGGCACTGAAATCGCGCGCCGTGTCCGCATAGATCTTGAGTTCTTGCGCTTTCATCGGTTTGCTCCGATCCGCGGGTCGAGCCATGCTTGCAGAAGATCCACAGCAGCGTTGGCAATGATGACGAGAAGTGACGAGAGCAACAGGATGCCAAGCAAAACGCTGAAGTCGCGGGCCATGACGGCCTCGAAAGCCAACCGTCCGAGGCCGGGCCAGCTATAGACTGTCTCGACGACGACGGCGCCGCCGAGCATACCGCCGAAGTGCATCCCAGCCATGGTCGTGATCGGGATCAGCGCGTTGCGCAACACATGCCGTGTCGTCAGCTTGAACGGAGAAACGCCCTTTGCCCGCGCCGTGCGCACGAAATCCTGCGACTTGACCTCAAGCATGGCGGCGCGCGTCAATCTTGCATAGATCGCGAGGTAGAAGAGAGCAAGCGATATGGCCGGCAGCACCATGTAGCGCGCCCGGTCGAGTAACGCCGGCAGGCCGGTGAGCCGCGAACCGATGGTGCTGTCGCCGCCGCTCGGCAGCCAGCCGAGCTTGACGGAAAACAGCAGGATCAACATCAGCCCGATCCAGAAACCCGGGATCGAATAGAAGAGGAGCGACACGATCGAGATCAACCGATCCGGCAGCCGCCCGGCAAATGTTGCCATCAGCGACCCGAGGATCAGGCCGATCGCAATCGCGGCGGCGAGCGCGGCCACCATCAGGGTCAGGGTACCCGGCAATCGCTGGCCGATTAGGTCGGCGACAGGCATGCCGTAGCGCGGCGAAAAGCCGAGACTGAAATGCGCGAGATTGTACAAATAATTCGCAAGCTGCACGAGGATCGGATTGTCCAGGCCGAAGCGCTCGCGCAGCGCCGCCATCGTCTCGACCGTTGCCGAACCGGCTTCGGCTGCCATGACATCGGCCGCATCTCCAGGCGCCAGCTTGAGCAGGAAGAAATTCAGGATGACGATGCCAAGCATCGTCGGCACTGCCTGCACGGCCGTCCGGCGTAGCGTTCGTCCTATCCGCATGTAAGCCGACATCGAAACTCCTCGGCAGCGCCACCGAAATTTCAAGCGCTGCATCGCAATAGTAGTTGACTAAATCTGTAGGTTTTGTCAAATCGATATCGGTAGATATTTCTGAAATTTCTCAAATCGACAAGATAAATTAGAATATATTTGCTATTACGTGCAATTTTTGCATAAATTTTCCCAAGAAGTGAGCGCAAGGCAACAAAGCAACCTACGAGAACCGCTTCCTTAGAGAACATAAAACCAGCAACCGTTCAGGCTCGGCAACGCCACCTTAGACAGACGAGGCAACTTCAGATGACCAGGCTTTCTATAATTACACGTCGGAGTTTCCTGCTCTCGTCGGCAGCGCTCGGTGCAATCGCCGTGGCGGGAACAACCGTCCATGCGGCTCCATCGCGTGGCGGCACCGCGACGCTTCTGCTTTCGGCCGAACCGCCGGTCCTGACGACGATCGCCCATACGGCCTTCAACTCGGTCTATGTTTCGCCGAAGGTGACAGAGGGGCTGCTGACCTATGATTTCGATCTCAATCCGCAGCCGCTCCTCGCCAAACAATGGGCCGTCAGCGATGACGGGCTACGCTACACCTTCAAGCTGCGCGAGGGCGTCAAATGGCACGACGGCAAGCCTTTTACCGCCGATGACGTCGTCTTCTCGATCAAGACGCTCAAAGATGTCCACCCGCGCGGGCGCAACACCTTCCTGAACCTCGTCGAGATCGAAACACCCGATCCTCTAACCGCGATCCTGGTCCTCTCCAAGCCCGCCCCCTATCTGATTACCGCGCTCGCCGCATCGGAATCGCCAATCGTTCCCCGCCATCTCTATGAAGGTACGAAGGTCGCCGAAAATCCCGTCAATCTGGCGCCGGTCGGCACAGGCCCCTTCAAGTTCAAGGAGTGGGTGCGGGGCAGCCATATCGTTTATGAGCGCAATCCCGATTATTGGGACCAGCCCCGTCCCTACCTCGACCAACTGATCGTCCGCTTCATTCCCGACGCTGCCGCCCGCTCGATCGCGATCGAGACCGGCGAGATCGATCTAGCGCCATCGACCCCCATTCCGCTCAGCGATCTCGACCGCCTCAAGAGCGTGGCGAGCCTCGCCTTCGATACACGGGGCTATCAATATGCGAACGGCGTCAGCCGTATCGAATTCAACCTGGAAAGGCCGGTTTTCAAGGATATTCGCGTCCGACAGGCCTTCGCGCATGTCATCGACCGCAAGGTGATCCGCAACACCATCAATTATGGCTATGGCGAAGCGATCCCCGGCCCGATCAATCCCAACCTGACGAAATGGTATGTCGCCGATCTCAAGACCTATCCGATCGACCTTGCCGCGGCGGAAAAGTTGCTCGACGAGGCCGGTTATCCACGCGGATCGGACGGCGTGCGGTTTCGTCTCAATCTCGATTATGTGCCAAGCGGCGAACCCTACAGCCGCGGCTCGGAGTATATCCGCCAGGCGCTCGCCAAGGTCGGCGTCGAGGTGACGGTGCGTGCCCAGGATTTCGCCACCTACACCAAGCGCATCTACACCGATCGCGATTTCGATTTCGCCTATGAAGGAATGAGCAATCTTTTTGATCCCACGGTCGGTGTGCAGCGGCTTTATTGGAGCAAGAACTTCAAGCCAGGCGTGCCCTTCTCCAATGGCTCCGCCTATAGCAACCCCAAGGTCGACGCCCTTCTCGAGGCCGCCGCCATCGAAGTCGATCCCCAGAAGCGGGTCGAGCAATGGCGCGAGATCCAGACGATCCTCGTCGAGGATCTGCCAGCTCTCGACATCGTCAGCCAGCCGGAACTGACCATCTACAACAAGCGTATTGCCGATCACACGCTCGGCGGCGAGGGCATCGCCGGCAGCCTTGCCTACGCCTACATCGCAACCGCCTGAAGACCGAAAGCAAGGGAACGCCATGTCCATCCAGCACCGTCCCGGCTCCATCGTGGGCCTGCCAAAATTCGCCGCGCCGACCGATTTTCCCGATAGCCCGCTATCGCAGGCTCTGAAGCAGCCGGTTCTGCTCGGCCTTTTTCTGCCGATCCAGGCTGGAGGCTGGACGCAATCGACCCTGGAGCGCTCGACCGACTGGCGCTTCGACTATAACAAGGCGCTGACGCTGCGCGCGGAGGAACTGGGTTTCGATCTGGTGTTCGCGCTGTCGCAATGGCTTCCCAAGGGCGGCTATGGCGGCGTCTTCGACGGCCACGCACTCGACAGTTTCGTTTCGACCGCAGCACTTGCAGGCCTCACCAAGAAGATCATGCTCATCTCGACGATGCATGTTCTCTACGGCCCCTGGCATCCTCTGCACCTTGCCAAGTTCGGCGCCACGCTCGATCACATCACCGGCGGCCGCTGGGGCATCAATGTCGTCACCGGCCATAGGGCCGTCGAGCACGAAATGTTCGGCTGGCAACGCATCGAGCATGACAGGCGCTATGAGCTGGCCGCAGAATTTCTCGAGGTCGTGCAGCGGCTGTGGAGCGACGACGAGAACTACTCCTTCGAAGGCGAAAGCAGCTGGAAGCTCGGCGGCGGCTACGTGACACCGAAACCGAATTTCGGCCGGCCGATCCTCGTCAATGCCACCGGATCCGATGCAGGCATAGCCTTTGCCGGCCGCTACTCCGATATCGTCTTCATTACCAGCCCGACCGGCGCGGACATCGACAGCGCCCTCGCCTCCCTGCCGGCTCATAGCAAGAGGGTGAAGGATGCCGCCGCCGATGTCGGACGCAGCGTGCGCACCCTGCTCAATCCGATGGTCATTTGCCGTCCGACCGAGAAGGAGGCATGGGAACTCGCCGATCGGATCGTCGCCCATGCCGACCAGCGTTCCCGTAAGGGCTTCCAGTCGCTGGATTCCGATGCCCATGCCTGGAAGGGCCGCGACGCACAGGATCCCTATCGCTTCATCGGCGGCAATATTCGCGTCATCGGCTCGCCGGAACAGGTGGTCGACCAGTTCGTCAAGCTGAAGGCGGCCGGTATCGACGGCTTGCAGCTCAGCTTCTTCGATTTCCGCGACGATCTGGAATTCTTCGGCGAGGAAGTCCTGCCGCTGATGAAACAGGCCGGCCTGCGCCACTGATAGGAACGATCATGACCAGCAATGCCATTTCCGAAATCTGGTACACGCGCTGCCCCGTCCCGACGCCTGTGGGACTGGCCGCACAGCTCGGCTATCTCGAAGACGGCTTTCGCAGCGAAGGCGTCACCTTGAAATCCATCATCGACTCTCCTGACAGGAATATCCGCCAGAGCCATTTCAACCACACGCTCGACTGGTCCTTCCGCCATGGCGGCAATGTGCCGCCCATTCGCGCCCGCTCCGAAGGCCGCCGCACACGCCTTGTCGGCATTACATGGACGGACGAGTTTCAGGCAATCATCACGCTGCCGGAAACCGGCATCAAGACGACCAGGGATCTCAAGGGTCGCCGTTTCGGCATTGCCCGCCGCCCGGAGGGGATCGTCGACTTCATGCGCGCCACGGCGCTCAAGGGGCTGATCTCAGCGCTCTCGCTCGAGGGCCTGTCCAAAGACGATGTCGAGATTGTCGAGATCGCGCTCGCCGATTCCGTGCTCGCGAGCCAGGAAGGCCCATCCCTTTTCGGCCTCAAGCGCAGGCAGGCCTATGGCGAGGAGATCGCAGCGCTGTTGCGCCGCGAGGTGGACGCGATCTATGTCAAGGGAACCGCCGGGATCAACGTCGCCAATCTCATCGGCGCGGTGCAGGTTGCCGAATTCGGCTTCCATCCGGACCCAAAGATCCGCATCAATTCGGGCTCGCCGCGGGTGCTGACGGTCGACGAACTGCTGGCGGAAGAACGGCCCGATCTCGTGCGCAAGCTGATCGAAGCGATCTTCAAGGCAAGCGCCTGGGCGGAAGCTCATCCGGAAGAAACCCGCCGCTTCGTGGCGCGTGAATCCGGAGCGACCGAAGAACAGGTCCTTGCCGCCAACGGTCCGGATATCCATCGCCATCTTGGCCTGGGACTGGAGCCGGATCTGGTTGACGCCGTCGAGCACTACAAGAACTTCCTGCGTGACTTCGGTTTCCTGGCCGGCGATTTCGACATTGGCGAATGGGTGGACCGTCGCCATCTCGACGGCTTTGCCGAACGCGCCGTCGCCTGAACCACGTTGTAACGAGATGACAGAGACCATTGATGATTTGATCGTCAAGGCGAAAAACCTTGCCGAGGATTTTTCCCGGACCGCCGCGCATCACGATGCAACGGGTGCCTTCCCTTTCGAGAATTTCGACCGGCTTTTCGAGGCCGGCCTGCTCGGCCTCGTCAGCGACCGAGACCATGGCGGTCACGGCGGGGGCCTGACATCGGCACAGGCTGTCATCAGCGAGATCGCCCGTGGTGAACCCTCGACCGCGCTGGTGCTTGCCATGCACTACACCTCGCATTTTACCATCCGCCGCCTTGGCAAATGGCCCCGGCATCTGGCCGAGCGCGTGCTTCTGGCAAACAAAAAGGGTGTGGCGCTGATCAACAATGCGCAGGCCGAACCGCGCATCGGTTCGCCCGCCCATGGTGCCCTGCCGGAAACCATTGCGCGCCGCGACGGCGATCGCTGGCGCATCTCAGGCCATAAGAGCTACGTCACCGGCATTCCCGTGCTGAAATGGGTGTCGCTTCTTGCCGTCACGGACGAGGAGGAACCGCGCCTTGCCTCGTTTCTGGTGCCGACCGATGCCGCCGGCTTTCGGATCGAGAAGAGCTGGAATGCGGCCGGCATGCATGCCACGGCGAGCGACGACATCATTCTCGAGGACGTATCGATCCCGATTGACGATATCATCGAGTCACAGCCCGCGACGGAACCGATCCGCCGCAACGAACACGCCGCCGCCTTCTTCTTTGGCCTGCTCGGTGCGGTCTATCACGGCGTCGCCAGCGCTGCCCGCGACCGCGTTCTCGCCTTCGCCAGGAGCCACACGCCCGCGAGCCTTGGTACTCCGATCGCGACGGTACCGCGCATCCAGGATGGCTTGGGCGAGATAGAGGTTCGACTTGCAACGAACGCCCGGCTACTGCGCTCGCTTGGAGAAGATGTCGATGCCGGAAGACCGATCGGCATGGACGGCATGCATGTTCGCCATGTCGTCATCGACAACGCCGTCGCGGTCACCAGTCTTGCGCTCGAGCTCGCCGGCAATCCGGGCCTCAATCGCGATTTCCAGCTGGAGCGCCATCATCGCGATGCGATCACCGCCCGCTCGCATGCGCCGCAAAGCCATATGATCCGCACGATTGCGGCAAGGAACGCATTGAGCCGGCTTGGATAAGCCGGCTCCTTAATCGGCAAAGAATAGCCTATCCAACCCGTTCAGGCATTCGGGCTCAGCCATATCTGGCCGAAACTGTTGTTGATACCCTGCGCACCGGGTGCGAAATTCTTCACCCGCTTGTTGGCAACGATCTGCGCGCCTGCCGCCACCAGATCGACGGAGACGACATCATCATGAATGATGTGCTGGAACTTGTACCAGAGCTGCCGGCGCTTGCCCTCGTCCGGCTCGACCGCGGCGGCTTCAAGAACCGCATCGACCTCCGGATTGGAATAATGGCTGGCATTGGAGAACACCAGGCCGATCTTGAAGTTCTTCGACCAATAGGCGCGCTGCACGCCAAGCGTCGGATCAAACGTGTTGGACAGGGATTCGATGACCAGATCCCAGGCGCGATCCGTGTAGACCGTCTTCAGGAAGGTGGCGAGATCGAGCTTCAGGATTTCGGCGTCGATGCCGACCGCAGCAAGCGACTGCTTGATGAAGTCGGCATAGGACGGCTGGAGGAATGAATTATAGGCAAGCCGCAGTTTAAAGCGCGTGCCATTGGCGCCGCGCGGATAGCCGGCATCGTCGAGCAGCTTGTTGGCAAGCTTGGGATCATGTTCTCTCGCCTTGATGCTCGGATCATACCATTTCGGTAAGGCTGTGCTGATCGGGCTCGGAGAAACCTGCGCATAGCCGAACAGAGCGATGTCCACGAGCTTCTGCAGGTCGATCGCATGGGCGATCGCAAGCCGCACATCCTTCTTCTTGAGAATTTCGTTCTCATAATTGAAGAACAGCTGCTGCTGTGGCCCGGAATAGGCATAAGTCGTGGTATCGACGACCAGGTTGGCATTGGCCTTCAACCGCTCGATATCCGAAAGCGGCACCGGGTTCGCGCCAATGTCGATCTCTCCCGTCTCAAGTGCTGCGGCCCTTGCTGCCGGATCGAGGATGACGCGCAGAACGACCCGGTCGAGATAGGGTTTCGGCGCGTCCCAATAATTCGGATTACGGTCGAAGATCAGATGGCTTCCAGGCACCCATTCCTTGAGGATGAAGGGACCGGTGCCGATGGTCTGGGCAAGGGTCGGCTGCTCTGTCGGCTTGAAGGTCTCGTAGACATGCTTCGGCACGATCGGCGATTCCGAACTGCCGAGTGCGGAGAGCAGATAAGGAGCCGGCTTGGACAGAACGATGACAGCAGTAAGCGGATCGGGCGTTTCGACCGATGTGACGTTCTGAAACGTAATGCGCCCGCGCGGATGCGCTTCCTTGAGGCGAAAGATGGTGAACTTGACATCCTCGGAGGTAAAGTCCTTGCCGTCATGCCATTTGACATCCTTGCGAAGCGCAAATGTGTAGCGAAGGCCATCACCACTGACGGACCATGATGTCGCCAGAAGCGGCTTTGGATTGAGATCATAGTCGAAATCGAGCAGCCCCTCGTTGATCTTCGGCCCGATCGCCTGCCCCGTACCGGAAGAGGTATTGATCGCAATCAGCGCCGTCGGATCGGGATAATAGGCCCAATTCAGGGTTCCGCCGCTCACCGGCGTTTCCGCCGCACTTGCCCATGACGGGACGCCTCCCAAGGCAAGACCTGCGCCTCCAAGGAGCAGCAATTGGTTGAAGTGGCGGCGATTGATCGACATTTGCTCGCTCCGAAAATTGGCGTTACCGGGCACCAGTCCCGTCGCGGAAATGATCGTGTCGAAACCCGAAGATCCAAAGGCAGTTTTTCTAGCGCGACGCGAAAGCAATCCTTCCCGCAAGTATTATCGGGCCTTCGCCGTATGAAGCGGTGCAGACGTCCACTCCCCTTCCGATCACTAGAAATTATGCGGGTTGGCGGCCGCATTCATGGCATTTGGGCAGCTGCTTCAGGCTTTCGCAACCAAGAGACAGCTTTGCGCGGACAGCGGCGTAGTCCGCTTCGTTGCCTAGAACAATTCCAGGAAAAATGCGCAGACCTTGTTCAAACTGTTGCCTTCTTGACGGCGTTGCGAGGCCAATCTGTCAGAAGGGCGCTCGTCACGAGGTGAACGAGATGATCCGCGCGCGGCGCGAATGAAGGTTGATCGACCGCCCAGCCGAGAGCCGTTATCAGGGCGAACAGGTCGTCCCCATTCATATCGGCGCGCGCTGTTCCCTCGGCCTGGGCGCGCAGCAGTAGTCGCGCCCCTGCCGAGTGCACCGCTGCGCACGAAGCATAAAGAGCGGAGTCGGGGTTCGTGTGAGCGGCCGCCATCATGGCGACAACGCCCCTAGAGCTTTGGGTGAATTCCACCAATTCTCGAAACCAGGAGAGAAGTGCTTCGTCGGCCGAAGTCGACCGTTCGAGTTCGGCTGCCCTCCGCGTCAGTGCGTCCAGATGAGTACACAGCAGCGCCTCGAACAACGCCTCCCGCGTCGGGAAATGACGAAGCAGCGTGGCTAGCCCAACTCCGGCCCGGCGGGCAATGTCACGCATCGACGCGTCCACACCATGCTCGGCGACAACGTCACGCGCGACGGTGAGAATTTGGCTGCGATTTTTTTCTGCGTCGGCTCGCATGGATTACCTTGTTAAATGGATCAGTGATCCATATATGTGGATCGGCGATCCGTTTATGAAGCGGATCAGTGATCCACTAGATAGCGTCTGTGGGCGCAAATGACAACAGGCGCTGTCCGACAGGACAGAAGGAGAAGTCATGGGAAAGCTTGAGGGTAAGATTGCAGTCATTACGGGTGGCGCGACCGGCATCGGCCTCGCCGCGGCAAAGCGGTTCATCGAAGAAGGCGCCTTCGTGTTCATTTTCGGCCGCCGGCGGGAAGCGCTCGACGCCGCCGTGGCCGATCTCGGGCCGAATGCCCGCGCGGTGAAAGGCTCGGTTTCCGACGAAGCGGATCTGGATCGGCTCTATGCGGCGGTAAAGGCGGAGCGCGGAACCCTCGACATCGTCTTCGCCAATGCCGGGGCGGGCAGCCCGCTTCCGCTCGGCAAGATCACTGCCGAACACATTGACGAGACTTTCGACACCAACGTGAAAGGCACGATCTTCACGGTCCAGAAGGCGCTACCGCTGATGAGCCAGGGCGGTTCGATCATCCTGACCGGATCGAGCGCCGGCACCACGGGCGCCCCGGCATTCAGTGCCTACAGCGCCAGCAAGGCAGCGGTGCGCAATCTCGCGCGGACCTGGGCCGAGGACCTGAAGGGCACCGGCATCCGCGTAAACGTGCTGTCGCCCGGGGCGACGGCGACCGACCTTGCGAAAGAGGCGCTTGGCGAGGAAGGCCAGAAGGCCTTTGCCGTGATGACACCGCTCCAGCGCATGGCCGATCCGGCGGAGATCGGAGCGGTAGCTGCGTTTCTTGCCTCACCGGACAGCAGCTTCATGACCGCCAGCGAAGTCGCCGTCGACGGCGGCCTTGCGCAACTCTGACGCGCCAAGCCCCGCCGGTCACCTCAGTAATCCCATTACGCACACATCCACGGAAGGAAATGATATGCCACAACCCCTTGAAGGAAAAACCGCTCTCGTTACCGGGGCATCGCGGGGCATTGGCCGCGCCATCGCCGAACGTCTTGCAAAGGATGGTGCGACGGTCGCGCTAACCTACAACGCCTCCAAATCTGGCGCGGACGAGGTGGTGGCGGCCATCGAGAATGCTGGAGGCACTGCATTCACGATCCACGCGGACCTCGTTGACCCGGCGACCGTGCCGACCTTATTCGAGAGACTCGACGACGAGTTCACCAAGCGGAAGGGAAGCAAAGCTCTCGACATTCTGGTCAACAACGCCGGCAACTCCGGCTGGGTTGGCTTCAAGGACGCGACGCCGGACAGTTGGGACACCCTGATCGCGGTCTATGCCCGCGCGCCCTTCTTCATCGTTCAGGCGGCTCTGGATCGTCTCGCCGATGGCGGATGCATCATCAACATCTCTTCCGCCGCCGCCACGAAGCCCGTGACGGCCGCGCCCGTCTACTCGATGGCCAAAGCGGCGATCAACAACCTCACCCATGCGCTGGCGGCCGAACTCGGGCCGCGCGGAATTACCGCGAACGCCGTCGCGCCCGGCTACACGCGAACGGACGTGAACGCAGCCATCCGGGAAAACCCCGAACTCGTCAAGACGGTCGAAGCTGAAATCGCATTGGGACGCTTTGGCGAGCCTTCGGAAATTGCTGCCGTCGTGGCGTTCCTGGCTTCCGATGACGGCCATTGGGTGACGGGCCAGACGATTGAAGCAAGCGGCGGCTATAAACTCTGACCGCTCCGAACATTCGAAGGAGAATATCATGAGCTATGCAATTATCGGCTTCGGCAAGATCGGCCACGCTATTGCCAGGGCGTTCGCCCGCAAGGGCATGGAAGTATCCGTTGCAGCCACACGCGACCCGGCAAGCTTTGCATCCGAAGCTGCGGCAATCGGACCGGAAATCATCCCCACAACCCTGGCGGACGCCGTCAAGGCAGACGTCATCTTTTTGGCTGTCCGCTTCGAGCAGCATCCGGATGTCGCGAAGGCATTGCCCACGTGGCATGGGAAGACGATCGTCGATGTGACCAATGCCTACGGCGTGCCCCCTGAGAAACTGGGAGGGCAGCCGTCGTCCAAATTCGTCGCGCAGGCCTTTTCTGGTGGAAGACTGGTCAAGGGTTTCAATCATCTGGCTGCCGCCGTCCTTGACCAAGATCCGGCTGTACATGGTGGCAGGAGAGTGGTGTTCCTGGCAAGCGACGACGACGGCGCGATAGCGGAGATTGCTGCGCTTGCCGAACAACTCGGCTTCTCGCCGATCAATCTTGGCGGCCTTTCGGAAGGTGGACTGCTCGTTCAGGCGCGCGGCAATAGCTGGGGTCAACTGATCTTTAAGGACTTGGTCAAGTTCGATTGAGGAATCGTACATGAGCACTATCAGCATCATCGGATCCGGCGGCATGGCCGCGGCAATCGGCGGCCTTGCCGCCAGGGCCGCACATACCGTCGAGGTGGTCAGCCGAGATCTCGCCAAGGCGCCGGCGCTCGCCAAGCAGATTGGAGCCGGAGGAGCGACAGGGACTTATGGCGTGGCCCCGGCCGGGGACATCGTCATCCTGGCCGTGCCTTACACCAGCGCCGCAGCGGTAGTCGCCGATTACGGGGACTCGCTTGACGGCAAGGTGATTAGCGACATC
This sequence comes from Rhizobium centroccidentale, assembly GCF_030182565.1. Classification (NCBI taxonomy): domain Bacteria; kingdom Pseudomonadati; phylum Pseudomonadota; class Alphaproteobacteria; order Hyphomicrobiales; family Rhizobiaceae; genus Rhizobium; species Rhizobium centroccidentale. The sequence goes on along the minus strand of NZ_JAQJCG010000001.1, from coordinate 1,455 downwards.
ACCAACCCCGTTGCCTCCGATCTTTCGGGCCTCGTCACCCCGCACGGCAGTTCTGGTGCGCAGGAGATCGCCAAGGGCCTGCCTGCCGGCGCGCCTATCGTGAAGGCGTTCAACACCATCTTCGGTCACGTGCTGGCCAAGGGTGGGCACCTCGACGCATTCATCGCGGCCGACGACGCGAAGGCGAAGGCGCGCGTCTCCATCTTCCTCGAAAGTCTCGGGCTGCGTCCGTTTGACATTGGCGGTTTGCACATGGCCCAGACGCTGGAAGCGCTCGGCCTGATGATGATCGGCCTGGCCAGAAACGGCGCTGGCACCTGGGACTTCGCCATGAACGTCGATCTTGGCTGAACCATCGACGGCGCGGCCGGAGATTGGGAGCCCGCGTTTGACGCCGAGGCGGCATTCGCATTGATTGAGACGTCGCTCCTCGCGACGGAAGAGCCGCAAATCCTGGGTTCTTGATGAGATTGGAACCAACGACCCATTTATTATAAATTCCTGTGTGACAGCATGGCGAGCGAAGCCCAGGCCTTATCCGGCTGGAATAACCGGGGCCGCCGCTGCCTCAGTAGCTAGATCAGAAGCTCTGCCGGTAACTTTTGCTCCAGCTCAGTATGGCTTGGCTAGGTACTTGCATCGATACGAACGCCTCCATATTACCGCTCGCCACAAATACCTGGATGCGATGGTGGCCGAACCTCGACACGCCTTGCGGTTAGGTTCTCCCAGTTTCGATAAGCGAACTTCGCTTTGCTGGGATCGTCTAGGTCCAGGCCGTCTATGAAACGGCGTGCGTCGCCTCCTGGACGGTATTGGTACGGGTAGTCGGTCGAGAATAGGATTCGATCAATCCCGACAGTATCGATGGCCTGTTGCAAGTAGGACGGGCTGAACATTCCGCTGGCGGTGAGATAGAGATTGTTTCGAACATACTCGATGAACGGCCGCTGGAGCTCGGACACCCGGTCAAGCATGACGAGCCGTTCAAGATAGAAAAGCACCAGCTCGCCCCAATGGCCCAGGATCACCTGAAGGGTTGGATAGCGGTCGAAAACCCCTCCCAGGATCAGGCGCACGAACTGGACACCCGCCTCGAAATGCCATCCAAGCGCGAAAGAGGACAGAGCGAGATCGACGGGAGCACCGAAGCCCGTATAATAGGAGTTGCGCACGCTCGTCTGCGGAATTTGCGGGTGGATCATGAGCGGGATATTGAGCTCCGCCGCACAGGCAAAAGTCGGCTCGAAGATCGGATGATCCAGATTTTTGTTGCCGACCCGTCCGAAAAGAACGGCACCCTTGCAGCCAAGATCGTTGATGGATCGTTGTAACTCCAACGCCGCCGCGTCAGCCTTAGAGCGTTTCATGTTTTGTTTGAAGCGTATCCTGCATTGACAAGATAATTGGTGCACTCGTCTGGACTGATTGTCTGGACGAGTGAGCCGAGATATC